>NZ_JACJQB010000001.1 GCF_014696385.1 Pseudanabaena mucicola FACHB-723
ACCTTAATTTTCCATTTTTCCTCAATATTTTGCAGCACTCGTTTGAGTTGTTTCGGCGATTCATTCACCCATTGTTTTATCTGTTCTTGCTGCTCTGGGGTAAACGTTGGTTTACGTCCTCTTCCTGCTCGGTCGCACAATCCCACTAACTTCTGTGTTTCCCATGCCACAAACCAGTTATGAATCGTTTTGCGACTCACATCGAAAATTTGCATTAGTTGACCTATGCTCATGCCTTGAGCACTCAAAAGAATACAGTGTGCTCGTTGCCGAATTGCAAAGCGGTTACTTTGACGATAGATTCGCCACAGTAGTTTTGTCGTTTCGGGCGAAAGTGGCTCAATTAGTCTCACAGTAATTAGTTCGGATATGGTGATTCTTAGAATCTTCCCATTAGTTCGGATATGTGTAAATAATTCTGCATGGCTACTTAAAAAAAAATTGCCGCGCTTTGCACGGCAAGTTCTCTACTAATAATTACTTAACTGCTTGCACATCTCTAGATGTAAAACCATGGGCGCTTAATTCTTTGTTGAGTGCGATCGCATTTTTAACACGATCCACAAACAACACCCCATTGAGATGATCCATCTCATGTTGAATTACCCTAGCCAGCAATCCCTCAGCAATTAAATGCTTAGGTCTGCCATCCTCATCGCGATAGGATACCTCAACTCGATCGGGACGGACAACATCAAGAAAGACTTCAGGAATACTCAAACATCCCTCTTCCCCATTGACCAGATCGCCACCTGAACTTTTGATTTCAGGGTTAATCATGACTAGAGGTGGTTTGTCTTCATCCTTCAATTCGATGTCAATAACTAGTAACTGCTTGTTAATACCAACCTGTGGCGCGGCAAGCCCAATGCCATCATTGCTATACATGGTTTGCAGCATGTCCACAATGATCTGGCGAATTTCGTCATTTACTTTGCTAATTCGTTTGGCAGGTTGGCGCAAAACGCGATCGCCTAATGTATGAATGTCTAGGGGTGGATTTTTGATTTTTTGTTTGGGAACTTTGATGGAGATTGCAGACATTACCAGTGAGCTTGTCAAAAATAAGCTTATACAGAACTACTCTCATTTTGACATATAGCTATCGTCACTTGTTATCAAATCAGATAGCTTCCTACCTACTGATTTTGCTCTTAAGTTGTTTTTTGGATTTACTGTTTGGTTCATATCCACTTTAGCTTTAGAAGTGTGTCAGTAGCAGAAAGCACTTTATTATCTCCAACGATTGGACGTAATGCTTTTTATTCATCAGATTGGAGATCGTAGAGAAATTTATGATTAGATATAGCAATTTTTGACCTAGTGAGGTATGCATGATTTTACTGCAACCTATACCAGTCAAGGGGCTTAAGCCCCTTGACTGTACCTCATTAGTGTCGAAATCTCTATAAATTATTAGAAATCAAAGGGATTATTCATCGCGATCTCGATATTATGAGTGGAATTCTAGTTTTTAAGGGAAAGAGAGTTCCTTTGTAAACTTTTTTTGACTATCTTGAAGATGAGAGATCTTTAGCCGAATTTATTGATGATTTTTCTTATCTAAAATCACAATTCATGAGGGGTTTGGAAAGTGCTGCTAAATTATTAATTGCTCAGAAATACAGCGCTTTGCGCTTTATTAAAACCCAGAAATATTTTTAAAAGCGGTGCTTCGCGCCGCTTTTAAAAATATTTCTGCACTACTCAAAGCCTCAATAGGCTGTATTCTGCTTGATGATTATATTGGATGAAAATCTTCTGATTAGAAAACTCAAGCAGCCTTTTTTATCTAGAGGTTATGAAGTTTACAATGTTGATGACATGGGATGGCGTGGGTTTAAGGATAGTGAAATTTTCGCTTAGCTGAGAATCATCCCTTAATGTCACTTATGAACCAAAGAGTAATGACAATTTGAAGAATTGTCATGAGATTCTGGTATGTTTGAGGTTCGCCGTTAGCTGACAATCCATGACCGTTAGAGAAACTTTTCGTCGCACAAAAATTGTTGCTACTATTGGACCCGCGACCAGTAGCCCCGATATGATCCGCCAGCTTATTGAAGCAGGCGCAAGCACTTTTCGCCTCAACTTTTCCCACGGCACTCATGCTGACCACCATCGCAGCATCTGTAATATCCGCCAAGTATCCAGTGAATTAAATCAACCTGTCGGTATTTTGCAGGATTTACAAGGTCCCAAAATTCGCCTTGGGGTATTTAAAGATGGACCAATCACATTAAACAGAGGCGATAAATTTATACTCACCAGCCGCCAAGTCCCTGGTACATCAGAAATTAGCTGCATCACCTATGAAACTCTCGCTGAAGAAGTGCCTGTGGGCGCGGTGATCATGCTTGATGACGGCAAAGTGGAGATGGTCGTCGAAGCTGTAAATGTTGAATTAGGTGATTTATATTGTCGTGTAGTCATTGGCGGCACGCTCTCAAATAATAAAGGGGTGAATTTCCCCAATGTGCATTTATCCGTCAGTGCGATGACCGATAAAGATCGTGAAGATTTACGCTTTGGGCTGTCTGAAGGCGTTGATTGGGTTGCCCTAAGTTTTGTGTGTAACCCTGAAGATGTCCTTGAGGTTAAAGAACTAATTGCCGCTTCTGGTCGGAAAGCGAGTGTAGTTGCCAAAATCGAAAAGCACGAAGCGATCGCCAATATGGAAGCGATTCTCTCCGTCTGCGATGGTGTGATGGTAGCCCGTGGTGATTTGGGTGTAGAAATCCCTGCCGAAGACGTACCAATTGCCCAAAAGCAACTGATTAAAACCGCTAATCGTTTAGGTATTCCCGTAATTACCGCAACGCAAATGCTCGACAGTATGGTAAACAGCCCTCGTGCAACCCGTGCGGAGATCTCGGACGTAGCCAACGCGATTATCGATGGAACTGATGCTGTGATGCTCTCTAACGAAACTGCGGTTGGTAAATATCCGATTTTGGCTGTGGAAACCATGGCAAGAATTGCTGTCAGAATTGAGAGAGAACAAGACTTGCAAATGCAGCCTCTCGAAAGTATGGGACGTGCAGTTCCCAATGCGATCAGTCAAGCGGTTGGTAATATTGCCATGCAATTAAATGCAGCAGCGATCGTTACCCTGACCAAAACAGGCTCTACGGCTCGCAACGTCAGTAAATTCAGACCACCAATCCCAATTTTGGCAGTTACGCCCAATGTCCAAGTGGCGCGACGATTGCAAATGGTTTGGGGTGTCCAGCCCCTAGTGCTAGTATCTCTACCCTCCGCCAGACAAAACTTTGAAGCGGCACTCAATCTTGCGCAAGAGATGAAGCTGCTAACGGCTGGCGATCTCGTTGTTATGTCAGCAGGTACATTGCAAGACGTAGCAGGATCTACAGACTTGATTAAGGTGGAGTTTGTCTCTTCAGTGGTGGGTAAAGGTCTAAGCATTGGCTCTGGCATCGTCCATGGTCGTGCTAGGGTCGCATTCCATCACTTAGATGTCCGCGATTTCCATGAAGGTGAAATTCTTGTCATCGATCGCACCGATGCTGACTACATCGACGTTATTCGCAAGGCATCGGCGGTAATTACGGAAGATGATAGCCTCGAATCCCATGCCGTAGTTATTGGTAGAAGATTGGGCATCCCTGTTTTGATTGGGGTTAAAAATGCTACGGGCTTTATTCGTGATGGCGAGCCACTGAGCGTCAACTTCAGCAAAGGGATGATCTACTCTGGCTCACGGTCGGACGATCTAGCGTTTTAGTTATATTAAAGTTGGTGCAAAGTATCTTGTGTAAATCAATTACATAGGCAAGGGGCTTAAGCTCCTTGCTCAGGGTATGAGCATCAACTTTAATGTTTTATGAGTTAATCATGGAAAATTTTGCTTTTTATAATCCCGTCAAGATTCTATTTGGCAAAGGTCAAATTGCAAATATTGCGGCAGAAATTCCTGCTAATGCCAAAATCCTGATCACCTATGGCGGTGGTAGTATCAAATCCAACGGGGTTTACGAACAGGTAAAAGCTGCTCTCACAGGTCGTAATTTTCTGGAATTTGGTGGCATTGAAGCAAATCCCCATCTAGAAACCTTGATGAGAGCCGTGGAACTAATTCGCGCCGAAGGAATTGATTTTTTGCTCGCGGTGGGAGGTGGCTCCGTTGTCGATGGCACAAAATTTATTGCAGCGGCTGTTCCCTTTGAAGGTGATCCTTGGGATATTTTGGCAAAACAAGCACTTGTTAAATCGGCAGTTCCTTTCGGTGCAGTGTTGACCTTACCCGCGACTGGCTCAGAGATGAACACGAACTCTGTCGTCACCAAGGCGGCAACCCAAGAGAAGCTTTTCTTTGCAAGTCCTTTGGTATTTCCTAAGTTCTCAGTCCTCGATCCTGAAACGACCTACTCACTGCCACTACGCCAAGTGAGCAATGGGATTGTTGATGCTTATACCCATGTGATGGAACAGTATTTGACCTATCCTGCTAATGCGCCACTACAGGATCGGATGGCGGAGTCAATCCTCCAAACTTTGATCGAAGAGGGCCCAAAAACCTTGGCGGATCTCCATGATTACCAAGCCCGTGCCAATGTGATGTGGTGTGCGACGATGGCGCTCAATGGCTTAATTGGTGTAGGTGTCCCTCAAGATTGGTCAACCCATATGATTGGTCATGAACTAACGGCATTGCATGGTATCGATCATGCTCAGACTTTGGCGATCGTGTTGCCGAATATGCTGTCAGTGCAGCGCGATCGCAAACGCCAAAAGTTGCTGCAATACGCTGATCGCGTTTGGGGGCTATCCGATGGTACTGAAGATGCTCGAATTGATCAGGCAATTCAAAAAACTCGTGAATTTTTTGAAGCTGTTGGTGTGCGTACTAAATTGTCAGACTATGGTGTGGGACTAGATGTAATTCCTCTAATTACCGATCGTTTTAAACAACGCGGTTTTATTGCCCTAGGTGAACATCAAGATGTCACGCCCAAGGTTGTCGAGCAAGTTTTAACGCTCTGCGCCTAATTTTTTGTCTATACAAGGTGCTGCTTTGCAGCACCTTGTGTAGAGTTTATTTGAATAGAAATATGACCAAAAAACTTCTCTTTGTTTGCCTTGGCAATATCTGCCGCTCCCCTGCGGCGGAAAATATTATGAATCATTTGCTGGAGCAGGAAGGACTTTGCGATCGCATTGTCTGTGATTCCGCAGGAACTGGTGGTTGGCATGTGGGTGCACCACCCGATCGTCGTATGCGTGCTGCCGCAAAAGAAAGAGGGTTAAATTTTGTTGGCTCAGCAAGACAACTCGAAGCAATGGATTTGCGAGAATTTGATTTGATCTTGGCAATGGATAAAGATAACTATCGCAACATTCTTGCCCTTGATCCGCAAGGTAAATTTACGGACAAGGTAAAGATGATGTGTGACTACTGCCAAACTCACAATGATCAAGAAGTGCCTGATCCCTACTATGGCGGCTCAGACGGATTTAATTACGTCATTGATTTGCTATTTGATGCCTGTACAGGATTACTCAAATCATTAAAATAGCGATGTTTATCGGCATTATTAACCACTAGAAACAAGTTGCGGCGCTTTGCGCCGCAACTTGTTTCTAGTGGTTAATTTGTCTAACACGCTCCAAAACCAGATAAAACCTTCGGAACAGTCATTAATAGGATTTTTAGATCTGACCATAAACTCCAACTACGCAGGTAACTTAAATCACACTCCGTAACCGCATCGAGATCAAGCATGGTCGATCTTGCGCTCACTTGCCAAGCACCTGTTACACCAGGCAATGATTTTAATCTTCTTTTGCCATCACCACTAATCCTAAGGGCATCATACAAAGCCCAAGGACGGGGACCCACAAGACTCATTTCTCCCCGTAAAACATTAAAAAGTTGAGGCAATTCGTCAAGACTGTACTTACGCATCCACTTACCAACATTGGTAATTCTTGGATCATCTTCACATTTATGCAGTCCAGTCTGACCAGTCATCACCAGATGGTGTAACTTATCCGCATCAGTAATCATGGTGCGAAACTTGATGATTCGGAATAACTTACCATTTTCGCCAACACGCCATTGATAGAAAAATATATCCCCTTGTGACGTGCCGCCAATAATAGCGGCGAGGATGAGCATAATAGGACTAAGGATAATCAAGATGATTAATGCTGCTAGCCAGTCGGTAATACGCTTGATACTCCATGATATAGCTCGGTTGTGCTGAGGAAGCTCACTAGCCTCTGGTAGATTTAAAAATACCGACTTATTTGATCTTTGGCATACATCTGCTAAGTTCTTGAGTTTCAATTCGCCGATCTCAGGTTCAACTAGAATCATATTCTTATCAGCAAAGTTATCTAGTGATTGATCTAGTGAGTTTTTGACAGACTCTAACCCTATCAAGCTCTTATCTAGTAGGGAGTTAACGAGCAGTCTACATTTGTATAAATAATTTGATGCATTCGTTAATATCGATCTTTTGGGGAGATTGATTAGTGCATCTTTTGACAATTTATTGACGATTAGACCAGTCATTTCTTCCCTCTATGTTTAACGATATGGCAATACCAGATTTATGATGGATTGCAGCAATGACGGATACATCTAGAATTTAGTTCCACTGTCTGCGTATTTGTGCTTAATTTTCTGCTACCCAACGATCTACATAAATACTGTGTAGCTTTCCTTATATATATTTATCTACTAATTTCACAGAGATAGCAACTACCATAAGTTAGTAAAAGGTAATACTAAAAGTTATATAAAAGTTATAGCCATCTTCATAGGCAAGAGATGACCAACACCAAAACCTCATTCATGAAAATTTTCAGCTATTGCTAATTAGCTAGATATAGCAAAACTTTTTTTGCTTAGGACATAAAACCAGAAGACGATTGGCTGCGCTCCGCGCAGCCAATCGTCTTCTGGCGTTTTGATTTGTACTAGCGAACTCTTGCCTTGCTATATAGTTAAAACTCCAAAACATGTGATATACGATCAGTGTGTGCCACATGTTTTGGAGTTTTATATTTAATTGTACCTAGCGACTTAAATCAACTATTCGTCATCATCATCGTCTTTGACTGCGACTGATTTATAGGTGTGGGGTAGTTCCTTCACAGCATTGGCAATAACACCAATTAAATTTAGCTTTTGGAGAACTGAGATTGCTTGCGAAAATTCACCACGGGTAATCCGATCAATACGTGCTACGGCAATAGTTGCACCACTGCAAGAGGCTATTTGAATTGTGTCAACTGTACCTAGCACAGGCGGTGAGTCAATAATTACCAGATCATATTCCTGCTCAAAGTTAGAGATATATTGCTGCATACACTCAGCGCTGAGGAGAGCCACAGAATCACTGGGAATTGGTCCTGCGGTGAGAATATCAATAGTTGAGTTAGAAGATTGAATAACTTCTTGACTATTAATACTGCCTTGGCTAGCCAATAAGGTTGATAATCCCCGATCATTGGGTAAGTTGAGTTTTTTATGTAAAGTTGGGACTCTCATATCACCGTCAATCAGTAATACCCGTTTATTCAGTCGGGCAGCACTGGTTGCTAAACCAAGCGCAATTGTTGATTTACCTTCCCCTGCGATCGCAGATGTGATGACAATTGAGCGAACATTCGGCTCTTGTGCATAGCTGCTGAGCTGAATGTTCTTAAAGATCAGATCTAAAGATTCGCGAAACGGTAGCCATTGCACTATTTCAATGGTAAGAGGGGAAATAGTCTGCCCTTTTAGAAACTGGGGCATGAAATTCGCACCTGACTCTTCAACCTGCATGTACTGAGGAGTCATGCCCAATAGTGACAAGGAAGAAATCTGTTGCTCAAGTTCATCATAGGTGCGGACAGTATCATCTTGCATATCTCGGATAAAGGCTGCCATTCCACCGATAAATAGCCCCGCAACTAGCCCTAACAATAAGTTTCTGCGTAAAGCGTCCCCTGAATCTGTAAATCCAAGATTTGGCTCCTCAACAATCTGCCAATCAAAGCCACCACGGGCAATTTCTAGGGTGAGATCTTGACGATTTTTGATCAGTGTTTGTAATGTTTCTTGCTGGACTTGGAGCTTGGGCTGTAAATTTTCATATTCCCCCAATAACTTGGGCAAACGATTAATTTCTGCTTTGAGATTTCTTTCCTGTAATGCTAGGGATTCAAGCCTTGATTGCAACAAAGTCATTTGCGTTTGGGCTTCTACAATTTGATTGGCTAGCGCAAGGTCAACCCCACTCAGTTGATCCCCATTCCATTGAGATGCTCTGGATAAATCTGCATCTCCTAAAATGCTTCTTCTTTCCTCTTCGAGGCTAGCTTGTTGTTGATTAAACCGCAACTCAAGAGCCTCAACTATAGGAGTGCTAACTTGGAACCTAGCTTTTTCGCGATTAAGTGCCACTTCAATACCTTGCATTTCTGATACTAGTGCTTGATATCGCTGGGATTGGTTTAGGCGTGTCAACAAAACCGCATCTTCAGAAGATAGGTTTAATTTTTGTTGTAAAGATTGTAAACGTACACTTGCTTGGTCATATTCCAGTTTGGTACTGCGCTGTTGTTGTTCGATGCCATTTAATGCTGATGTGACTTCGGTCACTCTCTGAGTTGCATCAAATAAGTTATTGTTTCGTCGAAATGTTTCAATTGCCCCAGCAGTTTCATCAATGTTTTTTCTGAGATCGGCGATTTGTTCGTCAATCCCCGCTAAGCCCGTCTGCAAACGCTTTTCTTGCTGTTCACGGTTATAATCTGTGTATACCTTTTGAAATGCTTTTAAAACCTGTCGGCTTTTAACAGGATCTAGAGCGGTGTATTTTACTTCGACAATTTTGGTCTGGCTTTCTTTTTCTCCTAACATCCCCAGTTCTAGGGATTGTAATTCCTCACTAGTAATATCAGGATATTCAGCCGCTAGTAAATTGGCAGCTTTTTGATACATGGAAGAGCTTTGTAGCAATGTTAGCTGTGTGGCATAGTCAACCTGAACATTGGAATCAATAAATGTCGAAGATCTGGATCTATAGGCTGATTCGACTAATAAGCGCATGATACTGGTGTAGCGGGGCTTAGTATTAATATTCATGAACACTGCTATGACTAAGCCTAGTCCCAAGCCACCCAAAATCCAGAATCGCCTGCGGGCAAGAACAGCAAAAATTTTGCCATAACCAAGATCTTGCTCTGCGATCGCAAAATTAGTTGTTTGAGCAGCATTTACATTCATGCATTTATCCTTTGTGTAGTTCTGAAAGTAAACCTTTTAGCTTTTAAACTATGCCCTATGCTCTTTATCTATACAGAGTTCTGCTAGTAGCCTATCTACCTTAGCAAAAAAGACGGATTCTGAAAAATTAGAGATGGCATGATCTCGAATTTTAGAATAGTCCCAAACAATAGATTGGGCTTCTATCACTGCATTTTTTAAAGATTCTACAGTTTGCTCCTCAAAAAGTATGCCTGTTAATCCTGAAATTTGGGTATCCATAACACCACCTGCACCGTAGGCAATCACAGGTGTACCACTAGCATTGGCTTCGATTGGTACAAGTCCATAATCTTCTAGAGCGGCAATAATGACAAACTTTGCTTTTGACATAAGATTACAGCGATCGCGATCGCTAACATGTCCTAGAAATCGGATATTTGCACCTGATTTTGCCTGCAATTTTTTTGTCTCAGGCCCTTCTCCCGTAATTATGAGTGGCATTGACAGAGAATTAAAGGCTTCAACGATAAGATCAAGACGCTTGTAACTAAGGTGTCTCGAAGATACAAGACAATAATCATCTTTTTGATCTGAAAACACAAAGCGTTGGTCGTCAATTGGATAATTGATCACTACAGCATCTCTGTTGTAAGTTGCTTTAATGCGTTTGGCAACGGTTGTGGAGTTGGCAACATAGTAATCAGGAGATTGAGAATAAAAAATATCCTGTTGACGCATCTTCCTGAAAAATAGCTCAATTATAGGTTTCAGAAAGCTATACATCCCATACTCTCGCAAGTATGTGTTTGTATCCCAAAGGAAACGTGTAATGTTATGACAAAAACAGACATGGATTGCATCAGGATGCTTTTGAACACCTTTAGCAAAACTAGCACTGCTGCTTAGAATTAAGTCATACTTTTGAAGATTTAATCCACTAAAAGCGGCATAATAAAATGGCGCAAATAATCTGAAATACTTGCGAGTACCTACTATATTCTGCAAAAAAGTGGTACGTACTGCTCGATCTCCCATGAATATCGTATTTTGACGATCGTACACAGATGTATAAATATCTGCATCTGGAAAATGCTTGCATAGCAGTTCAAATACTCTTTCTGCGCCACCGCGCTGCGTAAGATAGTCATGAACTAGAGCTACTTTCATGTAATTTGGGGAGAAATGAATAAATTTGTTATAGCGCTTTTTAATCAACCGAGATACATATAGCGGTTTTCAGTCTAGGAAGCTACACACCAGGCTAGCTGAACAAAGGGCTTAAGCCCCTTGTCTGTAACTCACCAACATGAGAATTGCTATAGGATCTTCGTTTTCTCATCTTAGACAGGAAGATGCTCCCTTACTTCATTAGACTGTAAAAACTATCGAGATTCAGAGGCGATATAACAAATATCTACTACAAAGTACAACACATCATGAAACGACTTAGAATAAAAATCATGAAGTTATACAAAAGTTATCCTCAAAGTTATACTCATTTACTTAGTACACCTGACACATCTAAGGCGCATCTATGAAAGCCCATGAAGCGATGACATTTGCAGAGTTATCGTTAAAAAAACGGGGATTTAATCAAGTCGAAAAATCGATCTTTTTAGCGGTGTGGCAGGGAATGTCCTACGGCGAAATTGCTAAGCAAAGTGGTTATGAACCTGGATACATCAAGTTAGCCAGCCATAAGCTCTGGCATATGTTGACGGAGACATTTGGGGAAAAAGTGACCAAAAATTCTCTACAAAGTGTGATTCGTCGTCAGATGGAGTCCAGAAAAGTAAGTCTAGACGCTAGTTCCCCCGAAGCAGTTAGTCATCAAGATTGGGGAGAAGTGGTAGATGTTACCTTCTTTTATGGTCGAGAGTCTGAACTTAATATTTTAGAAAATTGGATTGAGGTTGATCACTGTCGCTTGATTGCAATTTTGGGGATGGGAGGATTGGGTAAAACTTCTCTTTCTGTCAAATTGGCTCACCATTTACAAAATAAGTTTGATTTTGTAATGTGGCGATCTCTAAATAATGTAAATACGCCAAGCGCAACCTTAGCCTCAGTCATTCACTTCCTATCTCAAAAACAAGAAATTCCCGATACTAGTGATCCCCAAGCCTTAATTTCTCGCTTAATGGAGTATTTGCAGCGTTATCGTTGTTTACTAGTATTAGATAACTTTGAATCAGTTTTAAAGGATGAGCTGCAAGCTGGTGCATATCGTAAAGACTATGAAAGCTACGGCTCTTTGTTAAGGAAAATTGGCGAAGTTTCTCACAACAGTTGTGTTGTCATTACCAGTCGCGAGATGCCAGAAGAAGTCGCGACTTTAGAGGGTGATGTTTTGCCCGTAAGAATTTTGCAACTGAACGGATTGGACGAAATTGCCGCCGAAAGGGTTCTGGAAGATAAGGGTGTCAAATCTATCTCTACGGAATTACATCGCCTAGTGGATTGGTATCGAGGTAATCCTTTGGCGCTGAAGATTGCGGCAACTTCAATCAAAGAAATTTACTCAGGTAGTATTGAGCGATTTCTAGAACAGAAAACCATCATTTTTAGTGGCATCAGTGAGTTAATTGGCCAGCAATATCAAAGGCTGACCGCCCATGAAAAACAAGTAATGCTCTGGTTAGCAATTAATCGTGAGCCAGTCCAGCCCGACGAATTGCGTACCGATATTGTGCCAACAGTTGATCAAAATGAACTGATGATGTCGCTCCAGTCTCTCAAGCGTCGGTCATTAGTTGAGCATACGGCTACGGGTTTTACTCAGCAACCTGTGGTTATGGAGTTTGTCACCAATACACTAGTTGATCAGATTTATCGGGAAATTATCCAAGAACAGCCTTTAGGCTTGTTACCTAATATTCAGTTGAAGTTAAATCAACAACTTTTCTATCTGCGCCACTATGCCCTAATTAAAGCTACGACAAAGGACTATATTCGCCAAAGTCAAATTCTCCTAATTTTGGAACCCTTAGTTGCCAAGTTATTGGGTCGTTTGGGCAGTAAGCAAATGATTGCAAAGGAATTATTCCGAACATTAGAAGAGTTGCGCCGACGCGAGTTGCGACCAGATGGAGAGCTTAAATCGACTTTTGGGTATGGTGGCGGCAATATTATTAACCTGTTGTGCCATCTTGGGATCAATCTCACGGGCGCAGACTTTTCGTATTTAGCAATCCGCCAAGCTTATTTGGCTGAAGTCAAGTTGCATCAAGTTAATTTTGCAAAGACTGATGTGATTAACTCAGTTTTTGCTGAGGTAATTGGTGGTGTCCTGTCAGTAGCTTTTAGTGCGAATGGGAAATTACTGGCAATTGGGGATACTAGAGGGGATATCCATCTTTGGCAAGTCAGTGATGGGAGACCGCTTCTCACCTATCGTGGTCATAAAGGTTGGGTTGTCTCTGTAGCGTTCAATCCTGAAGGTACTGTGCTAGCGAGTAGCAGTATTGATCAATCAATTAAGTTATGGGATGTATCCACAGGGGATTGCTTAAATACCTTACAAGGGTACATCGGTGCAGTGCAGTCTGTTGCATTTAGCCCTGATGGTAGAGTTTTGGCTAGTGGTCATGCTGATCGTACTGTGCGTCTATGGAAATCAGGACAATGTATTAAGACTTTGCATGGACATGAAGATATTGTCGAATCTGTTGTCTTTAGTCCTAAGGGTACTTTAATAGCTAGTAGCAGTGATGATTGCACAGTTCGTTTGTGGGACATTGAGACGGGAAAATGTCTGCGAGTTTTGACTGGTCATACAGATATTGTGTGGTCAATTGCGTTTAGCCATAACGGTAATGTATTAGCTAGTGGCAGTGAAGATAAAACTACAAAATTATGGAAGATAGAGACAGGTAAATGTGTCCAGACTTTTACTGGTCATACCCATACAGTGTTTGCGGTGGGGTTGAGTCATGATGGTGCGATATTAGCAACGGGTAGTGGCGATCGCACGATCCGACTTTGGGATCTCCACACTAGTCAATGTGTGAAGGTACTAACAGGTCATAATCATTGGGTACGCTCTGTAGCCTTTCATCCCCATCGTCAAATTTTGGCGAGTAGTAGTGGTGATGAAATGATCAAGCTTTGGGAAATAGATACAGGATTATGTGTACGAACTTTTCAAGGTCATACGGGTAGGTCATGGACAGATAAAAGCACTGTTAATGCTGGTAGTGGTCACATCGATCAAAATTTTAATGAGCATCTATTAAATCTTTGGGAGATTACATCGGGGCAGCAGTTTCGGATCTTACAGGGCTATACAAATGCTGTAAGGTCGGTCGTATTCAACCCAGAGCAGAGCCTGTTAGCAAGTGGGGGAGATGATTCAATTATTCGTCTTTGGGATGTGCAATCTGGTAAATGTATTCGCACTTTGCAAGGACATGCTGGACATGTCTGGGAAGTTGTATTTAGCCCTAGTGGCACATTACTTGCTAGTTGTGCGGAGGATTGTACTGTTAAGTTATGGGACGTTAGTAGTGGTAATTGCTTAATCACAGTTACGGAGCATCCTGATTTAGCAAGGACATTAATCTTTAGTCACGATGGTAAGTTGTTGGCGACTGGAGAAACTAGTAAGGTGATCAAACTAAGAGATATTGTGACTGGGGAATGTCTCCAAGTTTTACATGGTCATAGGGAAGCGATTGTATCGATCGCATTTAGTCCTGATAATCGCCATCTAATTAGTAGTAGCCGTGATAAAACGCTGAGGCTTTGGGATACTAAGACGGGGCAATGTATTCAAAGTATTGAGCAGTCATTTGTGTTGACTTCTAATGTAGTTTTCGTACCGCAAAGGTCAGATTTGGCTTTTGTTTGTGGAGAGAAGACGGTTTATCGTTGGGATACCAAAAGTAATGAGTTAATTCCTGAACGAATTGGTAATGGTCATAATATTCTAACTATTGCTGTTAATTCTGTAACTGAACTACTAGCTAGTGCAGGAGAAGATTCACAAATAATCATTTGGAATTGGCAGAGTGGTGATGTGGTTAAACGGCTAGTTGGACATACTGGGAATATTTATGCGATCGCATTTTCACCCGATGGTAAGTGGCTGGTTAGTAGTAGCCGCGATGAAACGATTCGACTTTGGAATGTTGCCACTGGTGATTGTGTAACAACTTATCGTGAGCCACGTCCCTATGAGGGGCTAAATATTAATGAGGCAACGGGTTTCACTGCTGCCCAAAAGGCAAAATTGATCGCGTTGGGCGCGATTGAGGAGTAAAAATTAGTGGGTGGCGAAAGTTATAAAATTTGTGTATAAACTGATTTGACTTGCTTAGCAATTACTTGCCAGTCGTAGTTTTGTCTCACATAGGTTTGACATGCTTCTGCACTGGGCATCTGCCGCTTACCAGACAGAGCCTCAATCATGCCCTTAGCTAATTGGTCTGTGGTGCTACCTTCTAAAACCAGATCTTGAGAAAACGGTTGTAAAATCTCAGGAATACCACCAATTGGTGTGCCTAATACGGGTGTGCCTGCTGCTAAGGATTCAATTACAATTAGTCCAAATCCTTCTAGGGCAACGGTTGGCACAATACTCATCTCTGCGGCTCGATAAGCGATTGCAAGGTCTTGATCGGGAATAAATCCCAATAGTTGTACATGATTTTCTAGTTGTAATGATTGAATTTGCGATCGCAAGTTGTCTGCAATTGCCCCTTTACCAGCAATTAGTAATAGGACATCAGGATATTGATCCTTCACTATTGCGATCGCCGCAATTAAATTTTCTAACCCCATACGCTGTACCAATCGCCTCACACACAGGATAATGCGGCGACCTCTTTGCCAACCAAGATTCTTCCTTGCCTGCTCCCGCGTCAAATCCAGATTAAATTCTGCTGTGTCAATCCCTCCCCCAACGATAAAAATCTTGTTTAGCGGTACACCATAGCTTTGATGCAAAACCTGTCGAAATGATTCCGACAAGACGATAAAGGCACTTGCTCTCTGATATACCAACTTCTCAATTACCCATTTCCCCCAGACCGATAGCTTGCTTGCCCCCTCTGCTTGACTCTCTAAAGCCCAAGGTCCGTGAAAATGAATTACTAATGGTCGCTTGCCAAGGAGATCTAGTACAGGAAATGTATAGAGTGCGAAATGAGATGTGACCACATCAAACTGCGAAGTTGTCAATATTTGCTTAACTGCTTTTCTTACCCCTAGTAATCGTTTCCAGATCGAGCTGTTTGCGATCGCAAATGGCTGTACCTTACCTCCCGAAGTGGCAGAGATATGCTCAGATCCAATCACTAAACCATTTACCTCAACCCCAACTTGGGGTAAATGCTTGACGCACCCGTAGTAAACCCTCGCCAATCCCCCCGCCTCTTCTAGAAACCAGCCTGTACCTAGCTGTAATGTTTTCATAATTTTTCTAAATATCGGTTGTGTGTTACACAAAAGCCGAAGGTAGTAGTACTACCTTCGGCTTTGTAAAGATATGGATAATCTCTTTTTAAATACTACGTTGACACAGGTAACGCAATATTTATCAAGTGATAACTAGGCGATAGTTGCGCTAGTTTCTTTTTTGTTGCGCTTGAGAGCCTTGCTACCAAAGAAAGCAGCAGCCAAGGCAATACCAGGAACGACAGCAGGAACTGGAACTGGAACAGCACGGACTCTGAATTTGGCATCATTATGGTCTCTGTCGCCGCCATTAATAATGTCTTCAATTGTAAAGGTATACCAACCGTCACTGCTAGGGCTAGAACCTGTTAGCCTAAAGTGTGGTGTGTTACTAGGAGGGTAAACAGAATTAGAGTAGACAGAATTGTAACCAACAGGAATAGAACTACCTTCAGCAAGACCCTTAGTACCCCATCCTATGATGTACAAACCAGAAGTCGCAGCCCAGCTGCCAGACCCAACAATGCCACTAGGGGTTACAGATCCATCATTGCTATTAGGCTCAACAAACAAAGTTTGTACCACAGTAGACGGAGTAGATTGAGTCACAAACAGTTGTGATTTAAAAGCACCGTCAGTGGGAGGAATAAAGTCAAACTCAAACTGGCTACCGTTAAGGTTGAAACCATGAAACAAGAGAGTAGCAGCTTCTGCAGATGCTCCAATCACAACAGAGCTAGCAGCAGCGACAATTCCTAATCCGAGAGTAAGTGCAGAAGATTTCATAATTTTTATTGCAATCAATATAGATGGGTTTAACAAGAGTGGCTTGCTCGAAGCAGGCACTTGTTGAGAAAATCTAATTGACGCTGTAATAGCCAGTGCGGTCTTACAAACTACCACCACCACTTAACCTCGTCATGGTCAAGTTACTAGAACTACTAGAAGTTTGTCATCATTATCTCCAAAGAACTTCGGTTCTTTAGGCTCATTACCACCGATTAGAGTAAATCTCATTGGGGCAGGGGTACAACTAGACCTTTGAGCAGAGGATTTCGTATGACTTACTGTATTTTGCTATGATTTCATAGGTAATAGGTATATGTTACACGAAAAAATTTTAAGTACAACCCCTAACCTTGCATTAATTTTCGCCAAAAAGTTATATATAAGTTATATATAAGTTATATACAAAGTTACTTTATTTCTCTGAGCTACATATTTAGTATGGCTTATACGATTATTTCAAACATATGTGAGGGCATAGCTGACTGTGTGCCAGCCTGTCCAGTTGCTTGTATTGAGCAGGGGCAAGGCGCGAATGAAAAAGGAACGATTTGGTTTAAGATTGATGCCGATATCTGCATTGACTGTGGCGTTTGCTTGCAGGTTTGTCCGATTCAAGGTGCAATCTTGCCAGAAGAACGTCCAGAATTAGTGATTTAAGATTTTTACCTTAATCGCATTGCATGATAATATTGGGATTAGCGCTAACAGGCAAGCAAATAGAGTAGATACGCAAATAGTTGTGTTTGCCCTGTAGCACACAAGCTCCGAAGCGATTAATTTGAGTTTTATCTGTTGCAGGTATTGCAGATAGCACTCAGATCTACAATACCTAGGACATCACAACTGTGATGCTGGTGTTTCTGCGATCGCATTAAGATCAAAGCACTCAAAGAGTGGACATATTGTCCACTTTTTTGTTTTTAAGTTTGTTTTTAAACTTGCTCTTGACGGCTTGTTCCCATGATTTATACCAATCAAGCTCAAAACCTCTAAAAAGCTCACACTAAAAAGTCCAAAACCGTAATCCCTTATGAGTCACCCTCTAATTCCGCAAATCTCTCAAATTGCTGAAGAAGTTGCCTCGCCCCTTGGGCTAGAGGTCGTCGATGTCGTACTGCATACTAATAAAAATCCTGTAGTGCTGCGGGTCGATATTCGTAATCCTAACCAAAATACGGGACTAGATGACTGTGAGAGAATGAGCCGTGCCCTAGAGCCAACTCTTGACGCGATTGATTTGATTCCTCAAGCCTATGTGTTGGAGATTTCTAGTCCAGGCGCAGAAAGGCATCTAGAGGGCGATCGCGAATTTGTGGCGTTTAAAGGTTTTATGGTCAATGTCTTTACTACAGTTCCCCATGATGGTAAGCAGACTTGGACTGGGCATCTGGTGTCACGCAATGACACACAGGTGGCGATCAGTATCAAAGGTCGAATTGTTAATATTCCCCGCCATCTGATTGATCGTGTTGAGCTAGCAAAAGCAGATTCGGAATAGATACCAAAATTAAGACAACAAAATAAAAATAGAATAAACAGCGAGAAAAACCTATGTCATTGTTGAATTTGCCTGGATTAGCACAAATGGTTGAGGTGATTAGTAAGGAGCGCAATCTACCCAAACATGCTGTCCAAAATGCCCTCCGCGAAGCTTTATTAAAGGGCTATGAGCGCTTTCGCAAAACCTATCGTTCTGATGGCATTAATTTTGAAGAGGAATATTTTAATAATTTCGATGTCGAGCTAGATCTTGAAGGAGAAGGATTTCGGGTTTTAGCTACCAAAACTATTGTCAATGAGGTCAGTAATGCTGATCATGAGATTGGCTTGCTAGAGGTACGTGAAGTTGCCCCTGAAGCCCAAGCTGGCGGCACAGTAGTAGTTGATGTCACCCCAGAGCAGGGAGACTTTGGAAGAATGGCAGCGATCCAGACCAAGCAAGTGTTGGCTCAAAAACTCAGAGATCAGCAGCGCAAGATTATTCAAGAAGAGTTTCAGGATATTGAAGGGACAGTTTTGCAAGGTCGGGTGCTTCGCTTTGAAACAACTTCAGTGATTGTGGCAGTGAGCAGTGGTTTTGGTCAGCCTGAAGTCGAAGCCGAACTGCCTAAGCGAGAACAATTAGTCGCCGAAAGACCCTACCGCCCCAATACTACAATCAAGGTTTATCTCAAGAAGGTGTTTGAAGGTTCACGTCGTGGACCGCAGCTATTGGTATCTCGCGCCGATGCTGGCTTAGTGGTTTATCTGTTTGCCAATGAAGTGCCTGAAATTGAAGAAGAAATTGTGCGGATCGTGGCAGTGGCAAGAGAAGCCAATCCTCCTTCATCGGCGGTGGGGCCTCGGACGAAGATTGCTGTTGACACCCTAGAGCGAGATGTTGACCCTGTGGGCGCTTGCATTGGTGCAAGGGGTGCTCGGATTCAGGCAGTTGTTTCGGAATTGCGGGGCGAAAAAATTGATGTAATCCGTTGGTCTCCCGATCCATCGACCTATATTGCAAATTCGTTAAGTCCTGCCAGAATCCATGAAGTCCGTTTGATCAATGCTAATGAAAGGATTGCCCATGTGATTGTGCCTGAAGATCAACTCAGTTTGGCGATCGGTAAGGAAGGTCAGAATGTGCGTTTGGCAGCTCGCTTGACGGGTTGGAAAATTGACATTAAAAATTTGTCTAAATATGATTATGCAGAGGAAGAAAGGAAGGCTCAAAACAATGTTTTGACTGCGGCGGATCTTCAGGATGAGGAAGATAATGATGACGAAAATTATTAAATAAACAAAAAGCGAGTTGCGGCACAAAGCGCCGCAACTCGCTTTTTGTTTATTTACAGCCTATTGAGGCTTTAAGTAGTACAAAAATATTTTTGAGTTTTAAGTAAGCGCAAAGCGTTGTATAAGTGGCGATAGCTATAAAATTTGGAATCAGAAGTAAGGAAAGTGGGAGTAATTGAGTTTGGCTCTGAAACTACACCGTCGTTGCGTGAGTTGCCAATGTGTCGCTAGGCGCGATCATTTTTGGCGTGTGGTACGTGTACCGATCGCAGTTGGCAATGATCATGATCAAAATCAACACCTTAATCAATTTCAGATCCAACTTGATCATGGTATGGGGCGTTCGGCGTATTTATGTCAAAATTTGGATTGTTTGCAAATTGCCCAAAAGAAGAATCGTTTAGGGAGAGCGCTCCGCACCTATATTCCTCCTGAGATTTTTGATATTCTCAAATCTCGACTTGAAACCTTGTAAAGCCCAAAAAACAAGTGGCAGCGCAGTGCGCTGCTATTTGTTTTTAGTTTGTGTTCTTAGCAAGAACTAGATAATGTAGTGTAATTTTGTTGCTGAGTACCCATCATAGAATTATTTAAAAACAATCAAAAACTTATGAGCAAGCATACAATTCTCGTCACAGGTGGAGCTGGTTATATTGGCTCCCATGCTGTAAAAGCTTTGCAACAGTCTGGCTATGAGGTTTTGATTTTAGATAATCTTGTCTATGGTCATCAAGATATTGCAGCAACTTTAGGGGCTGAGTTGATTGTTGGTGATACTAACGATCGCAATTTGCTTGATCAATTATTTCGCGATCGCAAAATTAGTGCAGTGATGCATTTTGCTGCCTATGCCTATGTTGGGGAGTCAGTGAGTCAGCCTGACAAATACTATCGCAACAATGTGGTGGGGACTTTATCTTTGCTCGAAGCGATGGTGGCCGCCAATATCAAAAATTTTGTGTTTTCCTCAACCTGTGCTAGCTATGGCGTGCCACAACAGATTCCCATTACCGAAGAGCATCCCCAAGCACCAATTAATCCCTATGGGGCAACCAAACTCATGGTTGAGCGAATTTTGCAGGACTTCGATGTTGCCTATGGGTTAAAGTCAGTAATTTTTCGATATTTTAATGCTGCAGGTGCTGATCCTCAAGGAGAAATTGGCGAGGATCATAACCCTGAGACCCATCTGATTCCCTTGATTTTGCAAGTGGCTTTGGGCAAGCGTGAAGCAATCACTGTCTATGGTTCAGATTATCCGACAGCCGATGGGACTTGTATTCGCGACTATATCCATGTGACTGACCTCGCAGAAGCTCATGTCTTAGGTTTGCAATATTTACTTGATGGCAATCAGAGCGAAATCTTTAATTTGGGTAATGGCAATGGTTTCTCAGTTAAAGAAGTGATTGATGCGGCAAAGCAGATTACGGGCAAAGCGATTAATGTGGTCATGGGTGATCGCCGTGCGGGTGACCCACCTGCGTTAGTGGGCAGTGCTGACAAGGCAAGAAGAATCTTGAATTGGCAACCTAAATATGCAGATCTAAATTTAATTTTGCAACATGCTTGGCAGTGGCATCAAAAGCGCCATGGTTAAACAAAAGGGATGCTTTGCGTCCCTTTTGTTTCTAGATGAGTTTATCAATTTTTTGAGCCAGCTCAACATCGAGAAGGCTGATTCCATTGGCATCATGGGTAGTTAGATCAATCCTGACCTTGTTATAGACATTGAAAAGCTCAGGATGATGTCCCATACTTTCGGACACGATCGCCACTTTACTGATAAAGCCAAAGGCTTCAACGAAGTTACTAAATTTAAAGTTTTTCTGCAATTTATGATCAACCACTGCCCAGCCTGCCAACTTTGCGATCGCAGATGAGATTTCGACTGCTGACAATTTTTGAATAGCCATAGATTTCACAAAATATAGAGTTAGGCTCTATATTGACACATATCTAAAAAATAAAGGCGACACTAAGTGTCGCCCTTGTTAAACTCAAAATTAAACTAAAAACAAGTCATACATGACTCGCTTTTGATACTTTTATGGTTTGATTGGTTGATCTCGATACCACCAAGATAGAATTTGTACCCAATTCCAGCCATTTTCAGCCATTTGTTGGGTCATTTCTTGATCAAGGTGCTGTCCATCAGAGACGGGCATATAGCCACCACCCCAGCTAATCCAGTTTCGAGGAAGGCGGGCGCGATAATAACCTTTGAACCCCGGACGGAGCATATAACCTGCGGTTGAAGCAACGGCTTGATCGCTACGGCTATGAATTAGCGGTGTGGCTCGACCTGTTTGCGGATCAAAGCGGTAAAAGCCTTTATAAACCTGATCACGGGTATCACTGACTAGGTCGTAGGGAGCTTCACCCCACTTGCGCTGACGCTGCGTATTGACAGCATAGCTACGGGCAGCAACAGCCTGCGCCATCAGGGCATCCATGTGCCAACTAGCGGGCATTTCACTAGGAACAACACTGCGGAGATATTCTTCGAGTGATAACACATTCACCGCAATTGCCTTGTTATTCCAAGACCGTAGTTCGACTTCACCAGGATAAAGATTGCTACCTACTTGCACTAGTCCATTATTGCTAGGAGTAATGCGATAGGTCGATGTAAGTGGTAGCGTATACCACTGACCGGGGTCGAGACGACGGCTTGCTTGTCCTGCGGCTTGAAGGGTAGATGGCTGGGTGACAGCTACAGACATTTTGGAGCTATTTTCTTCCTTCACCAAAACCCTTAATAAACTTGAAGCAGCAGCCTGAGAGACTCCTGCCACTATTACTAATATTAGGGACAAAGTTAGCGTGTATAGCCCTTTGGATAAGTGTTTCATCATTATTTAGCTAACCACTCACACCTGTAAGCAAAGAATATAGTGAACTTTTTATAAAGCCTAGATAAGGATTAACTAAGATATTTTAGTTAATCCTTATCTAGTCACATAGTTTAGCAAAACAATTTACGTTTGATAAACAATTGCTAAACATTATTTTTGCGATCGCATACTGGCTTTGACATGAATTTGATTTATTTTTGCTATTGTTTAGAGTCTAACTAAAAGACTGAACTAAGTCGGTGTATGTTTCCAAGCTGTAAATACGGTGGAGTGTACATTTTGAGTATTTTCAGATCAAACTCCATCCTGTAAGCTTTCTAACAATCTTTCCTGTAAAGCTTGCTATGCCATACCTGTAGTACATAATGGTAGATGGAAAGAGTAAGCGAGCAGTTGCGAAATTAGTCTTAAAGTATAATGAAAATTTGCTTTAAGTACGGATTTTGAGGAAAGTCCGGGCTTCCAAGAAGATCAGGCTGCTGGATAACGCCCAGTGCGAGCAATCGTGAGGATAGTGCCACAGAAAGATACCGCCTAACTTCGGTTAGGTAAGGGTGCAAAGGTGTGTTAAGAGCGCACCAGCAGGGTCGTGAGGCTCTGGCTCGGTAAACCCCAGTCGGAAGCAAGGCGAGAGGAAATAAGTGTTGCGATCTTCAATAGACATTATTTCCGTGACTTAACTGCGTTTAGTGCGCGAAAGCGTGGCAAGCGTAGTTAAGTGTGTGCCGCAAGAGGTATTTGGTAACAAATATCCCAGATAGATAACCGCTAGGGCAGTTGTTATCAACTCCCAAAACAGAACCCGGCTTATGTCTTACTCTTTCTATCAACAAATCCGATAAAATATCCAAACAAGACTAACCATCACCTCTTTTTTGGGATTGCTGTTGTGTTACAGAATATTCAGAAAACACTAAAAAAATAGATATAGTTTATGTTTTTTGACTAAAACCCACTCTTAAAACCTGGTACATCTGGAGATTAGACATGATCGCTTAAGTTTTGTGATCTCAAGATGAAGCCATCGCCAAGTTCAAGCAAACTCAACCTGCATTTGTTCTTACGAACCCTTTTTAACTAGAGTAATTAAATTATGGGAATTGCTCCCACCCAATCATCAGCGCTCCCTAACATGACCCGACGCATATCGCAAAAGTGGTCTGGTAGAGCGATTATCGGAATTACCTTTGCTTGTCTCCTGTCCACCCTCAGTATGCGTTTTTATTCTGAGCCAAGGTTGGGGGTCGGCACATTTGTTGATCAGGATTTACGATCGCCGCGCACCATAGAGGCGACGGATATTGAGGCAACTAAGCAAGCCAAGGAAGCCGCTAGACAGCAAGTAGTTCCCGTCTATCGCAGTAAACCTGATAGCGATGCTAATGCGCTCAAACACCTAGAAGAGATGCTCAGGGTGGGGGACAATTTGCGGATATCTTCAGGGAATTTGCCCTATGTTGATCGCAACATCCTAAGTGATGCGGTGCAAAGGTATTTCAGGCAAATTCCCGATCTAGAATGGATGCAATTGCAAGAACGGGTCAATCGGCTAGCATTAATTGCCAATGGTCAGCCTAGCGCTATTACCAATTTGCTCGAACGTAATCAAGAAGCTCAGGAAGTAACTTCTGCGATCGCAGTTTCAGAGCTAGCTCTTTACAAAATCAAAGCACCGAGCCAAGACTATCAAAACTTAATTACGAAGATTACGGAAGTTCGTCAGGCTTACTCTATGACCAAGGAGCAAGCGGCAAAGGGGCCAGAGATGTTTCGCGATCGTCTATTGGAAATGACCAATGAAGAATGGGAAAACGCGAAAAAACTAACTAGGCAAGCTCTGATCGACCTACAAGCATCAGGCATTGTCGCTGGGTTGCCCAATGAGATGCTGCAAATTAGGATTGCTAACCTAAACAATTTGCCAGCTAATGTTGAGCATCGGGCAATGGCAATGGCGCTGCTTGCCTCCACCACTAAGCCCAATATGACCATTGACTACGTGGGGACTGCGGAAAGAGCCATTAAAGCGTCTGAGTCCGTGCAACCCCAAACCATTGTGATCAAGTCAGGGGATTTAATTGTTAAAGGTGGCGAAAAAATTACGGAGCGTCAGTTTGTCATTTTGGATGAACTGAAGATGACCCAACGACAAATCAACCTCAAGGGCTTGCTAGTGATGGGGACAAGCACTGCGATCGCCTTTGCAATTCTCGCCTATGCCAATCGACGATGGCAATATTTACTAAAGGTTAAATTGCATGTCAAGGATCTCTTGGCTCTGGGAATTGTCTGTACAGGCAGCACCTTAGCAACGGTGCTGATGTCTTCTCCCAGTACGCTCGTGTTTGTGCCACTAGCCTCGATGGGCTTGATTATTGGTAGCTTCTATAGCTCCCGATTAGCATTGCTGATTACTGTGCTTACTTCAGGGCTATTAGCGATCGCGATTAGTTCTGACCTGCTGATTCTATTGCCCGTACTAGTTGGCGCAGTTGTGGCTGCGGCAATTACCAATCGCCCCTTAACGCGATCTCATTTAGCCGCAACAGGGCTATTAGTTGGCTGTGTACAGGCGGCTGTATATATTGCAATCGCCATGGTTACAGGTTCAGCACCGCCAATATTGATCGTACTTACGGCACTTCAGTATGCTTCGGGCGGACTAATTTCCGCCATAGTTGCCCTTGGCTCAATTCCCTATCTAGAGCACATTTCTTACGCCCTAACACCATTTCGACTAGCTGAACTCGCCAATCTTGACCGCCCCCTCCTACGTCGCCTCGTCACCGAAACCCCTGGCACTTTTCAACACACTTTATTTGTTGCCAACCTCGCAGAAGCAGCCGCCCGTGAATTGGGTGCAGATACAACGCTTGTGCGAACAGGTACGCTGTATCACGATATTGGCAAAACCCTCAGACCTGAGTATTTTATCGAAAATCAAATGGGGCAACCCAATCCCCATGACCAAATTAATGATCCTTGGAATAGCGCCAAAATCATCAAAGAGCATGTCTCAGGTGGCATTAAACTAGCCCAAAAGTATCATCTTCCTGAGATGCTGCAAGCATTTATTCCCGAACATCAAGGCACGATCGCCATTACCTATTTTTATTGTCAAGCCCAAAAACGTTCAGATCATGTCGCCGAGTCAGACTTTCGCTATGCTGGCCCCATCCCCCAGTCTCGTGAAACAGGGATTGTAATGTTAGCCGATGCCTGTGAAGCCGCTTTACGATCTTTAGGGACAGAAACCACACTAGAAGCTGCTAAAACCCTACTGATGCGTATCTTTCAAGCTCGCTGGGATGATGGTCAACTAAAGGACTGTTCCTTAACTTGGCAAGACTTAGATCGCATTGCCCCCGTATTTATTAAAGTATGGCAAGAACGCAACCACGGCAGAATTAAGTATCCACACCTAGCCGACAAACTCGATCCATCAGGTTCAGCTTTGCCAGATCATCTTTGTGAAAGTAAAGATTCAGCCATAGCACAGGGGAAAACAGGAAGCAAAAAAATTGCTTTGAAATAATTATTTGCTTTTACGACAAAGTAAGACACATCAAAACCCAGAGAATAAGTTGCGGCGCTTTGCGCTGCAACTTATTCTCTGGGTTTGTTTCCTAAGCACAACTTTAAAATTGCTACATTAGTTAAATTTTATTGATGTATTTTTAGCACAAATTTTTGACTGTATTTTTTGAGTATAAACACTTAGTTGTAATTCTAAAAATAAAAAACTCTATATTCTCTTTACTATTTAAAAAGCTGATCTAAACAGTAAAAATGTCTAGATTGATTGTTATGAAAGCATTACAGAAATCAATTAAGACATTGTTAAATTTAGATTTAATTTGGGATCGCTGAAAGCTAATCTAGGCAAAGTCTATGGCTTGATAGGTAGTGATTGTTCACCTGAGATAATTATGATAATTAATAAATTCCTTTCAATTATAAAATTTGGCAAAGCCAAATTAATGTATATGAACTCTTCAGACAACTCAGTTACAGTTTGTCGATTGTGTCAAAACTACAATCCTGAAGGAAGAAGAGGTGGTTTTTGTGAAAGATTAGACGTTCCTGTACTTGCTTCATGGGAATCTTGTAGTCTAGCGACCCATCCCTTTGAGACATCTTGGCAACCTAATAATTTCAACAATTTTTTAAATGATTCTACGCATGAGTCAGTTTCTGCCATGCATAACCATGAAAATATCACGGAACTCCAAGAAATCAATATGCGGTCCTTTAGTTTAAATGAGCGCTAGATTTGTAAGCATCACAGATCCTTATTATAGAAATCAACTGATTTACGATCTCCCTGTCTTGACGTTATAAGATCAAGACTGTTACATGATTTATGTTTTAGATAGGTAAAAAGTGCTAGCAAGGGTTTGGAGTGCCGCAATTTTAGGTATAGATGCAATTCAAGTCGGTGTAGAAGTCGACGTTTCAGGAGGATTGCCAAGCATTACTTTAGTAGGCTTACCAGATACAGCAGTACAAGAAAGTCGTGAAAGGGTAAAAGCTGCCATCAAAAATGCTGGTTATGCCTTCCCAATGCGGAAGATTATCATTAACCTTACCCCTGCCGACCTACGCAAGGAGGGTCCCATTTTTGACCTTCCAATCAGTATTGGCATTCTTGCCGCCTCCGAACAGGTTGATCCACAACTATTAGGTGATCATCTATTCTTGGGCGAGGTTTCGCTAGATGGATCACTGCGTCCAGTCTCAGGAGTATTACCGATCGCAGCAGCAGCTCAAAAACTGGGCATAGTTGGCATTGTTGTTCCCAAAGAAAATGCTCAAGAAGCTGCCCTAGTCAAGGGCTTATCTGTATACGGATTACAGAGTATTACAGAGGTAGGAGACTTTTTAGCCAAACCCGACAAATATGCGCCTGTAGTTGCCGACCCTGAAATGAAGTGGCATCAAAGCGAGTTAAAACTAGATCTCAAGGATGTTAAAGGTCAGCAACATGCCCGCCGCGCTCTAGAAATTGCTGCCGCAGGTGGTCATAATCTAATTTTTGTCGGTCCTCCTGGGTCTGGGAAAACCTTGCTAGCCAGACGTTTACCCAGCATCTTGCCAAATATGAACTTCGACGAAGCGCTAGAAGTGACCCGAATTCATTCAGTGGCTGGTTTGTTAAAAGGCAAAGGACTCGTTTGCGATCGCCCATTTCGTAGTCCCCATCACTCCGCCTCTGGCCCGTCACTAGTTGGTGGTGGCAGTTTCCCACGCCCAGGGGAGATAACCCTAGCCACAAATGGGGTGCTATTTATGGATGAGCTAACAGAGTTTAAGAGAGACGTATTGGAGTTCTTACGCCAGCCCTTAGAAGATGGATTTGTGAGTATTTCCCGCACCCGTCAATCAGTGACCTTCCCAGCCCAATTTACACTGATCGCAAGTACAAATCCTTGTCAGTGCGGTTATTACGGTGATGTGATTCAGCCTTGCGCCTGTACACCACGCCAGCGCGAACAATATTGGGCAAGGCTATCAGGACCTTTAATGGATCGCATTGATCTGCAAGTAACTGTGTCCAGATTAAAGCCTGAAGAAATGACGCGATCACAAGAGGGAGAACACTCAAGTGTGGTCAAAGAGAGGGTGCAGGCATCAAGACAAATTCAACAAAATCGCTTTCAGCAAGAAGCTAAGGTAAATTGCAATGCTCAGATGCAGTCCAGACATTTGCGGCAATGGTGCAAATTAGATGATCCCTCACGCGATTTATTAGAAGCGGCAATTAAGCGGTTAGGCTTGTCTGCCCGTGCGACTGATCGCATTCTTAAAGTAGGGCGAACGATCGCTGATCTTGCTAATTCTGAAAATATTCAAGTGAGCCATATTGCCGAAGCAGTTCAATATCGCACCCTTGATCGGGTGACTTGATCTCAAATCTCATAACTGAATAAGAGTTGCGACGCTTCGCGCCGCAACTCTTATTCAGCCTTGATCACTCAACTACAGATGGAATTATCAACTTCATGATATTTTGATAACCATAAGCACAAAGCGCCATATATGCTAATTTGTGTCTTGACTTTCGTCTTCAGCCACAGGAGTTTAGTTAGTACAGTCAAACAGCTACTACAAAAAATCAGAGGGGTCGGCATAAAAACATCAAAAGTCTAGACAATTCTTGATTATTTAAGGTCTGTTAGCTACTATCAATGCTTTAAGATTGCCTCAGGGTTATCAATGCTTGAATAAGCAATGTGCTATTTAAAAAAACTGAAGATATTAAATGCGATTTATTCGCCCTTAGAAAATTGCTATTTTGCAAGGTAGAGATGCTCAAATTATGGTCGGAAACCAAGAATTCTTCCCTGGCGGACAGGATCAAGTAAATGACTTTGATCATCAAGGTATTGAAGCGCCAGAAGGTGAGCTACATTTAAGATTTTTTGTAGCTTCTGGCATTGAGTTTGCTTTGCCTGCCATCGGCGTTAGCCAAGTTTTGGAATATGCACCAGATCGCATTAATCCGATGCCAAATGTTTCGCCTCTATTATTAGGTACGGTTAATATTCGCGGTAGAGTAATTTGGGTAGGAGATCTAGGGCAATTCTTGGGAGGATCTACCCCTGTAAATACGGATCGCTCAGAAATTTCGATCATTGCGATCGAAGATCAGGGCATGATGTTAGGCTTAGCGGTAGAACAAATTGGTGTAATGGCTTGGCTGGATTCAGGACTACTAAGTGTCTCTAGAGGTAGTTCTGATAGTATGGCTCCGTTTATTAAAGGTGAGTGGACAATGGAAGATAGCGAGCCTCTGAAATTGCTCGATCATGTCAATATTTTGCGGTCAGCACGATGGGCATCATAGCCACAATGTGGCTATAAGGTTAAACGGTTGTAAATAGTAGATGATTTCGAGCAAAGGTCAGGGATTTTAGGAGAAAGCACAGATGGCATTAAGCACACAGCACCAAAAAGAATATGAAAAAGCTTCCTTGGCTTATATGCAGGGAGACTACGCTCAAGCTGGCAAATTGACTGAGGAACTGGTTCAAGCTTGTCCTAGCGATCCGATGTACCGCTTACTCCATGCTCACATTAACCTAGCCCTCGAACGTTACCAAGATTCAATTGGTGAGTATGAGACTGTTCTGAAGTTAACCGATGACAACTCAATTTTGGAATATGCCCATAGTGGTATTGCTGCAGCAAAGGAAAGGCTAGATCTAGATAGTGACACTAATGGTTATAACCCAGACGGTATGACTAGCAGTCAGTATGCCTTTGAGGATGGTAACTATAGTCAAGAAACCTATGGTCAAGAGTCTTGGGATCAAGAGTATAGAGATGGGCTAAGTAGTCCATCAAATCTCAATAATGAGTTTGCATTTGATGATTTTAGTGCGAATGATGCTAGTGGCTACGGCTATGCCGATCAAACGCAAGTTGTAGGAGAGCCTGACTTTAATACTGGTTACGATCCTCTCGCTCCAAGTATTGGAAAGAACGATAACGACGTTGTGTTTATGGATGAATTTGATGACTTCGATGATATCGATAATTCGTCTTTTTCTAGCTTTTCCAACTCATTCGGAGAATCTGACACCACGCAGATGGTATCCGATTTATCGATGGCAGATTTTAGTACAGGGATTAGTAACCAAGATTTTTCGACTTCAGGAGGGGCAAATACGACATCAATCGCCAACCAAGACATGATGTCACCTAGACCAAGCCCAACAAGGCAAATCGAGAATGAAGCGGAGCTATTTGGACTGGGGGCGCTCAACAGTTCGGTAAATGCAACATCTAAGAGAGCTAATCATGACGTGGTGGTTGAAGCTGCCGATCAAGTGGGATTGTTTTCCCCCTTCGACAACATGCCTCTCAAGACCAAGAATGTAATTACTGCGATCGCATCGGGGGTTGTAGCGATGGTTGCCGCAGGGTTAGTGACTAACTTTGCGACGGGGACAATCAAAGATCAGGGACAACGCGAACAGTTACGCAACACGGGCTGGATGATGGCAAGTGCGGCGGCGGTGGCAAGTGGGGCGATTGCATGGGGTCTCGGTCAGCGCTCTTCTAAACTAATTGAAAAATCCACAGAAAATTTACAAGCTCAATTTGAAGCGGTAATCCGTGGCGATATGAGTCCTCGTGCTGCTATTTATAGCGAAGATGAGTTTGGACGCTTGGCGACTAGCTTTAACCAAATGATTCAATCGATTGTCTCTAATACTAGTGAAGCCCAGCGCAAAGCATCGGAGCAGGAACAAGCCAAAGAAGATTTACAACGTCAGGTAATTCGTTTACTTGACGACGTAGAAGGGGCGGCGCGAGGTGACTTGACCGTACAGGCCGAAGTTACCGCCGATGTGTTAGGCGCGGTTGCTGACTCGTTTAACTTAACGATTCAAAACCTCCGTGAAATTGTTAACCAAGTCAAAATTGCGGCGCAGCAGGTGAACGAAAGTTCGCGAGAAAATGAAGCGTTTGCCCGTAGTTTGTCATCGGATGCATTACGTCAAGCCGAGGAACTGAGTACCACTTTGAATTCAGTTCAAATGATGACTGAGTCGATTCAGCGTGTAGCTGAAAGTGCGCGTGAAGCCGATCAAGTTGCGAAGCTAGCATCAGAGACTGCAATCAAGGGTGGGGAAGCGGTAGAACGCACAGTATCAGGTATTATGGATATCCGTGAGACGGTGGCAGAAACCACGCGGAAGGTCAAACGCCTTGGTGAGTCATCGCAAGAAATCTCTAAGATTGTGGGTTTAATTTCGCAAATTGCCTCACGGACGAACCTATTGGCACTTAACGCTAGTATTGAGGCGGCGCGGGCAGGTGATGCAGGTCGTGGTTTTGCGATCGTTGCGGATGAGGTGCGCCAGCTTGCCGATCGGGCGGCTAAAGCGTCGAAGGAAATCGAACAGATTGTTTTGCAAATTCAGAGTGAAACTAGTAATGTGCAACAGGCGATGGAAGTTGGCACACAGCAGGTTATTGATGGTACGAAAAGGGCTGAACAGGCAAGACAATCGCTTACAGACATCATTCAGGTTTCCCATCGCATTGAAACTTTGGTGCTATCCATCACCGAAGATACAGTTAAACAAACCGAGACATCAAGAACGGTGTCGCAGGTTATGCAGTCAGTTGAGTTGACGGCTCAAGAAACATCCCAAGAGTCACAAAGAGTGTCGGCATCGCTCCAAAATCTAGTGGGTGTTGCACGCAGTTTACAAGATTCTGTGGAAAGATTCCGCGTTGATTCGGGTGACAAAACAATTGGAGGAGGTCGTTAGGATTATTACCTCTAGCTCACCACTTACACCCTAATCTTTGAGAGGATTCTGTTATGAACTCAGACCAGCAACAACAGCGTATTATGGGCTACTTTATCGAAGAAGCCCGTGAGCATCTCCAGACGATTGAGCAAGGTGTATTAAACTTGCAAGATATCCTCGACGATTCTGAATCCATTAATGAACTTTTTCGAGCCGCTCACTCTATTAAAGGTGGTTCGGCAATGTTGGGAGTCAGTAGCATCCAGCATGTTTCCCATCGATTAGAAGATTTCTTTAAAATCATTAAAGAAAATTCCCAGATCAAGGTAGATGAGCGTTTAAAGAGTCTATTGCTAGCAGGGTTTGATCCTTTAGCCGAGTTGCTAGATGAACTGCAAAGTAATCATGAAATATCAGAAGAACTGACGGCTGAGACAAATAGTCGAGTTAAGCCAATATTTGCGGAATTGGAGTCATATCTCAATCAATTAGTCCAAGATTTGCATGGAGACAAGTCTGATTCTTCTGTAGACAAAATTATTGCAGAACCATTAGCACCTTCTAAAAAAGTCGTGTTTCAACAGGAAGTTACGACCAAAATGCGAGATATGCTCCAAATATTTCGGATGGAAGATAACGCCGATAGCCGATCGCAGTTACAGGGGATTTGCGATTATTTTCAGGAGGTGGGCGATACCTTTAAACTAGCTAACTGGAATTATTTGATCACTCAAATTAAAACTGCGATCGCACAACAAGATCATTCCTATCGTAACCTTGCACCAATCTTAATTAGGGAGATCAAGGATGCTCAGGAATTGGTGTTGACGGAGCGGGAATCGGAAGTTACGGTGTCTGAGCAACTGCAAAATCTACTGCCCTATCGACCCGTTATTGATGAAGACGATGAAGTTAGTACCATCTTCACGACATCGGCTGGTGATATTACGGAAGGATCATCGTCAGATATTAATCAAGATTTGGCATTCGTAGATTCAGAGCCAAATGATGATGCCGCTGTCGATCAGTTAGATTGGGATGGTCTGGATCAACAGGAATCAGAGTTTGCCATTCTTGTGGAACAAAATGCAGAAGATGCGTTTGACCTGACCAGTATTGACGATAGTCAAATTGATCAAACTGATTGGATGGAAAGTGAGTACGACATTGATGAAAATCAGAAAATAGATGAAGGGGAAGGTCTCAAGATGGAGGCTCCTGAATTGCAAACCCTTGCCAGTCTATTTGAGAATGACAGCCTGGATTTTGATACTGCTTGGGAGGATATGCAAACAGTTGAGAATCAGATGGCAAAGCAAGGTAGTGATGTCAGTATGGGGGGAGATGATTTTGCGGATCTATTAGGTGATGATTCTCCAACTAGTCAATTCTTTGGGGCTGAGACAAACAATGAAGACTCAAGTATGGATCTTCTATTTGGAGATTTCTCTGATGAGCCATCTCAACCTGAAGAAGTTGCTGATGACCTATTTCCCGAAGATTTGGACGTTAGCCTTGATATTGCCGAAGATCAGAGTTTACCAAATCTAGATTTTACTGATGCCGTTGATTATGCGATGGAGGAGCTGACAGAAGAGGAGCCGATTGATTTTACGGATGGCTTTACCGACGCAGTTATTGTCGATTCTCAAACTGAGACTGCGCTAGAAGTTGACAATTTAGATGAGATTGGCGAGTTTGTTGTCGGTGAACCTGTTGACATCACTGAGGATGTGGCAATAGATCTGCCTAAAAATGAGCAAATAGAGCCTCAAGCTCTTCAAGATCTCCATGCCGATGAGACGCTTGATGAGCGACTTGATGCGATCGCAATGGAAGATGATGATTCAAGTGATCCCTTTGCTTTAACTTTCTTTGAAGAAGAGATGACCTTGCTTGATGATCCTTTTGCGATCGGTGCAAGCCTTGAAGAAGTTTTGTTGGAGGATTCGGGTGAAGATGTTCAGGAGCAGGACGCATTTGTTGAAAATCGGCAGCTTTTTGATGAAGAACAACAGATTGAGCCCCATGATAGTTATCCCGAAATTCTAGAAAGTGGTGACCTTGATACTAGCGACACTGGTAATCTCGGTATATTTGCAGAGTTGGGATTTGATAATGATGATGAAGTCAGTGAATCTCATGATATCAATAGCATGAATGAATTAGGTGACTTCTTTGCCGCGGATGACAATGGAACTACTGGAGACAGCATAGGTGATGACATACATAATGCTTTGATTAGTGATTCCATCGACAACATTGCCGAGATTGCCCAAGAAACTAGTCCGCCAGAGTTGAATCAGCCAGAACTTAGTGCTGATGAATTTTTTGCTAGTTCTGAATCTGACGCATCTTTAAATGAAATTAGTTCTTCCCATGGAGAATTTAGTAATACTGCTGATTTAGAGGATTTCTTTACGGATTCTGAATCACCTGCAACAGATTTTGACTTCACTCATGATGCGGAAAACTTTGACTATGAATTAAGTAATGCAGAATTCACTACTACAGATGACTTGGGTGATTTCTTTGATATGGAAGAAGATCATGAAGTCTTAGCAGATGAACTTGCGGAGCAAGTAGAGATGACTAGTTCTCACAATTTTAACGATGCTGATGAACTAAGTGATTTCTTTGATCATCCATCGGAAAGTGTCGGTGAGTCGCGGTTTGTCGAAGATGTTCTAGAGCCATCCACTGCTGCTAATAATGCTGAATCTCTAGGTGATTTCTTTGATACTTCAGAAGATATTGATAATCTTGATGATTGGAGTGATTTTGGTGATGACATTTCAGGAAAAGATGATCAGCCGAGCCTAGATTTCTTTGCAGAAGTCGATGACCAAGGTACAGTCGATGCGGATCTTGGAGGATTTTCAGAAAGATCAGACATGGATACTAGTATCGCGATCGCAAATGATGTTACCGTCAGCACCAGTCTTGATAATTTGGCGGATTTCTTCCAAGGTGATGAGGAGGATGGCGATGACATTAGTCTGCTACAAGCCAATGAAGATGACGACGATGATATTGCGATCGCAAATATTAGTGATCAATCTCCCATTGGTTTCGACGAAATAAGTGAGCTAGATGCTCTAAATGGAATTACTGACGCGGCCGAGTATAGATTTGAAACATCAGATTTTGATATAGATCAGAATATAGATGTAGCGCTAGATATTACAAGCGACAACCAACTTAGTAATGCTGAGTATGCAGGTGAGCCAATGGCTGCAAGTGCCGATGAGTTTAACTTTGATGATCTAGAAGCCATGATTGGCGAGGTGAGCAACCCGCTTCAGGATATTAATAATGCTGGTGGAAATTTTAATCAACAATTTACCCCTTCTCCAACACAGCCTCCCTCCGCAAATTTCAATGACGATATCAATTTTGATGACTTAGAAGCTTTACTGGGCGATGAATCGGGTGGTTTAGCTGCACCTGTGACGGAAGTGCAACCTGCTAATAGAGTCGTGGACATGGCTCAACCAAAATCTACCGATGATTTTGATGAACTGGAGAGTATGCTCCAGACAGCATTTGCCAAGGATGTTGGCCCCATCAAAACTAGGGCAGCAAACCGCCCTATTGCGACGGCACGCAAACAGAAGATAGTAGACTCAACCATGCGGGTTGATGTTAAGTATCTAGATAGTCTGAATAACCTTGTGGGGGAACTGGTTGTCAATCGCAATCTCTTGGCACAGGAGCAAGAGCGCTTGCAGCAGTTCATCACCAATCTATTGCACCAAGTGCAATTATTAGGAGATGTATCACAAAGAATGCGTGATCAATACGATCGCTCTTTGTTGGAGGCTTCCCTCACCGCAGGTCGGGGTAGCCGAGCTTATGCAGAAGTCTCTTCCAGTTCATTTTCTAGTTCTAATAATAGCTCTGTGACCAATGAGTTTGAAGGGATTGAATTTGACCGCTACAATGCCTTCCACGTTTTGTCTCAAGAGATTATTGAGTTGATCGTGCGAGTGCGCGAATCAGCCTCGGACATTGAGTTTGTGGTCGGTGAAACCGATCAGGTCACTCGCCAGTTGGGGACAATTACCACACAAGTCCAAGACGATTTGAAACAGTCGCGCATGGTTCCCTTCGCACAGATTACTGATCGCTTGCCGAGAGGAATTCGCGATCGCGCTCTGAAGTCTGGTAAACAGGCGGAGCTAGAAATATTTGGGCGAGAAACCTTAATTGATAAGGCAATTTTAGAGTCCCTGACCGATCCACTCACGCACCTTGTCAATAATGCGATCGACCATGGCTTAGAAGATCCTGCCACCCGCCAAGCGGCTGGCAAAATGCCAGTTGGTCGTCTCACTGTACGGGCTTATCACCAAGGTAACCAAACAGTTATTTCTATCAGTGATGATGGTGCGGGAATTAGCACTGAAAAAGTTAAGAAGAGTGCCGTTGCTAAAGGAGTGCGATCGCAATCTGAGGTTGATCGACTCAATGACACAGAAGTTTACGGATTACTCTTTGAAGCTGGCTTTAGTACCGCCGCCCAAGCCGATGAATTTAAAGGCAGGGGCGTTGGTCTGGATGTGGTCAAAACCTGCTTGGATGATATTCGGGGCGCAATTATTGTGGAGTCGGAACTGGGTAAAGGGACAACCTTTACAATTCGCTTACCCCTAACGCTCAGTATTTCTAAGGCGATCTTCTGTATTAGCGATCGCGCCCGTGTTGCCTTCCCTGTTGATGGCTGTGAGGACATGATGGAAGTTCCCACTAGCCAGATTATGACCGATGAACATGGACAATCTTTCCTAAATTGGCGCGATACAGTTTTACCATTGCAACATCTCTCCAACTTGCTCTCCTATAGTCGTCACCTTAGCCGCAGCAATGTCTATGGTAAACAGGAAAACGATGAAGTCTGTATCATTGTGCTTCGCAACGATACTAATTACATGGCGCTACAGGTCGATCAATTCCTCGGTGAATATGAAATTGTAATCAAACAACTAGAGGGGCCAATTCCTCAACCTGCGGGAATTGCAGGGGCAACGGTGCTAGGGGATGGTCGCGTGATGGCGATCGCCAACGTACTTGAGCTATTTGACATTGCCAGTGGTCGCTTGCGTCCGCTCACCTCTGGTATGACGATTCAGCCGATGGTCGAAGAAGATGTAACGGCTGACCCAACCGTGCTGATCGTCGATGACTCGATTACAGTACGTGAACTGTTATCACTAACCTTTGCTAAGGTTGGCTATCGTGTTGAGCAAGCCAAAGATGGACAGGATGCGTGGGAAAAACTGCGTGCAGGGCTGCCCTGTGACATGATTTTCTGTGACATTGAAATGCCACGGATGGATGGATTGGAACTGTTATCTAAACTGCAAGAAGATCCTCGTCTAAATCATATTCCTGTAGCGATGTTGACCTCACGCGGAGCCGATCGTCACCGTCAGTCAGCCATCCAGTTTGGAGCAAAGGGCTACTTCACCAAGCCATACCTTGAAGAAGAATTACTCAGTGCCTCCAAGCGCCTGCTCAATGGAGAAACTCTGCCAATCTAGAATTTGGTTGTAATTTTGCCCTAGGGCAAAATTACAACCGCAGAACCTTCACAAAAATTATGTTGCTGAGCCTCAAAATTGAAAACTTTGCCCTAATTGATCGCCTCGAGCTAGAACTCTATGCAGGGCTGAATATCCTCACAGGGGAAACAGGTGCAGGCAAATCGATTGTCCTAGATGCTTTGGACGCAGCACTAGGTGGCAAGGTATCGGCGCGGATGATTAGAACAGGGGCGACTCGTGCCAATATTGAAGCAACTTTTTCCACAAGTCCGCAGATTACCCATTGGTTAGAAATTCAGGAAATTGATGCCCTAGATGCCGAAACCTTGATTTGTAGTCGCGAAATTACAGTACGGAGCAATCGTACTCGCGTTAACGGTGTAGTTGTCAATAAGCAGCAGATTCAAGAGTTGCGCGATCACCTTGTAGAAATCACGGCACAGGGACAGACGATCTTGCTGAGTCAGGCTGCCCAACAACGGGAATGGCTGGATAGCTTTGGCGATCAAACTTTTAGTCAGGCTTTATTGGCACAAAGACAAAAGGTTGCGAAGTTATTTGATACCAAAGAGCGATCACGGAAAGCCTTGCTTGAACGACAACAAAATGAGCGTAATCGTTTGCAGCATTTGGATATGTTACGCTATCAACTCAAAGAACTAGAATCGGCGAATTTAGGCGATCCCGATGAATTAGAAAACCTCGAAAGCGATCGCAATCGGCTCGCCCATAGTGTAGAACTGCAAAAGCAGGGCTATGCTGTTTATGAGGCACTTTATCAGAATGATGGTGGCAATGCTTGCGCCGATTTATTGGGGCAAGCAGAATCGATCCTGACGGAAATGACGACCCTTGATAGGGACATTGAGGGCATTCTCGAATTGGTATCAAGTGCACTGGCGCAAGTTGAGGAAGCGGGACGACAAATTAATAATTATACGAATCGTCTTGAGTCAGACCCTGAACAATTAGAAGCGATCGAACAACGGATTAACCAAATTAAGCAAATTTGTCGCAAATATGGCACTTTACCTGAAGCCATTGCCTACACTGAAAAGCTGCAACTGGAACTGGCGGAGTTAACTGATCAAAGTATTTCGATTGAGGATTTAGAACGTAGAGCCTCGGCAGATTTACAGGCATTACTCAAGGCTTGTAAAAAATTAACGGAATTGCGGCGACAAACTGCGATCGCACTGGAACAGTCCCAAATTGAAGCCTTGAAAATGCTTGCCATGGAAAAAGTGCGGTTTCAAGTGGGCATTTACCCAACTGAACCGACTGCCCTAGGTTGCGATCGCATTGTCTTTGAGTTTAGCCCTAACCTTGGTGAACCTTTACAACCCCTCGCTGAAACTGCATCGGGAGGTGAAATGAGTCGCTTTTTACTAGCCCTAAAAACCTGCTTTGTGCAGCAAAAAAATCAAGAAACTCAGACTATGACAGCATCCCACCATAGTAAAGTTGGCACAATGGTTTTTGATGAAATCGATGCGGGGGTCTCAGGTCGCGTTGCTCAGGCAATCGCCACCCAGCTTTGGCAACTAAGTCGGACTGCCCAAATTCTCTGTGTGACGCACCAGCCACTGATTGCCGCGATTGCCGATCGTCATTTCCACGTCAGCAAACAAGTGATTTGCGATCGTACGCAAGTCCAAATTCGTCTTTTGGAACTAGAGGAACGGAAACAGGAGCTTGCCCAAATTGCTTCAGGTAAAAGTGTTGAGCAGGGTAAAGTTAAAAAGGAAAAATCAAAAAATGTAGTTAAGGAAGAAGTTGATAGTACGGTAGGGCAAGCAATCGCCTTTGCGGAATCGTTACTAGAACAAGCCGCCGCGATCAAGGCACATTCTTAATTATTTTCCAAGCTTTAGCGTAGGCTGTACCACAGCTTGAATGGTGAGAGTAGCTATTTAAGAACTAGCGTAATATTGTTATCCTTGGGAGGAATGTCACTAAAAGCCTCAAAATATTCTTTTGCCACCAAAGGGAAATTGGGAAACTCAAATTTAGCATCACCATCGGCAATATATGCCCAGAAATAGCGGAGTTCAGGGGTCAGGGTTTCAGCTAGCTCTAGTGGCAAATTGAGAGGTGGATGCGTCAGTAATCTCAGGACAAAAGGATGGGAGTGATTGCCCATCCACTCACGCGAGAAATGTAAGAAATCCTCTTGTTCAGGGATCGATTTGACCCGAAAAGATTCTATTTCTAGACGCTCACCTGATTCATCAGAAGTATAGTTGAGAACTCGATAGGGGTGGGGATAGCTCACCAAAGAGCCTGTAGTAATGTCATAGAGATCGTAGCGATCGCTGTAGGCAATATCCTGTACATGTAAATGTCCCGTAAAAACAAGCTTGACATTTGCCTGATGTAAAATCTTGCACAACCGCTCGGTATTACCCAGCATATAGCGCTTGCCCAAGGCATTGCGCGACTGGTCATGCATATGTTCCAACACATTATGATGAATCGTCACTAGATTCAATTCATAATCTTGATTTGCGAGAACCGATTCCAACCAAAACAACTGTTCATCATCAATCCAGCCAATTTGCTGCCCATCGACATCGAATTGATTAGAATTCAATCCAATTAAGCGGACATTAGGTAATACTTCGCATTCATAATAGAGTTTATGGGGGTCACTAATCCCAGACTCAAAACCAAATTTAGTATAGTGCGGTGTAAATTTATCAAAGGTTTCTAGCTTAGGAACATCATGATTTCCTGCAATCACATACACAGGATAGGGAAGCTGTGCTAGTCGTTCTGATAACCATCGATGGTTTTCAGGTTCACCATGCTGAGTGAGATCTCCGGGTAAGAGCAGAAAGTCTAAATCTAAATTAGCCAATTGCGAAAGCACTTCTTCAAAGGCAGGGATGCTGTACTCAACGAGATGAAATCGCGCAGGATGTTGCCAAATCGTGTGGGGCAATGCGATATGCAAATCGGAAGCGATCGCAAATTTAAACTTAAGTGCCACCTAGATCCAAACCATGAATAATTACCTTTACGATTATAGGGTATAGCTAGATATAGGCGATCGCAAGATCTTGGCTATGTAGCTATAGTCAAGCAAGTTAAAACGCAAACCCAAAATAGAGTTGCGGCGCTTCGCGCCGCAACTCTATTTTGGGTTTTGGATTTGTCCTAACGTAAATGGCTATAGCTAGCTATACAAAGCCAAAATGCCGTTTACAATGGTTTGGTTACATTGTTTTTGTCCAAAATTTGAATGGCTGAATTAGTTCTGTCGTCTGCTCAAGTCAATCGTGCTGCCCTCACACCGATGATGCAGCATTACATCGAAATGAAAGATCAATATCCCCACGCGGTGATGTTGTATCGATTAGGGGATTTTTTTGAGGCATTTTTTGAGGATGCAGAACTAATTTCGCGAGAATTGGAATTAGTGCTAACGGGACGCGATGGGGGTAAGGCAATTGGGCGAATTGCCATGGCAGGGATTCCGCACCATGCCCTTGATCGCTATGCCAATCAATTAGTCGAAAAAGGCTACTCGATCGCAGTTTGTGATCAAATGGAAGCGGCTTCAGAAGCACAGGGTTTAGTCCGCCGTGAAGTCACGCGAGTGATTACCCCCGGAACTGTAATCGAGGAGGGAATGCTAGCGGCGAAAAAAAATAATTACTTAGTTGCGATCGCAAATGGTGGAGAAAATTGGGGCTTAGCCTATACCGATATTTCCACAGGCGAGTTTTCCGTTACCCAGTTAAATAGCATTGATCATTTAATTCAAGAATTATTACGCTTACAACCTGCGGAAGTTCTCATTCCCATTGATGTGCCGAATCCGCAATTATTTCGGGGGTCCAAAGCTGAAAAAGCCGAAGCATTCTGGGAAGGAATTTCGCAAAAGAAACAATCGACTTTACCTGAGCCCTATAGCGCTTTACCTGAGAGTTTTTGCTATACACCGCGATCGCAATCTAGTTTTGCCTTAGCCGAAGCCAAGCAAAGGATTTTTGATACATTCCGCGTGCGATCGTTAGAAGGTTTTGGCTGTAAATCTTTACCCTTAGCAATTCGCGCCGCAGGTGGAATTTTAGAATATCTCGAATCCACTCAAAAAAGTGTGCAGATGCCATTGCAAGGTATTTCTACTTATGAGATCGCAGATTATTTAATTCTCGACAATCAAACGCGCCGCAATTTAGAAATTACTCAAACCGTGCGCGATGGGACTTATTACAGTTCACTCCTATGGGCGCTGGATAAAACCACGACAGGCATGGGTAGCCGTGCCTTGCGTCGTTGGCTATTGCAACCGCTTAAGGATATCGCCGCGATTAATGAACGACTCGATACAATTACAGAACTCTACAAACAACATTCTCTCCGTAAGAATTTGCGAAGTTGTTTGAGTCAAATTTATGACATAGAAAGGCTATGCAGTCGCATCGGTGCGGGTACGGCAAATGGTCGCGATTTAATTGCTGTAGCTGTATCCCTAGACAGAATGCGCGATGTTGCGGATGTGGTTGCTAAATCCCATTCGCGCTATTTAAAAGCGTTACAGTCAGTGCCATCGGAACTGCTGCAACTGGGTGATCAATTACAAAAGACTCTCGTTGAAGAACCACCAATTTATATCACTGAAGGTAATATTATTCGTTCAGGTGTAAACGAGCAGCTAGACCGACTGCGCCAACAGAGTCGCGATGATGTGGAATGGTTAGCCTCCTTTGAGAAGCAGGAAAAGGAACGCACGGGCATTAACACCCTCAAAGTTGGATTTAATAAAGCCTTTGGCTATTACATCAGTATTTCTCGCGGCAAAAGTGAGCAAGCCCCTGCGGATTACATTCGCAAGCAAACCCTCACCAATGAGGAACGTTACATTACCCCCGAACTCAAGGAACGGGAAACGCGGATTCTCAATTCTGATAGTGAATTGAAGCAATTAGAATACGATTTATTTGTGGAGTTAAGAACTCTTGCTGCAAAACATATCGAACCGATGCGAACCCTTGCCACGGCTCTCGCTGCCGCCGATGTGTTGTGTAGTCTTGCGGAAGTTGCTGTTACCTATAACTATTGCCGCCCCGAAATTACTAGCGATCGCTCTATAGCAATTGACAATGGTCGTCATCCTGTCGTCGAGCAATCACTCCCCGCAGGCTTTTTTGTTCCTAATTCCACATATCTCGGTCACGATCAACAGTCTCCCGATTGTCCCGATCTGATTGTGTTAACTGGCCCGAATATGAGCGGTAAAAGTATTTATTTGCGACAGGTCGGATTAATTCAACTGATGGCACAGGTGGGAAGCTTTATACCTGCGGCATCAGCAACCTTAGGAATTTGCGATCGCATTTTTACCCGTGTTGGTGCTGTTGATGACTTAGCAACGGGACAATCAACATTTATGGTGGAAATGAATGAAACTGCGAATATTCTTAACCATGCTAAAGAAAACTCCCTCGTCCTGCTCGATGAAATTGGACGTGGCACTTCTACCTTCGATGGCATGGCGATTGCATGGTCAGTTGCTGAATATATTGCTAATAAAATCAAAGCACGCGGGATCTTTGCGACCCATTACCATGAACTCAATGAACTGGCGACTCTCTTACCCAATGTGGCTAATTTTCAGGTTACGGTCAAAGAATTAGAAGATGAAATTGTTTTCTTGCATCAAGTGCAAGCTGGTGGTGCAGATCGATCGTATGGAATTGAAGTCGGGCGCTTAGCAGGCTTACCACCTAGCGTGATTAGTCGAGCAAAACAGGTACTCGCCCAAATTGCCAAAAATAGTCACATTGCCACGGGATTGCGATCGGGCAACTCAACTAATAACATGATGCAGAAATTGGATAAAGACATGCCAAATCTAGAACAATCACAGTTAAATATCTTTAGTGATAAGTAGTTACTCCCTTCCCCGTCAAGAAATAGCGGTGTGTGGCTTTGCCGCACACCGCTATTTCTTAGTTTCACAGGTCGATTTCTTTATTAAGTTTGACTAGATGTATTAACTTCAATATATCTGGGAACAATATTAGAATATCTAGAATAAAATCATGCTAGTCTTAGCGCTAAAATATTCACAAAACCCTTAATATATTTAATCTCTATTAGCAAAAAAGCAGCAAAAAACTTATGACTAGCCTCAAAAACGCCCTTGAGGAAATCGTTGTCTTAGAGGTGCAGGATCAAATTAAAAAACTTAAACAACCTATAAGCCAAGAGATTAGTGTAAGCGAAGTAGCTGCTTTTGCTCTAAATCGCTTACCCACATTGTATGCAAGCACTAGTAGAGGTTGGCTGCAACAACGGAAAAGAGCGCATAATGAATTTAAACATCAGATTGTTAGCGCAGTGCAACAGGGATTGTTAGGTGTAAGGCGTGATCCTTTACGACAATCAACACAAATTGCTTCTGAAAAAATTGAAACGCCTGCCCATATTTTAGTCAAACTTCAAAAACTATTTAATAAGCCATCCTTGTTGTGGAATTCTGTACCCCAAGCTTTTCAAGAAGCACTCGGTTCAGTGGTTAGCAAGCCAGATTTAGCTAGCGTCAGTATTACCGACCGTCAACGATTAAGGGATATCAAAGGATATTTACAACGTAAGGGCAGCATCTCCCATACCGCCCAGCAGCCCAAAGATGATTATCGAGATTGGCAAACCGCAACAAATAGTCAATTACCCGATCCTGAGCTTAATTCCTATTTGATTTCAGCCTCTTACTTTTTGGTGAATGTCTTAGAAAGCTTGGTAACTCAAGAAGTTCCTAATCAATTGAATCACATGGAGAACGTCTTACCCCGCAAGGTCAGTATTGACGATGTTTCTGCCCATGCATTGAATCGTCTACCTGCTATGTATGCTACCAGTGAGCAGGGTGTAATCTGGCAAACCCAAAAGGCTAAAGAACGTCTATCTACGCAAATTGAATCAACAGTTATTCAATCTTTGATGACTTTGAGCAAAACTCCCCGTCGCCCTACCGATCCCATACCCCTGCTAAAGTATGAGCAAGAGTGCGAACAAGCCATTGAACAGCTAAGGCAAATATTTCAAAGAGGTGATATCACATGGCGTAATGTCGCTACCTTAGTAGAATCTGCCCTTGAATATGAAAAACAAGGTTTCACTTCTTGGCGGCAACAGTGGCGGATGCTGGGACAAATCTACAGTGAAATGTACTTAAAATCGGGAGATGCCGAACTCTCTTTGGTGGAGTCTGAAAGTGGCGAGGTTTTAGTAGTTAAAACCCATACCAAAGAAGCCTTTGGCTGGTTGGCTGATAATCCTAAAAATCTGGGAATTAGTACCTTGCGACTATTTCCCGCAGTTGCTGAAATAGCTCTCTATGCCTCCTTCTTAGATTTTCCGATTACTTACACCCGTGAAGAGATGGCAATTGATGGAATTATTTAAATAGCTAGAAGCTGCATGTTAAGTACATAGGAATTTTTGAAAACGCCGATTCTCGGCGTTTTCAAAAATTCCTACGGGTTTTAGTTCAGCGCAAAGCGCTGTAAAGCTGTAAAGTAAAGCCAGATCTCAGAATTTGTGTGTATGGCTTTTCAACGTGCTAGCGGAATTTTACTGCATCCTACATCTTTGCCCAGCAAATTTGGAATTGGTGATTTAGGAGAAGCAGCCTATCAGTTTATTGAATTCTTATCGCGTAGTGGTCAAAAACTATGGCAAGTGCTTCCCCTTGGCCCCACGGGTTACGGCAATTCTCCATATATGAGCTACAGTGCGATCGCAGGTAACCCTTACTTAATTAGTCCTGAACTTTTAGCAAAGCAACATTTGCTAAAAGAAGAGGATTGGGAAGATATGCCTGAGTTTGCTCAAGACCGTGTTGACTTTGATGCCGTAATGCCATACAAACGCAAATTGCTAGAGCTTGCCTTTGAGCGTTTCCAGCAAGGCTATGTCGATCAAGATCTCCAGCATCACCATGATCTTTATTTGATTCAAGAACAGTTCAAAAAATTTTGCTACGAAGAATCTGACTGGCTCGAAGACTATGTGTTGTTTATGTCCTTGCATGAGCAAGATCCTGAAATCACATGGAATAATTGGGAACCTGCGATCGCAAAACGTGAGCCGCAGGCAATGCAACAAAAGCGGGAAGAGTTGCAAGATCAGATTCAGTTTCACCGATTTGTCCAGTTCATATTTTTTGATCAATGGCTGAAACTCAAACAATATGCCAATATGCGAAACATTCAAATTATTGGTGATATTCCGATTTATGTATCTCACAATAGCGCCGATGTTTGGGCAAATCCCGAAAACTTTGCCCTTGATCCTGATACCTACGAAGTCTCACAAATGGCAGGAGTACCACCTGACTATTTCAGTGCCACAGGTCAACTCTGGGGAAATCCTGTCTATAACTGGGATTATCTGCAAGAGACGCATTTTGCATGGTGGATCGATCGCTTCCGCTTTTTAAACCGCTACGTTGATATTATTCGCATTGATCACTTCCGAGGTTTTGAGGCATTTTGGCAAGTCCCCGCAGGTGAAGAAACGGCGATTAAAGGCGAATGGGAAACTGCTCCCGGAACAGAACTATTTACCAAGCTCAATGAGGTCATGGGTGAGTTACCAATTCTTGCCGAAGACCTCGGTGTAATTACTCCTGAAGTTGATAAATTGCGCGATGACTTTGGATTTCCGGGAATGCGGGTACTCATGTTTGCCTTTGGCGGCGGCTCGGACAACTTTCATTTGCCACACAACTATGTCCGCAATAGTGCTGTGTATACAGGAACTCATGATAACGACACGGCCGTGGGTTGGTGGCAAAGGGCAAGCAAGTACGAAAAGGATTTGTTTTACAGATATATTGTCGGCTTTGCCGCAGGTGAGCCGATTAATTGGGTACTCATCAAGATGGCAATGGCGGCAGTCTCGGTAATTGCGATCGTACCTTTACAGGATGTGCTGGGCTTGGACAACAGTGCGCGGATGAATACTCCCGGCACAGCGACGGGTAACTGGGGCTGGCGTTATAGCGATCCTGACTTGCTCAGTCAAGAGCTTAGCGAACGACTCCTCGAAGTTACCCAACTTTATAGCCGATAAAAAATAAAAGGGTTCGCTAGGCGAACCCTTTTATTTTAGTCTTAAGCAACTTGACACAAAATTTGGTATGAGAATATATATCTACTATTAATAAATTTCACAAACGATTCCCATAAAGTCGTTCTGACCAAAAAAAATGTCTTCCCTCGCTTTTGAAGCCTTAATCATCATTTTGCTAATTATTGCCAATGGTGTTTTTTCGATGTCCGAGCTAGCGATCGTATCTGCTCGTAGAGTGCGCCTAGAGCAATGGGCAAAGGAAGGAAATGCAAAAGCCAGAGCAGCTTTAAGGCTGATTGCTTCACCCAATAATTTTTTGTCAACCGTCCAAATTGGGATTACCTTAATCGGGATTTTAAGCGGTGCATTAGGTGGCGCAACTGTAGCTAATACCCTTGAGAAATCTATCAATACCGTCGAGATTCTCCAACCTTATAGTGAAACCCTGAGTTTTACGATCGTTGTCGGTATCATTACTTATCTATCTTTGGTAGTTGGTGAACTTGTACCCAAGCGTCTTGCGATGAGCAATGCCGAGAGAATTGCCTGTGCAGTTGCGCCACCAATGCGTTTTTTGTCCAACATTGGTACACCTGTGGTCTACCTACTCAGTGCTTCTACTGAAGCACTACTTAGCCTATTAGGAATTCAAGCCAATGAAGAAGCGCAAGTTACTGAAGAAGAAATTAAGGTAATGATCGCTCAAGGCGCTGAGTCAGGTATGTTTGAGGAGGCTGAGCATGACATGGTGGAGCGAGTATTTCGGTTAGGTGATCGCCCCATTAAATCCCTAATGACTCCACGCACTGAAATTGACTGGCTCGATGTTGATGCCCCTTTTGAAGAAACCCAACGTGAAGTATTGGAAAGTGGACATTCGCGTTTTCCTGTCGCAAGAGAAAATCTTGATGACTGTGTGGGCATTGTGGAAATTAGAGAATTTCTGAATGCAAGTTTACATGGTGAGCCAATTGATTTGGTGAAAGTAAGTAGCCCACCGCTATACGTTGCAGAGACTGCCAGTGCGTTGAGTGTTTTGGAGCAGTTCAAACAATCAGGCGATCGTGTGGCGATGGTTACCGATGAATATGGTGGCGTTGAAGGACTTGTTACGCTTACTGATTTGTTGGAGGCGATTGTGGGTGATTTGCCATCAAGCGATCGCCAAGGTGATCCTGACGCGATGCAGCGCGAAGATGGTTCTTGGCTGATCGATGGCATGGTCTCTAGCGATCGCCTCAAGGAGATTCTGGAAGTTGAAGAACTACCCTACGAAAAAGATCATAATTATCATACCCTTGGCGGTTTGATGATGACTTATCTCCGTCATATCCCGATGGTGGGTGAGCATTTCACATGGGAAAGGTTGCGCTTTGAAGTCGTGGATATGGATGGCAATCGTGTGGATAAAGTTCTAGTAAACTTATCCCCCCCTGCCTTACCGATTGACGAAGATCCGAAGAATAGTCCCAAACGTTCATAAACTTTAAAAATAGGGAGGCGCATTGCGCCTCCCTATTTTCGATGGATTTTGAAGATAAAGTATTGTATTGTTCTTATACGGTATTCCCACAAGAATATCGTAGATTGCTCTTTGAGAAATACCAAGCTTATGAGTTCAGGGAAACATTTTTTTGATGGTTGGATGGTCACTGCGATCGCAAAGTTAGCCAATCACATGCATAGTTTATGTAATTACCGATGGAAAAAAAGTTTTATCGCTTTTTTTCTAATTGGCGCATTAACTAGTATGACGATGGCGGCTTGTGGTATTGATAATCCATCATCAGAACAAAAAAAAGATGTTCAATTAACCCTTGTCTCCTTTGCGGTTACTAAGCAAGCTTATAAAGAAATCATTCCTAAATTTGTGGAAAAATGGCAAAAGGAACATAATCAGAAAGTTACATTTGGACAAAGCTATGGTGGTTCTGGAGCGCAGACCCGTGCTGTCATTGATGGACTGGATGCAGATATTGTTCATCTTGCGTTAGAGGGAGATACCAGCAAAATTGAACAGGCAGGTTTGATCAATCAAGGATGGGAAGAAAAGTTGCCAAACCAATCGATTGTTTCTCAGTCAGTTCCTGTGCTTGTAGTACGCGAAGGTAATCCCAAAAATATTCAAGACTATGCTGACCTAAAGAAAGAGGGAATTAGATTAATTACGGCTGATCCCAAAACCTCTGGTGTTGCTAAATGGAATTTCCTTGCAATCTGGAACGCACTAATTAAAAAAAGTGATAATGACACGCAACTTTTTAACGACTTGATCAAGGTATACGCTAATGTGCCAATTTTAGCTAGGGATGCGCGGGAAGCTACTGACGCTTTTTTTAAACAGAGACAGGGAGATGTATTAATCAACTATGAGAATGAAATTATCCTTGCTTCCCAAAAAGGACAAAAGGTAAATTACGTGATTCCGCCCGTCAATGTTTCCATTGATAATCCGATCGCAGTGGTGGATAAAAATATTGACAAGCATGGTAATCGTGAAGTTGCAGAGGCCTTTGTCAAGTACCTCTTTACCCCTGAAGCCCAAACAGAATTTGCCAAGGTTGGCTTTCGTCCTGTTGAGGCAACTGTTGCCAAAGAGAAACAATTTGTTGACCTTTATCCACCTGTTAAGGATCTTGCAACTGTAAAGGATTTGGGCGGTTGGGATGCCATTAACAAAAAATTCTTCGCTGATGGCGCAGCTTTTGACCAAATTCAAGCCAAGATGAAACGTTAGATCTAATTCTAGACCGATAGTAAAAATCCCCATAATGCGATCGCAAATGCAACCATTTTTGAAAATGCTTTCCAAGATTCATTGGACATGGATTATCACCTTTGTTTACCTAACCTTTTTGCTGATTTTGCCAATCATTGCCCTAGTCACCAAAGCAGCTAGCGAACCCTTTGAGAGTTTCTGGAAAACAGCCACTAGTCCACTGGCGGTCTCTAGCTATGAAATTACCTTTGTGACTGCCTTTGCCTCGGCCGCAGTCAATGGCGTATTCGGAACTTTGATCGCTTGGGTATTAGTCCGCTATGACTTTTTTGGCAAACGCTTTCTAGAGGGTGTCGTCGATTTACCATTCGCTCTCCCGACAGCCGTCGCAGGGCTTACCCTCGCCACGGTCTACAGCGAAAATGGTTGGATCGGTTCCCTATTAGCACCCTTTGGCATACAAGTTGCCTTTAGTCGCCTTGGGGTCTGGACAGCTATGGTGTTTATTTCCTTACCCTTTGTCGTTAGAAGCGTACAACCTGTTCTCACGGAATTAGAGAAAGAAATCGAAGAAGCCGCTTGGTCTTTGGGTGCAACTAACTGGCAGACATTTACGCAAGTGATTTTGCCACCGTTAGCACCATCAATTTTGACTGGTGTTGCCCTTGGGTTTTCCCGAGCCGTCGGTGAATATGGCTCAACGGTCATCATTGCCTCCAACACTCCCTTTAAAGATCTAATCACGCCAATTTTGATCTTTCAGCGGTTAGAGCAGTATGACTATGTGGGTGCAACCGTGATTGGTTCAGTGATGTTACTCATTTCTCTGGTCAGCTTACTGGCGATTAACCTATTACAAGCATGGGGTAAACGCTATGTCTAAGGCTGTAATCCAAAATCAAGATTTCCCTGCACCCGCCCAGATTAACCGTAAAAAAAGTTGGATTCCTGCGGCTTTAATTACAATCTCATTTGTTTATCTAGCGCTAGTTCTCTTGATTCCTGCAATCAATGTTTTTTACCAAGCCTTTAGCAAAGGACTTGCACCGCTGCTTAACACTTTGACCCGTCCCGATTTCTTAAATGCGGTCAAACTCACAGTTCTTCTCGCCGTCATCTCTTTGCCGCTCAATACAATTTTTGGTCTCAGTGCGGCTTGGGCAATTGCTCGTCATCGTTTCCCCGGACGTGCCTTGTTACTCAGCATTATTGACTTGCCCTTCTCGATTTCGCCTGTGGTCGCGGGTTTGATGATTGTCTTGCTATACGGTCGCATTGGTTGGTTTGGTTCATGGCTAGAGACAAATAACATCAAAATCGTATTTGCCTTCCCTGCGATGCTCCTTGCCACGATCTTTGTGAGTATGCCTTTCATTGCCCGTGAGGTGATTCCTGTCCTAGAAGAAATGGGAAATGAGCAGGAGGAAGCAGCTCGTACCCTTGGCGCAAATGACTTTCAAATCTTTTGGCATGTGGTGATTCCCAACATTCGTTGGGGCTTACTTTACGGGTTGGTACTGACCAATGCGAGGGCTATGGGTGAATTTGGTGCGGTATCGGTGGTGTCGGGAAATATCATTGCCCAGACCCAAAGTTTGCCACTATTTGTTGAAGAAGCTTATAAACAATACGAAACTGAAGCGGCTTATTCGGCGGCGGTTCTATTAGCACTGCTAGCAGTTGTCACTCTTATTCTCAAAGAGATTTTGGAACGTAGAACCCACAATTCCAACTCGCGTAGTTAATTAATAAGGAGGTTTACAAATACCTGTTGATACTCGTCCCATAACTAAAGATATCAAGCTGCGTATTCCTGAAGAATTGCATAATGAGCCTGTGATTTCCAATCTAATTGCGCGATATGGATTAGTTGTGAATATTGTCTCAGCAACCTTGGGGATAAATGCTGGTAGTGGATGGTTTCATCTGAGTCTTATTGGTAATGCTGCCCAACTTCAAACTGCGCTCGCGTATCTCAACGATCTTGATATCGAAATTTGGGAAGATCATCCTGACTCAAACACCGCGTTTTAAATCAGAGGTTTTGCCACTTTGTAGATGGTGGCAAAACCTCTGATTTTGGATATGAGCTAATTGCAAGATTTGAAATTTTAGTTTGCAACTAATTACACTATATTGCTATAATCATTCTCCGTTCGGCGGCATAGCCAAGTGGTAAGGCAGGGGTCTGCAAAACCCTCACCCCCAGTTCGAATCTGGGTGCCGCCTTTAACGACAAAAAAGAGTTCTCGCTGTGCGAGAACTCTTTTTTATTACCATGCTGTATCTTCAGCAATTTGCTTGCCCTCAGTCTGCAAATATTCTAAAAAAGCCTGAGCAACTACTGACAGTTGCTTACCAGCTAAATGGATGACATACCAATGACAAGGAATGGGGAAATTTTCCACATCCAAAATTGCAATTTGTCCCGAAGCCCCCTCTAAGGCGATCGTATGTCGCGACAAAACTGAGATTCCTAAACCACCTGCGATCGCCTGTTTAATTGCTTCATTACTAGATAGCTCAATCTTCACATTGGGCGTAATATTATGCTCGTCAAATAGCTTCTGCACATAGCCTCTAGTCCCTGAGCCTGACTCTCTAGTGATAAATGGCTGATCAGCGAGTTTTTGAATCGGAATATTTTTCTCATGTACTAGGGGATGATCATGATTTGCCAATACCACCAGAGGATTTGCCAAAAACGGGTGGGACTTAACATCAGGTTCATCGGGTACTTTACTGAGGATGTATAGATCATCTTTATTCTCAGATAGTCTTTCTAAAACGCCGCTATGATTAGTCACCTTCAAAGATATTTCGACACCTGGATATCTTTGGCAAAATGGCCCCAATAAACGGGGAATTACATATTTTGCCGTTGTTACCACGGTTATTTTTAAATATCCCTGCTTCAGACCTTTCATGTCTGCAACACTCATCTCAAACTTAGATATTCGACCAAAAATTTCTTGACAGGTAGCAAATAATTCTCGCCCAGCCTGTGTTAAAAATAGTTTTTTCCCCACCTGCTCAAACAATGGCATTCCAATAGCCTTGGTCAAATGCTTAATTTGCATTGAAACAGTGGGTTGGGTCAGGAATAATTCCTCAGCCGCACGGGTGTAGCTACCATGGCGGGCTGCCACTTCAAATACCTGTAACTGGTGCAGAGTGATATGACTAGCTAATTGCGAATCTGATAAGCGATAAACCATAGGAATGACAAGACCATAGATTAGATTCTATGATTTTATCACTACTGACTATATTTATTCTATGCATTTAATCTATAATCTTTTCTATCGCAATCTTCAGTCTAGATCGAAAAACATCTATGTATAGCAAAACAAAACCCAAGAGGATAAATGACCGCACTCCGCGACGACATCTATCCTCTTGGGTTGCAAGCTGTATTGTTTCTGTCTGGTACTGACGATCGCAAAATTTAAGGTAATTATGTGGTGTGTATAAGTCATGGGTTTGAGGCAAAAATTTAAGGGCGCAATGCGGCAAATTGCGATCGCAAGCAAAGATGATAGCTTTCTCAGCGCAATTTCCAAAGTTGAGAATATTGTCTCTAAGGTGATGGCAATTGCCTTGGTACTGATCATCTTCGTTGCCTTATTTGATTTGCTGCGTGTATTGATTGTGGATCTGTTTATCAATGAGCCAAAGGGATTTTTGAGTGTACCGTTGCTAAAAATATTTGGCATGTTTCTCAATGTGCTGATTGCCCTTGAACTTATGGAAAATGTTACGGCTTATTTAAAGCAGCACACAATTCAATTAGAGCTAGTCGTTGTCACGGCGTTGACAGCAGTGGCGCGTAAGATTGTCATCTTTGACTCTAAAGCCGATGGAGATTTAGTAGGACTTGCGGTCGCTGTGCTATCACTTTCGATTAGTTATTGGATTGTGCGGAGTCAAAACAAACTGCACAAGCATTAGCAAATGGTCTGACCAAATGGTCGGTGCGAAGAGATACCTACATAGATTTTTGAGCTAAAATTATGTTAAGAATTTAGTTTGTATATCAAAACTTTACCTACATACCTATATGACACAATCATTAAGCAATTTTCTACTCAGCCTTGTTGCAGGTGGTGTAGTTCTTGGTTTGATCTTCGCCGCAGTGTTGATCGTTAGCCAAAAGGATCGCGTCATTCGTCGTGGTTAATTTTCAGCAAATTAGCTAAGTAAAGACAAGCAAAATAAAAGCTCCGCTAGACGGAGCTTTTATTTTGCTTGTCTTTAGACAAATGTAGGCTAGGCAAAGCCCCATATTGCTATACTGATTGACAAAACTGATGGACAAAAATTGTCTGTCTTTAAACACCAAATTGCTTATATATTTGGTAATCGCAGCAAAAATGCAGGTATTTAGGAGAAATATAGAGCCATGATCAACATCGGTGGCAACCCGCTAATGATTCTTTTGGCAATTGTTGCCGCGTTAGGAGGTGTGGGTTTATATTTTGTACGCAACTTTCGTCCTGAATTAGCCCGCGACCACGACATCTTTTTTTCTGCGATCGCCCTAGTCTATGGCATCATCCTGCTGGCCTTTAATTTTCGGATGGAAATTACCACACAGCTAGCACAGGTGCTAGTCGTCGGTTTTGCAGGTTGGTTTGCCGTCGAGTCGCTAGTCTTGCGTCAAGCTCTCGCCAATCAAGCGCGTCGATCCCCCTCTAGTCCGCTCGTTGATGATGAAGAACCGATTGGCTCTGACTACCGTGTAGAAATTGATCCCACTCGTGAAATTGCCCCTCGCCGCGATCGCGATCCTTCCCGTCGGATGCGTGGCTCCCTTGCCAATAGCGAAGAAGCCAGTGAACTCCGTGGTGATACCGCCGACTCCCGCCGCTCTTCTCGTCGCCCCAAGCGTGGCAGCGATGATGTAAGTAATAATGACTCAATCATTGATATTGACGAAAATGATATTCGTCCCGTCAATCCCAAACGTCGCCCCAAACCTAGCAATCCCAATTCTAATGGCGACAATATGAGTAGCGATCGTCCTAAAAATCGTCGTAATCCATCAGACTCAGATAGTCTCAACGATGATGCTGGTAGAAGTACAGCTGCATCTGGGCGCAGACGCAGACCCTCTAGCCGTCCTGCCACATATCCCAACTCCGACATGCCAGAATCAGATGAATTTTAGATTTTTAGACTAGCAATATTTGCTAGAGTTAAGTCATTGTCATCTTTACATGCCTAGTTCAAGTAAATTTGAACTAGATCATTTTCTACTCTTTAATAATTACTAGACCTCATGTAAACAAAGAGTCTTCGTAGGGCAAGGACATACTAAACTGTCAATAAGCCTACAACTTGATTTGATCAACCATTACTTGGGCTTTCGATCAACCGTGAGTTATTGCGTTAATCCGAACTGTACTAATCCGAACAACGAACCATTTGCCATCACCTGTGCGGCTTGTGGTTCTAATTTAAAGCTGCGAAATCGTTATCGTGCGGCACGTCCTCTCGGTAAGGGTGGTTTTGGCGCAACATTTCTGGCTGCCGATGAAGGTCTGCCGGGGTTTCCCTCCTGCGTTGTGAAGCAGTTACGCCCTAATACGCAATCCGCAAGTGTCCTCAAAATGGCAAGGGAACTATTTGAGCGTGAGGCTTCTACCCTTGGCAAAATTGGAAGTCATCCGCAAATTCCACGATTGCTAGATTATTTTGAAGAAGATGGAAATTTTTACCTAGTTCAAGAATTTGTTGATGGTGAAACGCTTAAACAGGAATATGAGCGGCGCGGCGTATTTAACGAGATTGAAATTCGCAAAATCCTTTCAGAGATTTTCCCTGTGTTGGGGTTTATGCATGAGAACGGCGTGATTCACCGTGACATTAAGCCTGCGAATATCATGCGGCGTAAGCAAGATGGGCAACTGGTATTAATTGATTTTGGGGCAGTTTCTAGTCAAATGAATAAGCCATCGGCGGATGAAGATCCGAGTGGCTTGCTCACTAATTTTGCGATCGGTACACCAGGGTTTGCTCCCCCTGAGCAAATGGCAATGCGACCTGTCTATGCCAGTGATCTCTATGCAACGGCGATGAGTTGCTTATATCTAATGACAGGTAGATCGCCAAAGGATTTACCCCATGACCCCTATACGGGTGAAATTAATTGGAAATCGCAGGTCAAACTCAGCGACCGCTTGCGAGTAGTATTTGAGAAACTACTTCAGCAAGCAGTATCCCAGCGTTTTCGTTCGGCAGAAGAAGCTTTACGAGCTTTGGAATCGGGTGGCATTCCTGAAGAGCAGCCCAAGTCGGCAATGACACCGCCTGCTAACTATGCGCCCAATATTGTCTCTAGCGCACAAACTCCTAACTCCCGCATTCAGTCACAACAGCGCTATGGGGGTAGTCAGGGGACACAGTTTGATAGTGGCATGATGAACACCCGTGCGGGAAATAGTCGCGTCGGTGGCACTGGCGAACTGAAAGGTGGCCGCAGGGTGATTGTTGAATACAATCAGGGTAAGCGTAATTTTGCTAATCAAGATTATTCCAAGGCGGCCTTTGGTAGCGCCACTTTGTCTGGAATTGTGATGAGTCGCTCTAAGCTCGTTGAGGCAGATTTTTGCAATAGTGATTTGACAGGAGCGAGCTTTCAGGGTGCAAATTTATCGCAAGCGAAAATGAATGCGGCAAATTTGCGGGATGCCAAAATGCAGCGTTCGGTGTTGATCAAAGCAGATCTTGGTGGTGCTTCGATGATATTTGCTGATTTACGGGAAGCCAATTTGCAATCCGCCTACATGAGTAAAACTGACTTGTCAGGGGCAAACTTGAGTGGTGCAAACTTAAAGGGTGCTTATCTCAATCAAGCAAATTTGAATGGGACAAATCTCTGCGGTGCAGATTTGAAGGGTGCGAGGATTTCTGATGAGCAGTTAGCCCAAGCAAAAACCAATTGGGGTACGATTCGTCCCGATGGTAGCAAGCGTTTATTTTAATTTTTGACTGGATTTTTTTGACTGAATTTAAGGACATTAATTTGTGAGACTGCCTGATCATCAACTGCTGACAATATTTACTGACTCATTAGGGGCTGATCGGGTGTTTGGCTTTGAGCAGATTGCCCCAAATTTACGCGAGCGCATTATTCATAGCCTCACTCCCGATTGTCTCGCCCCAGCCTGTGTAATCTATCCCCAAACGATCGCAGAATTGTCTCAAACGATCGCAATTACCTATGAGTATCGTTTGCGGGTGTTACCCTTTGGCAACTCGACTAAATTGGATTGGGGCGGTTTGGTGAGTCGTGCCGATGTAGTGATCAGTACCTCGCGATTGAATCAAGTAATTGAGCATTGTGTGGGAGATCTGACGGTTACGGTGGAGGCGGGTGTCAACTATCATCACTTGCAAACAGTCCTAGCCAAACAAGGTCAATTTTTAGCCGTCGATCCGCCCTATGGGGCAAGTGCAACCATTGGCGGTATTTTGGCGACGGCAAGCGCAGGTTCATGGCGACATCGCTACAACAGTGTGCGCGATATGTGTTTGGGGATTGAGTTTGTCCGTGCCGATGGTGCGGTGGTCAAGGCGGGTGGGCGCGTAGTCAAAAATGTGGCTGGCTACGACCTGATGAAATTACTTACAGGTTCTTACGGTACTTTGGGAATTGCCTCGAAGATTACGTTTCGGCTGTATCCTTTGCCTGAATACAGTCAGATCGTGGTGGTAACAGGTGCGGCGGATGCGATCGCAAAAGCACAGCAAACTATTAGTACCTCGGTGCTGACACCGACAGCTTGTGATTTGTTGTCGGCATCTGTGATCGCAAATCTTGGTTTAGGGCAAGGTACGGGCTTAGTGCTGCAATTTGCGAGCCTCAAGGCGAGTGTGATCGAGCAGTGCGATCGCGTCATCAATCTTGCCAAGGAATTAAATTTAGAAGTCCAAGTCCTTGAGGATACTCACAAATTTTGGCAATTGCTAGAGATGTTGATCTGGCAAGAGCAAATTCGCCATTTGCCGAAACCTAATGAAAACAATCATGCTGTGGTTTGTAAGCTGGGTGTACTGCCCTTTACCGCAGTGACGTTACTAACTGAATGCGAACAAATTTTTGAGCAGCAATCCTATTATTTGCAGATTCATGCGGGTAGTGGCTTGGGAGTTTTGCGAATAGAAAATGGTCAAGATTTAACTGCGATCGCCAAACAAATTGCTCAGGTAAGAAGTATTGCCGAATCCCATAGTGGTTTTCTAAGCATTCTTGAAGCGCCCCATGAATTGAAATTTAACGCCAACGTTTGGGGCTATACAGGCAATGCTAGTGATCTGATGGGCAAGATTCGCCAACAGTTTGATTCGAGTAGCTTACTCAGTCCAGACCGTATGTTTTCATAATCTTTTTATAGTCTTTTTGATATTTTTCGTGATCAACTTTTAGCTAATAAGTACCTTAACTATGCAAGTTTCCGAGCAAATTTCCGATCAACCAAATTTCGATCAAAATTTCGATCAAATCCTATCAACAGTAACTTTTGACAGCAAAAATCCACCTAATCCTGAATTAATCGATGCCTGTGTGCATTGTGGGTTTTGCCTGTCAACCTGCCCTAGCTATCGGGTTATTGGTAAAGAAACTGATTCGCCAAGAGGTCGCATCTACTTGATGGATGGCATTAATGAGGGCGACATTCCGCTATCGCCTGCGATCGCAGGGCATTTTGATTCTTGCTTAGGGTGTTTAGCCTGCGTGACCACTTGCCCATCAGGAGTACAGTATGACCAATTGATTGAGGCAACTCGCGCTCAGGTCGAGCGTAACCATTTGCGATCGCTACCTGAAAAACTATTGCGGCAATTTATCTTCTCAACTTTTCCCTATCCCAATCGTCTGCGCGTCCTGCTTGCGCCCCTTTTGGTTTATCAGAAACTAGGCTTGCAGAAATTATTGCGATCGACGGGTTGGCTAGAGCAGTTTTTGCCTAAACAAATCAAAGCCATGGAATCGGTATTACCGACCTTAACCACTCAAGCTTTTCAGGATACTCTTCCTGAATTGATCGCAGCCAAAGGTGAACGGCGCTATCGGGTCGGGATGTTATTAGGCTGTGTGCAGCGCGTATTTTTGCCAGAGGTAAATAATGCGACGGTGCGGGTATTGACTGCCAATGGTTGTGAAGTGGTTGTTCCCAAATTGCAAGGATGTTGTGGCGCATTGTCCCATCACCAAGGTCAGGAAGCGCAAACCCTAGAACTGGCTAAGCAAACTATTGATGCTTTTGCGGACTTAAATCTTGATGCCGTGGTGATTAATGCTTCGGGTTGTGGACATACGCTCAAGGAATATGGTCATATTCTCAAAGATGATCCGCACTATGCCGAGAAAGCCAAGTTATTTTCGGCAAAAGTGAAGGATGTCCAAGAGTTTCTCGATAAGGTGGGATTAACGGCGAAGATGTCGCCTTTGCAAGAGCAACCATTGACGATCGCTTATCAAGATGCTTGTCATATGCTGCATGGACAGAAAATCAGCCTCGAACCAAGGCGTTTACTACGTCAAATTCCCAATGTGCAACTTCGCGAATCCGTGGATGCTTCGCTCTGTTGTGGCAGTGCGGGCATCTACAATATTTTGCAACCCGAAGTCGGGCATGAACTGGGTGAGCAGAAAGTGACCAACCTCACCGATACAGGCGCTCAGTTGATTGCTTCGGCAAATGTTGGCTGTATTACCCAAATTCGTAAGCATTTGCAGTTGCAGGGTCACAAGACGCTATTAATGCACCCCATGGAAATATTAGATTATTCAATTCGCGGTCAAAAGCTTGAATGATCCAAAGAATCTCGCAACCTGTTACGGATTTCTTGCCGCAATAATTTGCCTGAAGCGGTTTTCGGTAAAGACTTCCAGACACTAACTAGCTTAGGTAATTTGTATCTGGCTAAGGACTTTTGTTCGCAAAAAGTTCTCACGGCAGCTAGCGATAAATCCTCTGAGGACACAATTACTGCCGCTACACTTTCACCCCAATCGCGATCGCAAATTCCCACCACACAAGCCTCACTAATTGCAGGATGGGACAACAAAATCGTTTCGATTTCGTGGGGATAAATATTCTCGCCGCCACTAATAATCAAGTCATTACGGCGGCTGACCACATAGAGATATCCCTCCGCATCCAGATAGCCAAGATCGCCTGTATATAGCCAACCATCTTGGATTGCGTCAGGCTGACGATGATTAAGATAGCCTGACATCACACTCGCACCTTGGACAAGAATTTGTCCGATTTTACCTTGGGACATTTCCTGCTGCGGATTATCAATATCGACAATGCGAATCCGATTGCCCAACAGTGGCAAGCCTGATGAGCCAAGCTTAGTCGCAACTTGATCGGGCGAAAGTGTCGTTATTTGGGAAGCAGTTTCGGTCATGCCATAGGTGGGCATAATTGGTAAATTTAACTGCTGACAACGCTCTATCAGTTCATCACTTACAGGCGCACCACCTAATAAAATGGCTCGTAATTGCTGAAGATTTTGCCATTGATCATGTTGCAATAATCTGATCAGCATTGTGGGGACTAGCGAGATGATCGTAACTCTACATTCTGCGATCGCATCCAAAACCATCTGCTCATCAAACCTTGGTAATAGCGTCAAGGTCGTCCCATTAATCACACTTCGCCACGCAATTGCCAGCCCCCCAACATGAAACAACGGCATACATAGCAACCAATTATCAGATGGCTCAATTCCTAAATGCAGAGCCGATGCGATCGCACTATGAAAGTGATTGCCATAGGTTAAGGGAACTCCCTTCGGCTTACCCGTTGTCCCCGATGTATAGAAAATCCCCTGCACATCAGCTAAGTTGATATCTTGAGGAAATTCCCTCGCCGAAAGCGAGGGAATTTCCTCGCACTTCACTGTAAAAGTTAGCGTTTGGTCAACTTCTACAATTTGCACTTGATTCTTTGTGGTTTGATCTTGCTGAAAACCCGACGCGATCACATTTGTGACTTGATCGCACAGTAAGTATTTTGCTTGACTATCTTCTATTTGCCAACTTAACTCCGCAGCAGTGAGGCGAATATTCAGAAAAATAGCAACCGCCCCACACTTATTCAGGGCATGAACCAGCATGATATATCGCGGATGGTTATTGAGCAGCAAGCCAACTCGATCGCCTGAGCCAATCCCCTGCGATCGCAAAAATGCCACCCATTGATCGACCTCTTGATTTAGCTCCGAGTATGTCCAAGATTTATTGCAATCTGATTTAAATATAATTGCGATCGCATCTTTTTTCTGGACAGCCCGTTGTGATAACCAATTGGGAAATTTCATAATTACCGCGATATGATAGGTAGCGTGGCAAGTTTAAAACCCACATTAACTATCATAAAATTTTATGGAGTAATGGCAATGAATCCATTTGGTGGCATCGTCCAAAAAGCTTTTTATCTAGGCATGGGTTTAGCAACAGTTGCGGGTGAAAAAGCAGGCGAAACCCTAAATGAACTGCGGACTCAGGCCAGCAAACTTGCCGATGAACTAGTCGAACGCGGTGAAATGACCACCGAAGAAGCACGCAAGTTTGTCGATGACTTAGTTCGTAATTCGCAAAAGCCTATTGCTGAAACCAAAAACACTTCTAATTCCAGTGATGCACCTCGGACAATCTCCATCGATGATGAAGATGATGCTAGCTCTGAGTCCAATGCTGAGCCAAATAATGTTGATGACCTCAAGAGCAAGGTTGAAGCTTTACAAGAAGAACTGAGGCGTTTACAAAAATAATCTAAAGTTTTTGCTGATTTTTGATATTGGCACAGAAAATAATTGTGTCTTCAAAACGATCAGTAAAGCATTATGCGTAAAATCTTCACTGTGCCGATCGCATCTTGCGTGCTATTTTTAAGTGTTTTTGCTGTCTCTACATCCCTACCTATAAACAACATCCTTGCATGGGCTAATTCTTCTACATCTCAAATATCTGAAGAATCTGGACTCCTCAATCAAGCACAGCAATATCTTGAAGTCAGTCAAAATTTGAAGGCATTTGAGATCTACAAACAGGCTTTAAAGCTTTATCAAAAACTGGGAGATACCAAAGGTCAAGCTCTTGCTTATATTGGTATGGGCAATGCCTATTACAGTCATGAGCAGCTATTTCCCCTAGCCACAACGCGAGTTAATGTTTTTGGTGATTTTAGCCTTATGGAGGGTGAAAAGTCTTTCCGAGAAGCTCTTTATCTTGCTAAGAAAATCAAGAATACTCAATTAGAAGCTCAAGCTTTAGCGGGCATCGGTCGAGCGATAGATCGACTGAGCATGTATGACAGGGCTATCAGCTACTATGAACAGGCTTTGAGCATTACGAGGCAAATAGGCGATCGCAAATTAGAGGGCAGGCTATTAAACTATATTGGCGAATCTCGAATTGAGCGTTCAGATCTACTCAACACAGCGAACTATCACCAACAAGCAGTCACAATTGCTCAAGAAAGCGGAGATCAACAAGGGGAGGCGCTTGCTCTACAATCCCTTTGCCGACTGTATCGCTACCGCTCCGACTATGAAGTAGTGAATAAAACGAATAAGGCTGGAGCTATGCAAAAGCAAGCAAAACAATACTGTCAAAAGGCTCTAGCGATTTTTAAACAGGTGAATGACTCTTCTCGATCAATTAATGTATTGAGATCTTTAGCATCGGAATATAAAGACTTAGTCAATCCTCAAGAATCTATTGGCTATTATCAACAGATTTTAGCGATCGCAAAAAGTAATAACGATAGGCAAGAAGTCAAAAGTACATTAACAATTTTAGGTAATAGTTATGAAGAACTAAATGAATATCAACAAGCAATTGACTACTACTTACAAGCATTAAATCTTTTTCAACCTGCTGAAATAAATGATCTTGATGCCTACTATGTATACAAGTATCTGGGTCGCAGCTACGTTTATCTAAACCAGTATCAGATCGCTATTAGTTACTATCAAAAGGCTTTAACAATTGCTCAGGATTATAGAAAGCAAAACAATGAAGAATATTTCTTCTATGAGCGGGAAATCTTGTCTGATCTAGCTGATGCCTATTACGGTCAAAATGATTTTCATAAAGCTGTGGAATTTTATGGGAATAGTCTTGCATTGTACAAAGACAGCAGTGACGAAGAAATGAGGGGATATCTTTTATGTAGCTTAGGAGTATCCCAATATGGCTTAGGAAATTATCAACTAGCAATCGCCAATTACCTAGCTAGTCTAAAAATTTACCAAAGCTTAACCATGCCAAAAGAGCAAGCAGTCTTACTTGCTAATTTAGGAGAGGCATGGTTTGCCTATGGCGAATATCAAAAATCGATTGATGCTTATCAAAAAGCATTGTTAATCTATCAACAGTTGGATGACCGTGATGCAGCAATACAATTAACATCCGAAATTAAAAAGGTCACAGATACTCTTGTCAATAAGAAGAGTTAACCCCAGACTTTGTAGGGACATACTACAGCAACACGATTTTTACTAATGAGAGCAGAAATCCAAGGTGCAAGTGGTGGTGCGAAGAGATATCAGAAATTCAGTACATGCTTTCTCCTGTTTCACTATTTTTGTCTGACCTATCAGCCAGTAATAATGCTATAATTGCATTCGCTAAATTATTGCCGATGTAGCACAGGGGTAGTGCAGCTGATTCGTAATCAGCAGGCCGTGAGTTCAAATCTCATCATCGGCTTATAGAAAAAAAGAGGGAGGAATCACTTTGCGATTCCTCCCTCTTTTTTGTTGGGCTTAGAACGGAATATCGTCGTAGTCAGGAGCATCATTAATCGGTGGTGCTACAGGTGGGGCATAGCTAGCCATCGGCACGACATTACTGGGGGTAGGATTGCTTGCTGCTGGTTTGTTACGGGGAGCAGATGTCGAAGCGCTAACGGCCATGCTGCTGCCACTACCCAAACTATGAATACGTTGGGCGATTAACTCAGTACGTTTTTCTTTGTAAGTACCACGATCGACTGTATCAAGGCGTAAGCGACCTTCCACAACAACTTGATCGCCTTTATGGTATTTCTCAACAATCTCGTCCGCCAAATTATTCCAGCCTACAACCTTAATCCGATAGGGGGCATCTTCGGCACGTCCGCCTGCAAATTGTACAAGAAATGAAGCGATCGAGCTTTGGTTATCGGGAGTACGGCGCAGCTCAGGATCGCTAAGCAATTCTGCCATCAGGACTATAGAGTTCATAGGAAAGTTATCAAAAGCTTATGGCTTATTTTAATTAGCCATCATATCGCGATCGCAAAGTAATCATCGCAAAAACTGTAAAGACTATACAAAATCTTGAGTGCAATAGTTTGCGTCAGCATGTATACTTTTGCTGATTATCAAGCTGCTAGTCTGCAATAGTATTAGTCCAGTACATATGCTGACCGTCAATGCAATCATCATTAGTGCCATCATCCTTGATGTTGGGATTCAGTCCGTGATTATCGACAGAATATTTCGAGCTAAACAAAGTAACAGACGGCGGGAAGAAGTGGAAGAAGAAAACCTCACTCGCTATGAGTCCAACACATCTAGCGATCAACCAAAAGGCTGGGAATTTAAGATCCTGCGTACTAGTAGTGGTGGCTTTCGTAATCGCAAAGTTTTAAATCGTGTTTGTGCCGAAGAGTCTCAGTCAGGCTGGATTTTATTAGAAAAACTTGATAACCATCGATTACGGTTCCGTCGCCCTATCAGCGCTCGTGAACGCGATCATCAAGCCAAGATTGATCCCTATCGTTCTCACTATGGCATTTCCGAATCGGTGGAGACTTGGACAACAATTTTGGTGATCTTGGCAATCATGAGTGGAGCTGCCGTTTTTGGGTTTACGGCGATTAATCAGTTCTTTGGAGATTGGCAAGTTCGCTCTATTCCAAATGCTCCTAGCTCCAAAGATAATGAAATTCGTAAGCCTCCTGCTAGCCCTGCATCTAAACCAACAGCTTCTCCAAACACATAAAATACAGACATGAAAGCAATTGTAATGACCGCCGCAGGCAATGCCGATGTCCTACAAATGGCAGATCTGCCAGAACCCACGATTCAATCCCCCACAGAAATTTTAGTGCGCCTCAAAGCCGCAGGTATCAATCCAATTGATACAAAACTGCGTAGCCGTGGCACATTCCAGCCCGACAGCCTGCCATCGATTCTCGGCTGTGATGGTGCTGGCATTGTGGAGGCAATTGGTGCGGAGGTGACCAAATTTAAGGTTGGCGATCATGTCTATTTTTGTAATGGGGGCTTAGGTTTGCATCAGGGCAACTATGCGGAACTAACTACTATTGACGAAAAATTCGCCGCCCATAAGCCCAAATCTCTCAGTTTTGAAGAAGCCGCCGCCGCTCCTTTAGTTTTGTTAACTGCATGGGAAGCTCTCTATGATCGGGGCAATTTACAACTATCAACACAATCATCAGCAAATGTGTTAATTCATGCAGGTGCTGGTGGTGTTGGGCATGTGGCAATCCAGCTAGCTAAGCTGAGAGGTGCAAATGTCTGCACGACCGTTGGCTCTGAGGCTAAAGCCAGATTTGTAAGGGGTTTGGGTGCAGATCTGCCGATCGCCTATAAGCAAACTGATTTTGTAAAGGCATCTCTCGACTGGACAAATGGCGAAGGAGTTGACCTTGCCTTTGATACCGTCGGTGGCAGCTTAATCGAGCAGACTTTTCCTGCGGTAAGAGTTTATGGCGATCTGGTGACGATTTTAGAGCCACCTGTGGATATTAGTTGGAAGGTTGCCCGTACTCGCAATTTACGTTTTAGCATGGAGCTAATGTTAACGCCGATGCTGCTGCAAAATACGGTCTTACAAATTAAGCAAGCTCATATCTTGAGTGAATGTGCAGCATTATTTGATTCAAGCAAGTTGAAGATTCATGTGAGTGATATATTCCCTCTTTCCGAAGTGGCAAAAGCTCATCAATTATTAGAAAGTAGCTCGATGACAGGCAAAATTGCGATCGCAATTTAACGTTCTACATAAATAAGGGAGGTGCGAAGCACCTCCCTTATTTTTTATCGAAATGTTGCCAACTGCGACATTTGCTTTTCGTTGGTTATAGTCATGACTTGATGCTTTGTGTTGATATCGACCCAATTCTTTTCCTTGAGCTTGTCTAACACCTTGGCAGTATCTTCAGGACTCACCTCGGATAGGTCAGCAATATCCGCTACAGGAATATTAAAAATATTAATCCCTGCTTCATTTTTGTTGCCATAGGTATTTGCTAAGCCTAGCAAAACCGAAGCAATCCTTACCGCAGGGACTTGTTGGCGCAACTGAGTGCGCTGGTTCGCTTTGCGTAAACGTCGCACCATCAGTTGCAACATGCGATGGTGTATTTGCGGATCTTTAAAAAGAAACTCCAGAAACTTTTGGGCAGGAACACTCAGCACCCGTACTGGCGTAAAGGCAATCACATCAGTCGAGCGTGGTGACTCGTCAAGAATTGCCATCTCACCAAAAAAGTCGCCGTTACCTAACACAGCAAGGGTGGTTGCCTCTTGATTTCGCAAAAATCTGACCTTTACCCAGCCAGACAGAATAAAGTAAACCGCATTACCCCAAGCATCTTCCATCAGTACAGCCCGTCCCGCAGGATAGTCTCGCTCTGCGGACTCAGCCAGTAGCCATTCCAAGGTTTCGTGGCTTGCCGCCTCGAAGAGTGGAAATATGCTTTTGAAGGTATCCGTCTGCATAGAAATTTGTTAAGGAATAGTTTTTGCGATCGCAGAATTTAAGCGAAATCAAGATACTAGCTTGAGGATGCAATTAAGCACCCATTACTTCATAGCCAGCGTCAACATAAATAATTTGACCAGTAACCGCACTAGAAAGATCACTACCCAAGAAAGTTGCCACATTACCCACATCATCAGGGGTGACTAAACGGCGCAAAGGTGCAGTTTCTTCGTAGTGGTGCAACATTTTATGGAAGTCACCAATCGCCGCAGAGGCAAGGGTACGAATTGGTCCCGCCGAAATAGCATTAACCCGAATATTGTCAGGCCCCATATCAGAGGCGAGGTAACGCACGTTCATTTCCAAAGCTGCTTTCGCAATACCCATAACATTGTAGTTAGGTACAACTTTTGCGCCGCCAATATAGCTGAGGGTGATCACACTACCGCCATCTTTCATCAGAGGTTTGGCAGCGCGACACAGATGGATCAAAGAATAAGCACTGACATCAAGGGCGAGTTGAAAGCCTGAGCGGGAAATATCAGTGAAGTTTCCCGATAGGTCTTCTTTATTGGCAAAGGCAAGACAATGCACCAAAATATCAATCTTGTCCCATTTCTCGGCAACCGAGGTAAATAATGAGTCAACCTGCGCGTCATCTTGCACATTGCAAGGCAATAGAAAATCTGGCGATAAAGGATCAGTCAACTCCGCAACTTTACCTTTGTTGCGATCGCGATCGTCTGGCAAGTAAGTAACACCAAGGTTAGCACCAGCCTGATGCAGCTTTTGGGCAATACCCCAAGCGATCGAGCGATTGTTGGCAATCCCAGTCACAAGAGCAGTTTTCCCACTCAGATCTAACAAACCCGTCATGTATATTTCCTAACGTGAACCCAAAGTAATTAAGAATAAGCTTACATTAAAAGCCCATACCCGCGCTTGCTGCCAATGGAGCGAGAGCGCGTTGTAAAAAACTCAGGGCTAAGAAGGCAAGCATTGGCGAAAAGTCCATACCACCGAGAGGCGGAATGATAGAACGAAATAAATTGAGATAGGGATCGGTAACTTGGCTAAGAGCCGCGAAGGGTTGGTTATACCATTCGATATTTGGGAACCAAGTTAGAAGAACACGAATGAATAGTAAACCAAGATAAATCGAGATAAATGAGCTGAATGTGCCAAGAATAACTGCCATAGTGATGTTTTGGGGCTTATAGAGCAATTGAGAAAAATTAAAAATAGCTACAATCATTCTACTAAACACAGCAGAAATAATGCTTTAAGTAATTACTGATCCGAATTAATACTCATGTCTCGCAAAGACTCCGCCGATGTTGGTTTACGACCATTTTTACCCTCAGTCATCGCCAGTTCTTGGCTGACCGAATCAATCGCCGCGTTAAGTTGTGCGATTTTCTTTTCGAGATTGCGGCGGGCAAATTCACTAGAAGTCGGTGACTTATCAAGGATCTGATCGCCATCCAATTGGAGGATTGTCTCGTCTTCTGGCTCAGTGAGCTTAATTGCCACCAATGCGCCAACCACGCCGCCAACAGCAGCACCGAAGAGAAACCCTCCCCAAAAATTACCTGAATTATCTGCCATAGCTTTGCCTTAACGCTCTCGACAACCTTGAAATATTACTAAATCACGTTATCGCGTTTTCCAATCTAATAAAGTATGGGATGATTTCCCCGCCGAATGTGGGGAAATCATCCTTTGCACCTTGATTACTGGAAAAGCAGATTAATCAATGATTTAGCAGTAAGAATTTTGGCACATCATATCATTTTGGCTTGCGTTAAAGCCCAAAATCTGGGCAGCACTAGCGGCTAGTTCTTGCCTGTAATGCGATCGCGATCGCAGTTTTGCTTTGGTCTAACTTTGCGATCAGCTTATCAAGACTATTGGGTTGCCCTGCACTAAAGGCAATATTATTTTTCAAACCTAGCTGCAATAGTTCTGACCGTTCGTTAATCGCCACCTTGTCTTCAGGGTTAGCGGATAGCCAACTGGTATAGCTGTCAATTGCGTCATACCAATATTTATTCTGGGCGTAAATTCTGGCTTTTTCAAGGCTGCTACTAGCCTTGGCGATCGCCTTAGAGACTTCAGGATCTGAATCAAGGCGCACCAAGGCAATCACATTAGTATCATCCACTACGCCATTAGCCGCAAAAGACAAGCGTAGTTGCCAACGCTGTACCTTGCCTTCCACTAGTGCAGGTGCATTTTCAGGCAATGTAAACTTGTAAAGCCCTTCGCCACTTGACTCTCCACGGGCGGTAAAAACTGCCTTAGATGATGTTTCATTACCATTACGCAAGATGAAGGTTAGTTTTGGCAATTCCTTAGAGTTAGCAGAATTGGGAGCAACGTACCAATAGAATGTGGGGCGATCGCTAAGGGTTTTTGCTCCATCTTCAGGAACTAACACTGTCACGGAGGGTAATCCATCAGCATTACCTCTGGTTGCACCACCTGTACCCGCAGCTTTGGATATTCCTAAACCATATTGCGCCATTGCTACAGGGGTAAATGTAAATAAACCGAATCCAGTAGTTAAGCAAAGCGCACTTAAAGTAACTATCTTTTTGATGCTAGGTTTCCTTAAAATCATCATCTTCATCCCACTAATTGCTAAAGCCTATATGGACTTGAGTCGAATACTGTTGTTAACAAGTTCCCATGTCACAACAATCTTTATACATCTTTATATATTTCCCTGACTCATCACATTAATACTCTTTATTAATATGTTTAAGTTTTCGTCAATAATTTTTTGTTGCGTCTTCCCCCAACTGGATGATTTTTTATCTAGCATTAAAGATTATCAAAATTTGCGATCGCTGAAATGAAGCATTTGCGACAATTAATCATAAACCTAGTCGCTAGCATTTCATAGAGATGGGTGATGCCTTCAGAAATTTTCTTAATTAAAATTAAAGGTGAGCAATGCTACCCAAGGTGAATAATTAGTAGAACTCTTTACTTGATGTCGATATATATCGATATTACCTGAATTAACAAGGTGAAAGTTTAAATTTACTTACCATTACTGATTAGCCAAAGACATTAGTAAAGGGAACCTCTGATTTAGTGCTTCCGTCTTTGAGTGGTAACCAGTTAGCAAAACAAGTAGAGCGATATTTAGTAATCCATTTTTGCAGTCAGTCTTCAGCAATATCGATCCAAAGCTTGTAATCAATTTTTCGTTGCTAATGGTGAATTTATTTGTTCAGGATTAAGGTTTCTATATATCTAAATGTTTCTAGGAAAAGTAATTGAGAACTAAGGTAATGAAGTCAGCAACCTTAGTCTAATTAGACTAATCAAATCTTAATTTAATTAGTACATACTTAACAGTTTAGTACAGATTCTAAATATAAAGGCTTTCTAATTATATTGATAACATTAGCCCAATTATCTCAAGTATCCCAAAACAACAAAATTAATGAGTGTAAATACCTATAAAAATCCTGCTCAAATCTTTAGACAGATAGTAATACCCGCCCTTTGACTTTTTTGATTAGTTCGTAATAATATGTAACTCAAGACGCAAGAGAAAAAAAGGTTGATCATGTATTATACAAATCAACTTTGAGTCAGCTTACATGTTGACACGGTAAATTTATAAAACTTAAAGATTGTGATTTTAATCTGTCAAGTTTATGGGCTTGAATTTTGAAGTAATCAGGTCTTCTTTACGTCATCAGCCTTCTGATCTTGGAGAAGCCATATAAAAAACGCTTAGTTTAAAAAATTAGGAGCGATATGTCTGAAGAACCATTGACCCCAACCACACCAAAGACAGTGGATAGGCAAGCTACTAAGCAGGTCGGTCTGTCTGCTGACATGGTTCGCACGTATTTGCACGAAATCGGAAAAATCCCCTTACTCAGTAATGAGGAAGAGATTATCTACGGTAAGCAAGTACAGCAGATGATGATGCTGTTTGAGGCGCAGGAAAAAATTGCCCAAAATAGCGATCGCTTACCGACTGAGCAAGAGTGGGCTGAAGCGGTTGGTCTAGAGCCAGAGATTTTGCATAGCAATATCAAAGTTGGGACTAGAGCCAAACGCAAAATGATTGAGGCTAATCTCCGTTTGGTTGTCTCAGTAGCAAAGAAGTATCAAAAGCGAAACCTAGAACTTCTTGATTTAGTGCAAGAAGGGACGTTGGGATTAGAGCGAGCAGTAGATAAGTTTGACCCAACTAAGGGCTTTAAGTTTTCCACCTATGCCTACTGGTGGATTCGTCAAGCAATTACGCGAGCAATTGCTCAGCAAGCAAGAACAATCCGTTTACCAGTGCATATTACGGAAAAGCTGAATAAGATCAAAAAAGCCCAGCGCCAACTTTCCCAAGAACTTGGTCGGGTTGCGACGGTCGCCGAAATTGCCTTTGAGCTAAATATCAAAACGGATCAAGTGCGTGAATGTCTATCTCTATCGCGTCAGCCGATTTCCCTTGATTTACGCATTGGCGACAATCAAGACACGGAGCTTGCTGAATTGTTAGAAGATACAGGTCGCTCTCCTGATATCTATGTAGAACGTGAATCTTTGCGTACTGATCTGCAAAGCTTGTTGAAGGAGCTGCCCGAGAAGCAACGTCAGGTGATGATCTTGAGATATGGGCTAGAGGATGGACAAGAGATGTCCTTAGCCAGTATTAGTAAGCGGATGGATCTGAGTCGTGAACAGGTCAGACAACTAGAGCGCCAAGCGATGGATTATCTTCGCAAGCGCAAAACCAGAATGCAGGAATACCTAGCTAGCTAAGTAGTTCAGCATAAATAACCTTAAAACCCAGAAGTGGGCAACTCACGCTCTGATTTTTAAGGTTATTTATGTTTAGCTACTTACAAACAAAAAATAAGGGTCGTGCTTAGCACGACCCTTATTTTTTGTTTGCATTTTGGGAATCCCTAAAAATTTGCAATAATCTAGAGTTAGATCTTCTAATACCTATCTAAATAAACCGCTATGCCGCTCAAATCTACAACTCGCCATATTCAGATTTATGCCGCCATCGTTGAGGAGCAGAACGATGAGCTGATCGATAGCGAAAATACTTTGACTTTAGATGTTGATCCTGACAATGAGCTGAACTGGACAGACGGTGCGCTGCAAAAGGTATATCGTAAATTTGATGAACTTGTCGCCGATTACAAGGGTGCAGATTTGACAGATTATAATTTGCGTCGCATCGGCTCTGATTTGGAGCATTTTGTCCGATCGCTGTTACAGCAAGGTGAAGTCACCTACAACCTCAATCATCGCTCACTGAACTACAGCATGGGCTTACCTCAGATTGTGAATACTGAAGCTCAATAGCTTTTTCATTTATGTTTGTAACCGATTAGCAAGTTTATAAAATTCATCTCTGAAATTATGTCTGAAACTACTGCCCCAGAGCCAAAAGCAAAACCCGCCGCTAAGCCTAAAGCCGAAAAGCCACCTGCGATCGAAGAACTACCCTTTGAAGAATTTATTACCACGCATTACTTGCCAGCTTTGACTAGGGCATTTGCTAAGCAAGGCGTTGATGATTTGCAACTAGAGTTTAGTAATTCTCAAGTAAAAGGAATTTGGGCAGAGGGTTTACGCCAGTTTACGGTGTACTTCTCAAAATCCGATCTCAATGCTCAAAAAGCTTTTTCCTGTGCCGATGCAGGACGATCCCCCAGCACCATTGAGCCATTTTTGATCGATGAGCGTAAAGCGCCACTAGATTTATTGGTATTTGGTGTGATTCAACGCTTAAATGCCCAGAAGTGGCTGACGGCTAACTAAAGAAATTGCGTCGCTTGTTTTGCAGGCGACGCAATTTCTATTTGGGGACAATTATTTGTATGCCATCTTTAATTTCAATTTTCATGCCCAGTTTATCTAGTTCTTGAGCAATAGTCTCGACGGTTTTCTTGTCAGTGGCATTTTGTAATACCAACGACCAAGCACCGATTTGAGCTTTACTAACATCACGCTCCTGTTCCAGCCATTGCGCTGATTGACGGGATAAACTGGCGATAAATTTTAGATCTTCAGAAATTTCTTTGTCTATCAGACTACCTCTGTCTGCCCAATCTGCAGCTTGCAAGTAAGATTGCCGCGCACCCTTGGTATCACCTAAAAAAAGTAGTTGGTCTGTTGCTTTATATCGCCAAACTAAATGGGCTTTAGACTGTTGCTCAGGACTTAAATAATTTAACCCTTTGCTATAAATATCAATGGCGGCTCTAGGTGTCCCCGCAAACATCGATACACTAGCCGACATGTAAATGTAGCTACTTAGGAATCGGGGATCACGCTCGATGATGTTAGCAAAATATAGTGGGCTTAACCCATAACCTGTTTGAAACTGATTGCGGGAAACATCATCACCAAAGTATTGCAAAAATTGCAAAAACGTAAAGTTGGCGATCATGTTATTAAAACCTAGTCCCCTTGACGGCAATTGACGGATTAGCTTTAGTCTTGCCTCTTCGTCCCTGACTTCTTTGACCGTTGTGGCTTTGGTTTGACCACTCAATTGCTGATTGAGTCGTGGGAATTGCAAGCTCAGTGCGATCGCTGCGAAAATTGCGATCGCACTAATATTTATCGCTGTACTAATGACTACGTTGCGGAGCCGCATGGAAATTAATTGCCTTCAGAAATGAATTTGTCTTTGTTCAACTCATCGAGCAGCTTATTGCTTGGAGAACCATCAGCAGGGCTGATCGTGTAGAAATTTTGTGCTCTAACGATGGCATTGCGCGTTTCGCCACTCAGCACACCATCCACTTTACCAGTGTAGAAACCTTTCTGAGCTAGTAGGCGTTGTAGTTCAGCAATTTGGTTATTTGCTGCTGCCGTGGTAGCTGGCGGCGTGGTTATGGTGGGAGTTGCGGCGGCTGTGGGCTGTGTAGTTGGCTTGGGTGTGGCTGCAACTGTAGGCGTGGGAGCAGCGGCGGTGGGTTGAGGTTTAGGACTTGGTGCTACAGGAATTGGAGGAATAGGCGTTGCGGTAGGTGGGGCGGCGGCTACAGTGGGTTGAGGAATCGGTGTTACCTGTGGCTTCGGTTCTACGCGGATTGTTGGTGTAACAGGTGCAGTTACTACGGGCGTAGGTATTACGGGAATAGGTGTGACAGGTGCGGGGGGAACAGGTACAGGGGTAACTGTGACTGTTTGTTTAGGCGAACCTGATTCTAAAGCGGCGATTGTTCTTGGGCCAGCAATACCATCGGCGGTTAAACCATAGGCTTTTTGAGCAGCCACAATTGCCTCCCTAGTTCTTGCACCCAGAATTCCTGAAATCGGTCCATTGTAAAATCCGCGATCGGTGAGCAGATTTTGCAAATTGGTAATGTTATTGTCGGTGTTATCTTTCACGGGTTGAGCGTTTTTGGCAGCTTGATTAGTAGTAGTTGCCGCAGGTGTGGCGACTTTGGCATCTTTTTCTAAGGCTGCAATGGTTTGTGAACCCGCAATACCATCAACTGTTAAGCCATAGGCTTTTTGGGCAGCGACGATCGCCGCATCGGTTTGCTTGCCTCTGATGCCGTCAATTGCACCCTGATAAAATCCGCGTTTTGCCAATAGCTGCTGTACTGCCGCTACATCCTTATCTGTTGCACTTTCGGATTTAGTCACAGTGCTACTGCCTGACTCTAAAGCGTTGATGGTCTGTGGGCCTGCAATGCCATCGGCGGTTAGTCCATAGCTTTTCTGAGCGGCGATGATGGCTGTCCGAGTCTGATCGCCCATGATGCCATCGACTGCACCATTATAAAAGCCTCGTTTTTGGAGTAGCTCTTGGAGATTAGAAATCTCGGCACTCTTATTTTTGGTGTTGTTAGGTAATTCTTTTTCTTTGGTTGCTACCCCATCTGACTCTAGTGCTGCGAGAGTTTGTTGCCCTGCAATACCATCAGGGTTGAGATTGTAAGCTTTTTGAGCAGCGATGATGGCTGTCCGAGTTTGATCGCCCATAAGACCATCGACAGCACCGTTATAAAATCCGCGATCGGTCAAAAGCTTTTGCAAATTCATGACTGTGGATGAGGTGCGAATTTGGGTGTCATCGACAGTCACAGATTCGGACTTATCGACTTTGCCACCTTCGAGAGCCGCAATTGTTTGGCTGCCGACAATGCCATCCGCAGGGAGGTTATAGGCTTGTTGAGCGCGAAGAATGGCATTTTTAGTTGCTGTGCCAGCGACACCATCAATATCGCCTGTATAAAAACCATTATTTGCGAGCAGTGTTTGCACATACTGCATATCTGACGATGGGGCATCGGCGGCGATCGCGTTGAGAGTAGAGCCTAGTCCAACCAGCATTGTTGTCCCTGCTAGCAGTAGGCTCAAACTCAATTTGCTAGATTTGTGGGTTAAATTGGCTAGCCAAACCTGAAAACTTTCAGGGATATCGCTTGCGATCGCAAAATCAACATCGATAACATCTTCTTGGATATAAGTGAGAAGTTCCATATTTGTAGACCTTGTGTTTAGAGTTTGTAAGGGGGTTGCTTTTTAATTAAAATTTGTGATTAAGATTGGAAAATTCAAAGGGATACCGATGATTTCAGCAATTTAAGAAGAGTTATGGTCTGGCTTGGAAGAATTTTGATTGGAATTTGGTATTTGCAAGTCCCTGTCTGTCTCATCTCTATTTCGCAAATTATGAGGATTGACTGATCGCACAATTACGACCTGCCGATAACTTTCTGTTCTTGTGACTTCTCTAGTCGTTTCTTTAGTAATTTCTCTAGTAATTTGGGTTCGCGCCGTTTTATTGCGGGTGGGCGTGACCCTGACTTGCGTTTTGGTTTGTAATCTTGGCTTTGACTGCGCGGGATAATTTTTTAATGCGGCTAGGGTTGCTGCGCCGGGGATACCATCAACCGCAAGACTGGCTTGACTATTCTGAAACTCGATCACCGCTTGTTTGGTATTTCGACCATAGACTCCATCAATTTCACCAACCGCAAAACCGCGCTGAGCTAATAAAGTCTGGACTTCTAAAATATATTCGGTCTGACAAAGATAGAGATGATCGCACCAAGGCGCAGTATTTACCGCAGGTTCTAGGATGTGGCTCGCTGCCGCACTGCCAGACCAACCACAACTGCCGACATTGGTAATTGCGATCGCAGTTAGTAAACAAGCTTGCCATTTGCCAATGACTGGGGGAGCGGGCAATGTTGCACAAACTTGATCGCCATTGCGATCGCAGAAATCTTGACTGGCTTGTTCATGCGCCCATGCAGCATATATATATGATGCAAGTTCCATAGTTGCCACTGAATGATTACGGTCTAACTTATTTTAAATGATTTTTTCTGGCATCTTACGGTAAAACATATATATTTTCATGAGGTTTGCCCATTGAGGTCTTGGGAAAAAACAGAGAAATTTTTGAAAGTGCTGCGAAGCAGCACTTTCAAAAATTTCTCTGTTTTTAATTCAGCGCAAAGCTCTGTAGGCTTTTACAAGCTTTTGGGATTGATGTCGTAATCTTCGGAAATTTCCGCCGCGAGAGGCTGTTTTTTGCGAATATCTTGATCGTACTCAATGCCGATTTGAATCACATTCTCTGGATTTGGCTGCTGTTGTCGCTCAATGCCCCTACGCCGCTCCGAAGTCCGCACTTCGCTCGTATCTTCAGTCACCACCTCGTATAGAATCGCCTGTTTATTTGCCTCTGTCCCCCGTCTCAGCACCCTGCCAAGTCGTTGAATATATTCACGGGCTGAGCCTGTACCCGATAGCAAAATGGCAATGCGGGCATCAGGGACATCGACACCTTCATTCAGCACATGGGAGGCAACAAGGGTTTTATATTTGCCTTCACGGAAGCTAGTCAAAATTTCGTGACGCTCTTTGACTGGTGTTTGGTGCGTGAGTGCAGGGATTAGTAAATCCTGTGAAATGCGATAAACCGTGGCGTTGTCATTGGTAAAAATTAAAATTCTCTCGCTAAAATGCTGTGCTAATAGATCGGAAAGCACCCGTAATTTGGCTTCTGTACCAAGCGATAGCTCTTTGGATTGGCGATGGGCAAGCATGGCACGACGACCCGCTTGTGATCGCGCACTCGCTTGGACAAATCTTTGCCAACCTTCCAAACTACCAAGAGAGATTTTAGATTCCTTTAAAAAATGATTGCGACTTTGAATGAGGGAGTCATAAAGTTCCCGTTCTTTTTCGGAAAGAGAAACCTTAATCTGCACAATTTTGTGATCGGCAAGGGCTTTGCCTGCGAGGTCTTCCGCTGACTTGCGATAAACTTGCTCACCAATGAGCAGTTCTAGATCAGCATGTTTGCCATCACTACGCTCAGGGGTAGCAGTTAAGCCTAAACGATAGGGTGCGATCGCAAATTCGGCAATTACCCGAAAAAAATCCGTTGGTAAATGATGGCATTCATCAAACACGATTAAGCCATAGAGATTACCTAAAGCTTCGGCTTGGATAGCGGCGCTGTCGTAGGTAGCCACCAAAATGGGACTGCGATCGCGAGAGCCGCCACCCAATAGCCCAATCTCGACATCAGGAAAGGCGGCTAATAAATGGGCATACCATTGATGCATCAAATCTAATGTTGGCACAACGATCAAGGTACTGCGATTCGTAGCTTGCATTGCCAACTGTGCTAGATAGGTTTTACCTGCCGCGGTTGGCAAGACTACCAAGCCTTGTTTGCCCACCCTTTGCCAAGCCGCCAAAGCCTCACTCTGATGCAGATACGGCTCCATTTTGCTGTGAGCCGTGAGATTGATTTCGCTATAGGCTCGCGCCTTATCCTCGATCGCAATTCCCTCCGAGCGCATCGTCAAAATCAATTGGCGATAGTGATGGGCAGGAATCCGAAACTTCTCAATCCGATCATCCCATGTGGCAAATTCAATCCATGCCTTGCCCTTGGGTGGTGGATGCAAAATTAATGTGCCGCGATCGTAGGTTAATTGAGGAGTGCGAGGCATAGGTCTGGTCTAATGTACGGCACTGATGATCGCATCGTTGAGCTTACCACTGCGAAATCCCTCTAGATCTAAGGTGATTGCCGTAAATCCATACTCACGAAAGTTGCTGGTTAGATCTGCGATCGCAATTGTCGTCATAAATTCATGGAGGCGATCGCTCGGCACTTCAATTTTGGCATTATCCCCCATCGAGCGCACGCGGATATCCCCGCGCCAACCGCAGTCCCGCAAATATTGTTCCGCTTTACCCACTCGGCGCAATTTCTCAATTGTAATTTCTTCGCCATAGGGAAATCGCGAACTTAAACAGGGTTGCGAAGGTTTATCCCACCAAGGCATTCCTAAATGTTGCGATAGCATTCGCACTTCCATTTTGCTAATTCCCACTTCCGCCAAAGGCGATCGCACACCGCGTTCCTTTGCCGCCTGAATCCCCGGTCGATAGTCTTGGAGATCGTCAGCATTTAAACCGTCAACGACATAGCTATAGCCCATTTTTTTTGCAAGGGGTTTGAGGGTATCGTGCAGTTCACTTTTACAGAAATAGCAGCGATTAATGGGGTTAGAGGTGTAATTGGGATTACTCATTTCATCGGTTTGGACGACTTGATGCGGAATGCCGATAAACTCAGCTTGTACCTGAGCCGCCGCTAGATCGGCGGGCAACAGTGATGGCGAGTTTGCCGTAATGGCAAGGGCGCGATCGCCTAAAACATCAAAGGCAATCTTAGCCACCAATGTGCTATCAATCCCCCCCGAATAGGCAACTAGGACTTCTGAAGACTCTTGGAAAATTTGATTTAGGCGATCGAGCTTTGCAGATAGAGTGGCGTTTAACATAGGTAGCTGAGCGCAATTAAATATAAAACCCTAAAACCTATGGCTCACACGCCATGGGTTTTTTAATTATACTGAGCGCTGCCCAACTAAATTTCAGCTTGAGCTTACACAACTTACGAGAATACAGGTTAAGCTAGGATTAATCATCGCTTCTTACGTCACAATCTATGCTACGAATTGTCACCCAGAGAACTGAAGCAGAATCCGAAATCAAGCGGATTTGCGATCGCATCTATGACGATCAGATGATCCACAAGGAAGCCACGGTCACGGAAATCATTCAAACGGTAAGACGCAAAGGCGATACAGCCCTTCTGCACTATACCTCTGAGTTTGATGGACAGGACTTTACGGCATCGGAATTGCGTGTCAGTGGATCAGAACTTGATGCTGCGTATCAGCAAGTCAAAGGTGGTCTGCTAAAAGCGATCGAAATGGCGCATCAACGTATCGAAGACTTTCATAAAATGCGTGTGCCAAAAAGCTGGGTACATTTTGGCGATAAAGATGTGGTCTTGGGCAAACGGTATACTGCCGTTGATGCCGCAGGTATTTACATCCCGGGGGGGAAAGCAGCTTACCCAAGCACAGTATTAATGAATGCTGTCCCTGCCAAGGTGGCAGGCGTGAAAAAGATTGTGATGGTGACACCGCCGGGGCAAGAGCGGACAATTAATCCTGCAATTTTGGTGGCGGCACAGGTGGCGGGGATTGAAGAGATTTATCGTGTCGGTGGCGCACAGGCGATCGCTGCCCTAGCCTATGGTACAGAGAGCATTCCCAAGGTTGATGTGATCACAGGGCCGGGCAATATTTACGTTACTCTCGCCAAAAAACAAGTATTTGGTCGCGTTGGTATTGATTCCATTGCTGGCCCATCGGAAGTCTTAATTATTGCCGACGCTAGCGCTAACCCCACCTATGTCGCGGCGGATATGCTGGCTCAGGCGGAACATGACCAAATGGCAGCATCAATTTTACTAACCAATGACTCGCGTCTTGCCAATCGGGTGGTGGAAGAAGTAACGCGCATGTTGGAAGATCACCCTCGCCGCCTAATGACAGAAAAAGCGATCGCACATTATGGCTTAATTGTCGTCGTCGATAGTCTCAGCACTGCTGCTGAGCTATCTAATCAATTTGCGCCCGAGCACCTTGAACTAGAAGTCGAAGATCCTTGGACCTTAGTCGATCAGATCCGCCATGCAGGGGCAATTTTTATCGGACATTCCACCCCTGAAGCTGTGGGCGATTATCTTGCGGGACCAAATCACACCTTGCCGACCTGTGGTGGTGCGCGTTATTCCTCGGCACTCGGTGTCGAGACTTTCCTCAAGCATTCCAGTCTCATCCAATATAGTCCCGAAGCTCTCAAGGAAGTCTCAGGTGCGATCGCACTGCTAACAGAAGCCGAAGGCTTGCCATCTCACGGCGATTCCGTCAGATTACGACTACAAAATATGTGAAAGGACAATTTCCTGTCAGCAGGTAAACTGGCACTGGTCAGCTAATCGGGGATAGGCGCTGAAATACCCATTTCATGCCGACAAAAAAGGTGCAAATACGTTGATCTGCCCAGTGCCGTCTTTATCTTTATGTATAGGATGGGTAAGAACCGAAACCAAATAATCAGAAAACCTAATTTGTTATGAGTCAAGAGCTTGTCTACCAAACGATCAGCAAATTTCAAGATAAGCTGCTTGATCTTTCGGCTAGGAATAAGCTCTTAAATTTTAAATTTTCAGAAAAAGCGCGTACAGATTCGGGTTGTTAATGATGCGCCAGATCGGATTTACAAACGTCTAAATGAGGGAAAAAAGATGGGCTTGCAAACTTTGCCTGAGCCAGTTAGATGATGCGCGTACATCTATTCAGCAAGCGGGACAAAATACGCTTTATCTGACATGTGCGATCACAAAAACAATTATTGCTAAAATTTTAAGGATGATCGCTACTAATACTAAAATTTTATGTAAATCTAAGCATTACCTGATATTGTGTTTAGTTATAATGCAGCTACTTATAGATAGGTGCAGCCAATGGTTACAGCAATTAAGCAAGTCGGAACTGTGGGCAAAGATGTCAAAAGTGCTTGGGATGTTGCCATGAGTGAGATTAGTGGCGGCAGTTTGGAAATGAAAAGTCTTAGACGAGAAAGAATCAATCAACTCTTTGCAACATGGGCTATGTTGGATAGTGAGGATGAACAAAAAGAAGTTTTGAAGATAATTGAATCTGTGGAAGGCGTGTCGATATTACAAAGTTGCAAGTTGTAGGTCAGCGATCACTGGAAGTTGAAAAATATTTGTGGTTTGGAGTCTTTTGGAGAAGAAAAGAATCGCTAAGTTCTCAATAGTGCCAGTCTGAGGATTGAGCCTTGCGACTACTTCATCACCAATTTCTTCTGATTCTTGATCAGCATAGGGCGGACAGCGATCTATGTAGAGAATATCGCCAATTTTGTCATAGCGGATGGTCAAGTTTTGAGCGATCATGGTGTGTTTCCTGCTAGTTTACGCGCTGTGTAGGCTGTAATTATCCAATGTCGATTGGCTTCAAGGTCAGATACAGTAATCACGATTAAATAACGCCCTGTACGAATTGTATCAAACCACTTAGAAAATAGTAATGCTTGGGTATCATGCTTGCTAGGACGAACGCGATCAGGATTTGCTAAAGTATCTGATAGTTGCTCAAGGTAATCGGGTAATGTGTTCGGATGATTTTGAATAATATGTGATTCTCTTTCATCGCTTAGTTCTACTTGACCTGATAGGTATGGACAATCAAAAAGATGACTCATGTATAATTTGTCTATTCAAATTTTGTAATCTTACAAGCTAATCACTTGATTACTTGCTGACAGTTTTATGGGTGGGGCGATCGCCGATCAATAGTTGCTAAAATATTAAATATATCTAAATATCATAAATTTATGTTTAGAGATTCACAGTTTATTAGCAGGTCTCCCGATGTGATGGGCGGCACAACTGTATTTGCGAATACAAGAGTTCCTGTGCAGACGCTTTTGGATTATCTCAAGGCTGGAGAATCGATTGATGATTTTTTGGATGGTTTTCCAACTGTAACCAGAGAACAGGTTATTTATTTTTTAGAAGAGTTGGGAAGAAGCTTGTTGAGTGTGGCGGCGTAATATTAGGATTCTTTTGGATGAGTGTATTGATCGTCGATTTGCTAGAGAAATTATTGGCTATGAAGTAAAAACAGTTCCGCAGATGGGATGGGCAGGAGTCAAAAACGGTAAGCTTTTAGCCCTTGCGGTAGAAGAGTTTGATGTCTTTGTGACGGTTGATCGCAATTTATCTTTTCAGCAAAATCTTCCTCAGTTTGATATTGCGGTAGTGGTTTTGCAAGCACCATCAAATAGTTTGGCAGCGCTCAAACCTCTAGCTGCAAAGCTTTTAGTAGTTCTGGACTCCGTGAGTAAGGGGCAAGTTACGATTATTGCAGAATGAGATCGCTTTTTGCTTAATAACAGTAAATCTTCAAAACCTACAAATTGTTGCGCCGTAATTTTATTGCACAACAATCATGCAAATTAAATGCACATCAGCTTAACCAACTTCCATTAACAAGTTTTTTAAAATTAAGGGCTACAGAGTTACCATATCGCTCTGCTATATCCTTTTCGATAAACTTAAAATATCCATCTCAGACTTACTAGGATAAATCTTTATATAAGCATCTTTAAAATCATATATTCCAGTCAAATCACCTATTTCAATTTCTGGTTCACCTTTAAAAAAAGACAGATAAAAAACCTCTTCCGATAAATCAGTCTCTAGTCCAACATCTCCTGAAATTGATCTACGAGTTTCAATGCTCATCTTCAAATTACCATCATCAGTCCAAGCAGTAGCAATGTGGTTATTATCCATACCTAGAACCTCTAAATTTGAATTCCATTATAAAGCAAGCTATCTCGTAGCAATTTTAAAATTTAAAGATTTTCTTGTCCCTAAGGCGATTTTTACTTAGCGACATAAAGATTGAAATAAAATATAGCGCTTTGCCAATTAATATTTGCTAAGATAACAAGCAATCCTAAATATTTACCGATATCACACTGTTTATTCATCTTTAATAGGCTATGTACACTAGCAGATTAATATTATTTGTCATTATGGATTTCTTCTAGGGGGCATTATGTCAAAAGCTATGATAAACAGCCTGATCGATGAAATAAATTCACTACTTAGCCGCCCAGTCGGATCAGTAACGGAGAAAGTATCTCTGGATATAGCTCATCCTAGAGATCAGCTAAAGCGTTTGAGATCTCATCTTGAAAAACTTACTGAGGATAAACACTTAAATAATTTAGATCAGCAATATCAGGGTTTGGTAGCACATTTACAAGAAAAAATTTCCATAAATCGCCAGACATCTCATAATATTAGTACAGAATCAAAAAAATTAGAAATATTGCCACCTACAACAATTAAATCAGAAGCTAGTCACTTATTTGGCGATACATTTGACTTGAATTTAGTGACTAACAAAATTGCTGTGATTGAAAAAGACTCCACATTTTTGAATGATTGCATGATTACTCCGTGCCAGCAGTTAATGAATACAAAAATTGAAACAGTACAAGATTTTTACAAAACAATAGTAGGCTATGAAGAATCGTGGGAATTGCTAACTGGCAGAGAGGTTAAACGTATTAAACCGCGAGTATTGAGAGCAAGTGGTGATATGGTCTTAATTGACGAAGAAGGCTGTAAAACTCAAAAATTTGAATATATTAATTGGAAAATTAAACGTATAACTGTATTAAGTAAAAGAATTTTCATTGCAGTTGCTTATTCAGGATATGAGCCTATAGCTAAAAACATAATAACTCATCATCAAAAGAGAATTAGCATAGATGAAGCCGAATATAAAAAAGATGAGTTTGTTAATCTCTTTAAAGAGATATATCCACCTATTACATTGGATGAAATTAATTCATATAAGCAGAAAAAAGATCTTCTAATTGAGCAGATACAAAATACTTTAAGGGAAGATTATATACGTACAGACAAATTTTACGAATTAAACTATAAATTATATGTCAAAGTACATGTCCATCAGTTTGAATATAGAGATATAAAGCAAAACTTTATTCAATCTTGGACTGAGGCAAACATAAAAAATAAGCCTGACCTAGAACAATCTTTAGCAATTGGCTCAGTTAATAGTCATGTTCAATTAATTGCGAGGGCTGGCAGCGGCAAAACATCCACATTAGTTAATCGCGCAATATTTTTACAAAAACACTGCGGTATTAAACCATCTGAAATCTTACTATTAGCATTTAATAGAAAAGCTGCTCACGAAATTAGAGAAAGATTACAAAAACATTTACAGAATGATCTGCCCTATGTCATGACATTTCATGCACTGGCTTATCACTTAGTTCATCCTGATGAAACGCTAATTTTTGATGAGCCAGATGGTCAACAAACAAAAAGCCGTAGCTTGCAAAGTGTAATTGATGAATACATCAGAAATCCAAATTATTCTGAACAGATTAAATCTCTAATGATTGCTAAATTCAGAAAAGTTTGGATAAGGATTGCCGAGGGTGGATATGATTTAACGCCAGAAGAAATGATCGAATATAGACGTTCGTTACCACAAGTCGGTATTGACGGCTATAACTATAAATCTGGAGGGGAAAAGATCATAGCAGATTTTCTATTTGAGCATAACATTCCATTTAAATATGAAAAAAACTTTTGGTGGAGAGGTGTTAATTATCATCCTGACTTTACGGTTTTAAAAGAAGTCAATGGTAAAAAAGGCATTGTAATCGAATATTTTGGACTGCAAGGCGATCCCAACTATGATGAACAATCACAACAAAAGCGATATTATTGGGAAGAAGAACAGTCTGATTATTTGTTTATTGAATTAAACCCAGCAATTCTAAAACCACACGGACGAGAAGGAATGGAAAACCATTTGCGCGAACTTCTCACAGGTTTAGGTCTTGAATTGAATCGTCTCAGCACTCCAGAAATCTGGGAAAGGGTTAAAGACCGTGTCATAGATGACTTTACTAAATCTATGACCAATTTTATCGGGCGTTGTCGTAAACAATGCCTGACTCCTGATCAACTGAGTGAAAAAATTGAGCGTTATTTCAAATCTAATCCTCAAACAAGCGAACCAGAGTTTCAATTTTTGGATTTAGCCCAGAATTTTTATATCTCCTACTTGGATCGCCTCCAACAAACAGGCGAAGAAGACTTTGATGGGCTGATGCAAAGAGCCGCAAAAGTTGTAGACGAAGGCAATACCGTATTTTTGAGCAGCAAATTTCGAGGAGACTTGAAAGAGCTTAAATACATCATGATTGATGAATATCAAGACTTTTCTTTGCTTTTTCATAACCTCATTACAGCCATCAGAAAACAAAATCCCGAAGCTCTGTTTTTCTGCGTTGGTGACGATTGGCAAGCCATCAATGGCTTTGCTGGTGCAGACTTGCACTATTACAACAACTTTACCCAAATATTCACACCATCACACACCTTACCGATCACCACCAATTACCGATCAGGTTCGCAAATTGTGGAAATCGGTAATCAGTTGATGACCGATAAAGGCATACCCGCCAAGTCATCTACGCAATTACAAGGCAAAATTCAGCTTGTGAACATCGCGAAATTTCAAATGACAGCGATCGAAGAAGAAGAACATGGCTATGACTTGACTGCCGCGATTATTCGCCTAATAGGTCAACTCATCCAAGAAGGGAAACAAGTTGCTCTACTCAGCAAGAAAAATACTTTGCAAGGCGTGGATAGACAAATCAAAGAACTGGATAAATTTCGCAAATATATTCTCAAAAAACTTAATTTAGTTGGAGAGCTAGAACAACTCATCGAAATTTCCACAACCCATAAATACAAAGGCAAAGAACGACAAGCAGTAATTATTCTTGATGCTTATAACTATCCCACTATTCATCCTAGTTCAATCTTTTTCCGTATTTTTGGTGACAATGAAAATAAATTAATTGCAGACGATCGCCGCCTGTTTTATGTTGCCCTCACCCGTGCCAAAGAAGAGTTATACCTAGTCGTAGATAGTTTCAAAATGTCACCATTCGTTGCAGGCTTAACCAGCAAAATGCAACTGCAAGAGCTAGATTGGAAAGATTATCCAGTTGTCACCATAGAAACTCGATTTATTACCGTCAAAGTCACTAACCAACAAGGACGCGGGAAAAATCCTACTATTGCGATTAAAGAGCTTTTGAAATCTGAAGGATACAAATACAATGGCACATCAATATCTTGGAATAAGGTGGAACCAGTCCAGAAATTCCTAGCCGATGGCTCAAGATTGCAATATTTAAGCGATCGCAATTGGAGTTCTCAAGCTAACGGTATCGAAGTGAATTTTTGTAATGAGCAGGAAGAAGTTATATCTTCGTATCTAGCCAATAATGGCAAATGGACTTGTAGTTTCGATAACTTCAAGCAATCAAAAATAGATGAACCAGACATAACTAACTATGATGAAATCCCATTCTGACAAGTGCTTTTACTACTTAACGTGAGTTCGGGTTAAGGATTTAGCCCGATATTCCTCTCTAAATCATTCCCTGCAAGGGAAATAAAACATCTGTAAGCCAGTGTTTTTTGCTTAACAATAGTGACTTCAAAAAGAGAATTGTAATTTTTGGCTACTTTGGCATTGTTCTGGAGAATATCAATTGATAGATATAGGCTTCAGCCTTTCTTAACCCGAACTCACGTTAAAATAAAAAAGAATTTGTAAAAGGTAAGGATAGGCTACCGATCCTTACCTTCTAATCTATGTTATTTAAACCTCGCATATATCACCCTCTGGCGGATGCAGTCCTGTTTGAGTCCAAAAAAGTCTTGTGGCGCGGATCGAGTCCTCCTGTGGATATCTCAGATCATTGAGATCTAAGCGATCGCAAGTTGCTCGACCAACTGCCGTAATTCCCTTAATTTCAGTACTATTATTTGCCCACACAAAATGCTCTGACCAGTATTGCTTGCGAGGATTAAAAATTGGCACAACTTCCTGCGTTTGGGGATCAATCGCCTCAACAAAGTTATAACGTCTCTCATTACATCGGCGGCAAGCAAGCGCAAGATTATCAATATCATCCAAGCCTCCCAGCGATACAGGAATGAGATGATCGAGCGTAAATCGAGAAGCACTTAGTCGCTCTGATGAATGGCAATATTCACAAACAAATTTTGCCAGTTCGCGGACAATTTGCCTTATCGCATCAGGAATTGGCATTTTGAGCAGCAAGCATGGCGTTAATGTGAGTAAAAATCCGATCTAGCTCCCCAATAGTTTCTAACTCAGGAATCTCTTCAACAGAAAGCGGCTCCACTTTTCTTTTCTCTAGAAGCAACTCCATCCGATCCTGTAGGCGATCGCTAAACTTAAACAGATTCAGATTGCCAACCTTCTCAACGCAAATCTCATGAATTAATAATGACGGTTTGACAAGTGTTGCAGTCATAAATTTTTAACTCTTACCGATAATTTATTATAGCGATTGGTGATTATCCTGCAATTTTTCGTGCTAGACCCAAAGAATAGACTAAGAGGCGAGCGCCACACTCATAAATCCCGATGGGTAAATGCTTTAGCATTTGCCCCTGCATAGGTCGCCACCACATGACCATTACCAACTAGACGATATTTGTAAGTAACAAGACCTTCCAAACCAACGGGGCCGCGAGGAGGCATCTTATTGGTGCTAATCCCCACCTCTGCGCCAAAGCCATAGCGGAAACCATCGGCAAAGCGGGTCGAGCAGTTGTGATATACACCTGCCGCATCAACATCGCTCATAAAGTTCTCCGCAATCGCTAAATCTTCGGTGACAATCGTCTCGGTGTGCTTAGAGCTGTAATCGGTAATGTGGGCGATTGCATCCTCAGGTGAGTCCACAATCTTGACCGCCAGAATTAAATCGCTATATTCCGTTGACCAGTCCGCATCGGTGGCAGGAGTAATGTCAATAATCTGACGAGTGCGATCGCAACCGCGTAGCTCCACACCATGAGATTGAAAAGCCTTAAAAGCTAAGGGTAAAAACTGATTTGCGATCGCACTATGTACCAGCATCGTCTCGATGGCATTACAAGCCGCAGGATATTGAATTTTGCTATCAACTGCGATCGCAATTGCTTTGTCTAAATCCGCAGCCGCATCGACATAAACATGACAAATGCCATCGGCATGACCCAGTACAGGTATATTCGTATTGTTTTGAATGTACTGCACAAACTGATTCGAGCCACGGGGAATAATTAAGTCGATCAGTTTATCCATATGCAGGATTGCCGAAGTCTCAGCACGAGTTGTTAATAACTGTACTACATTTGGCGAAACCCCACCTTGCTGAGCAAATAGCGTCTCTAATGCCCCATAGATTACCCCTGCGATCGCTTCACAGGAATTTACGGCTTCACTGCCACCCTTGAGGATTACCCCATTCCCTGACTTGATCCCCAATGCTGCAATTTGGGTGACTGCATCGGGACGGGCTTCAAAAATGACCCCAATCACCCCCAACGGGCAGGACAATCTCTCTAAAACTAAACCTGCATCTAGTTCACGATGAATTTGGCGATTGCCAATTGGATCACCAAGGCGGATCACGTCGCGCACCCCTGCAATCATTCCCTTCAGCTTATTCGCATCTAGCTTGAGACGAGCGATTAAGGCGCTAGGCAATTGATTAGCATGGGCAGCCTCCAAATCCTTTTGGTTAGCCGTTAAAATCTTATCGGACTGTTGCTCTAGGGCAATGGCGATCGCTTCTAAGGCAGCATTTTTTATCGCACTCGGTAACTTTGCCAAGGCGATCGCAGCCGTGCGAGTCCTTTGGATTGACGCAGATAAATCTATCGAGATATTCCCAGATACACTTGCAGACACTTTACTGTTTACTTCTTTTTGCTAAATTGCGATCGCAGCACATCTCCGCTAAAGGCGGGTAAATGCTTTTTGAGCTTGTTATGTATAAGCTTACAAGACCCTCAACCCTAGCCCCCCTTCCGTTAAGAGAGAGAGGGAAACAAGAAATGAGTCTTACTCCCCCTCTCCCTTAATGGGAGAGGGGGCTGGGGGGCAGTTATTTATTTACCCATGCCGAGTTGCTGAGCTTTTTGGTAAACCTTGCCCTCAGTCAACAATGAAGGTGCAATGACCACCTCAACCTGTTGCATTTCGCGGATGGTTGCCGCACCAAGCGTACCCATACTGGTCTTGAGTGCACCCAAGAGGTTGTGAGTACCGTCATCTAGTCCCGCAGGACCACGCAAGATCTGCTTGAGTGAACCTGTTGTACCCACCTTAATTCTGGTGCCGCGAGGCAATACAGGGCTAGGTGTTGCCATGCCCCAGTGGAAACCACGGCCGGGAGCTTCGACAGCTCTGGCAAAGGGTGAACCAATCATCACCGCATCAGCACCACAGGCAATCGATTTACAGATGTCGCCACCTGTAACCAAACCACCATCAGCGATAATTGGCACATACTTGCCAGTTTCCTTGAAAAAGTCTTCACGGGCAGCCGCACAATCGGCAACTGCGGTTGCTTGGGGAATACCCACACCAAGGACACCGCGAGAAGTACAAGCTGCTCCAGGACCAATCCCGACCAATACACCCGCCGCACCTGCTCGCAGGAGTTCAAGGGTGACATCATAGGTTACACAATTACCCATCAATACAGGAATTGGCATCTCCTCACAGAATTTGGCGAGATCAAGGGAAACTAGTCCTTCGGCGGCAACGTGGGTTGTGGAAACGACAGTGGACTGCAAAAAGAAGAGGTCACAACCTGCTTCGGCTGCAATTTTGCCATATTTGAACGCATTGACGGGGATGCTGCTAGCGCAGGCAATGCCACCCTTTTCTTTGATTTCGCGAATGCGTTTTTGAATCAGTTCAGGCTTAACGGGTTCTGCATAAAGTTCCTGCATGAGTCCGACGAATTCGGTAACACCTACAGAAGCAATTTTTTCTAAGATGGGAGTGGGATCGTCATAACGGGTCTGGATACCATCAAGGTTAATCACACCCAATGCCCCTAGCTCTGAAAGCTTAACCGCCATATCCACATCGACTACCCCATCCATAGCGCTAGCAATGATCGGGATTTCACGCCGAATGCCCCCAACTTCCCAAAAGGTATCGGCAACGTTGGGGTCGAGGGTTCTCCCTCCTGGTACTAATGCAATTTCGTCGATGCCATAGGCTCTGCGTGCAGTTTTACCGCGCCCAATTTGAATGTCCACTGTTTGTACTCTCTAGAATTGATAGTTATGAAGATCTGCGTAAAAATCTGATTTTCAAGATTTACGCTAAGGTTTTCTATTGTTTGATGCGTCGGGTCTAGTTTGCCTAAGACAAATCTAACCCGCAAAAACTTAATGAAATGGGTCTAGTAGTTTTTACATTAACCTATGCTGATGTGAAAATTACTTGATTCTGATCTGCGATCGCAGAATGATTGTTAATCAGAGTTGTGATTAGGTTTACAGAAAATCTTAATTCTTTATTAAGATACTGTGGCTGATTGCCTAATCATAACTAATTAATGTGATCCAAGGTTATTTTTTTAAAGTTGAATCATGCTTTAGTCTACAAAAGTCTCTAAAAATCCTCAACAAAAATCATTAAAGTCTGAGTAATGGCTGAATTTTTTAATACCTATGGTTTTCTAATTGTATCGGCAATTTTTGGGGCAATCCTTGGAATTTCCGTCTATTTGCCACTGATGGCAGGTCAATTATCCTTGGCAACACCAGGGTTTTATGCCCTTGGTGGCTATGTTGCCGCGATCGCATCGACCAAATTTTTACCAGCTAGTTCCAGCAATTTCCCGATCTGGTTGGTATTACTGGAAATGTTGGTGGCGGGATTAATTTCAGGAATTTTGGCAGTCATTTTAGGGATTCCCGTACTCAGGCTGCGGGGAATTTATTTAGCGATCGCAACTATTGCCTTTGTCGAAATTTTGCGTGTGGTCGCCCTAAATCTGGAGATTACTGGTGGAGCTGTCGGTATTTTTGGCGTTCCGCAACCGTTTCAGTCGCCTTTGGCATATCTCTGGATCGCTTTGCCACTGTTGGGACTGAGCATGACATTTATGTATCGTCTCGAAAAGATCCGCGTCGGGCGGGCGCTGATTGCCATCCGTGAAGATGAACTAGCTGCCGATTCCATGGGGATCAATCCCACCTATTACAAGGTTTTAGCCTTTACCCTTGCGGCGATTTTGGCAGGCATGGTGGGAGCGGTGAGCGCTCATTTTCTGAATACATGGAATGCGCGGCAAGGAACTTTCGATGCCAGTATTATCTTTTTAGCATTTGTGTTGATCGGCGGCTCACGCACTTTTTGGGGGCCAGTTGTTGGCGGCATTATTTTGACGGCTTTGCCTGAAGTTTTGCGTGGGGCGGCGAGTGTGAATGGGATGCCGCTATGGTTAGGGCAGTTTCTCAAGGATGGGCGACTAATTATTTTTGGGGTGCTGATTGTGGTGGGAACAATTTTTTATCCCAAGGGGATCATTACGCCAGAGTTTCTAGTTTGGTGCAAGCGAACCGCCCAAAGGCTCTGGGCAAAGATGTTTCACAAAAACAAGCCCGAGAATAAATCCAAACAAAGCGCTTAATCTCCCTCACGCTCGACGTTGTAGCCCATATGTCACATTCCCAAATGCAGCAATCACGCAAATTTTTTAGCTATTTGGCTTTGCTGACAGGTTTACTAGGGCTATCTGCGATCGCAAATCCTAATTTAGTTAGCAATTTTCTCTGTTTGGGCAATTGTGAAGCGCGGGCAGGGAGTAATTTACGTGATGATTTACTGAATAAAGATCAGGCGATCGCCAATTTAGTTGATCTAAAAAAACTGGATAAAACTGCGATCGCCATCGTGGTTGAAAAATCCAAATACAAACTGACGATTTATTATCAAAAGCAACCGATTAAGTCCTATGCAATCGTGTTGGGCGCAAATCCCAAGGATGACAAATTGCGCCAAGGCGACAAACGCACCCCCGAAGGTATATTTCGCGTCCAAGAGCTATATCACCATTCGGAATGGTCAAAGTTTATTTTGTTGGACTATCCCACCAAGGATTCTTGGCGCAAGTTTTTAGCGGCAAAGGCGCGGGGTGAGGTAAATGCTAGGGATGATATTGGTGGCGAGATCGGCATTCATGGCGTAGAGACGGGAACTGACTGGCTAATTGATCGCAAAATTAACTGGACTTTAGGCTGTGTATCGATGAAAAACAAAGATGTCGATGAAATTTATCCGTTGTTGCAACGGGGGACAACTATTGAAATTTTGCCTTAAAACCCAGAAGATAGAAGCGCCGCACCTATTTTCTGAGCTTCATCATGGATACAATGCAACCATCAACCCTAGCTATTCAGCAAGTAACTCGCCGCTTTGGTGGTTTAGTGGCAGTGAATGAGGTTTCCTTTGATGTGCAGGAGAATGAAATATTTGGCGTGATTGGGCCTAACGGAGCGGGTAAAACTACGCTGTTTAACACAATTACGGGTTTGATCGAGCCAACCAGTGGCAAGGTTCTCTACGACGGACAAGAGCTAACTAATCGTCGTCCCCATCAAATTGCAAAGTTGGGCATTGCGCGGACTTTTCAGAATATTCGCCTATTTGCCGATCTGTCAGCATTGGAGAATGTGGCGATCGCCAGACATCTTGGCACAACTACAGGAATCTGGAATGGCATTTTAGGTTTGCCACCCACCGCTAAACAGGAAAAGGAAACCTATGAACGCGCCCAAGAACTATTAGAGCTAGTGGGGCTAGATGATCGCGCCGAAGTCAAGGCAAAAAATTTCGCCTATGGCGATCAGCGTCGCCTAGAGATTGCCCGTGCGCTTGCCCTCCAGCCCAAACTGCTATTGCTTGATGAACCCGCCGCAGGGATGAATCCTATCGAAAAAGGACAACTTAGTGACTTCATCCGCAGTTTACGCGATCGCTTTAATTTAACGATTTTGCTAATTGAGCATCATGTGCCGTTGGTCATGGGACTTTGCGATCGCATTGCTGTTTTAGATTTTGGTCAACTAATTGCGATCGGCAAGCCCGAAATTGTTAAAAGTGATCAAGCCGTGATTGAAGCGTATCTGGGTGATGAAGGGTAAAACAGCAAAAGTGCCGCGCTTTGCGCGGCACTTTTGCTGTTTTTATTGCTGGTCTGCTTACCTATTCCCAAAAGTCAACGTTGAGCATTGAGTCAATATCACGCTTGAATTGCCATGTGTCAGGGAATTCAACCGATTTATATCCTTTCTCCTTACGAATTTCTTCAAGAGCATCGACGAAAGCTTCATCAAATATCTCAGCGAAATAATTTTTGAGACTTGGTGACAATTTAAACGCCCGTTTCAGCCGTTTCCTTTGTTCACGAATTGTGTTTTCCCAGCCATTGAACTCTTGCGGCATATCCACAAACATTCGCTTGAGTAGATGCTCTAATAAGGTAGCTAAACGGTTATATATCTCGCTCCTTTCAGACGTTCCCAAGCTCTCAATCTCCTCTATTAGATGTTCTAAATCTACGTGGTCAAAATCTTTTGCCTTTAACTTTTCTGTGGTTTCTTGTACCCATTTGTAAAAATCACGATCATACAAAGTCGTTCTTGGTGCGATTGCTGTTTTCATCTTGTTTTTGCTCCTTTAGGGGTGCGATTTGTAATACGATCGCGGATACAAATTCGTGTTGGCATAGATCAAGCCTAGATCAATTTTGAACGTGATTGCGTTCGACATCAAAGCGATAGGATTGGAAACCTGTAAAATTAGCACGTTTTTCCGAATTGCCAAGGGCAAAAGCGACATGTTCAAAGGGTGATAGGTGAGCAGGTTTGGAGGTCAAGAGGCGATCATGCAGCTTCACGTCATCGGCAAGATTGCGAACTCCATCATGATTGAGGTAGCTAACTCGCGCACAACGCCCTACAGCAACTTTAATTAATTCATTGATATCTGGAATTTCCGCGATGTCCTCTGGCTTAATCAACGGTAAATGCCATTCCCCTTCAGCTAATTGTTTTGGTTGACTGGCATCATAGGCTGCCTTCATCTTGTGGGCTAAATTTTGGATTTCAGGCTGAGCATCAGGATGGCAGCGCTGCTCAAAAAAGTTACTAAATTCTGTTCCCGAACAAATTACGGTAATTGTGGAAAAAGGTTCTAACAGACGATTGACAACTTGTTTATGAATACCAATTTCCACTAAGCGGCGAGCATGACGGATGGCATCTTCCCTAGCTGCTTGCCACACTGCCGAGGCAGCTTGCATTTCTGCCTCTGTCACTTCCATTTGAGCCGACATTCCCTTTTGATTTTTGCCCCAATGTAATGGATAAACTTCTTGACTCTCGACAAGTTTAATCATTTTCTCGACAGGAATAGCGCGACTGCTACTGCTATTTTTGCTGAGCATGCGGTGAGTCATGAATTCTGAATGAATCATGCGATGGTAAGTCAGCACAAAAGTAGTCAGGCGATTGCCTGTTAAATTGACGCTATCAGCGATGATGGCAGCTTGAGGTTGAAACATGATTCTTAATTCTTAGTTCGTAAAATCAATCCCAACGGTGGTTGTGAGTTTCCATCAATTAGGATTTCTAATTAGTTCAGCATGAGTAACTGGGTGCAATTAAATATAAAACCCTAAAACCTGTGGCGCACGCTGCGCGTGCGCCACAGGTTTTAGCTCTGGGTTTTAATTATAAGTAGTTCAGCATAAATAATCTTAAAACCCAGAAATGTGAGTTGCTCACTTCGCGAGCAACTCACGCCCTGATTTTTGGTTTTAATTATGTTTAGCTACTTACCTAGCTACTTTTAAGATTGTAGTCTATGTATGCAGGCTGACTATCAGAAATTAGCGCTTAAGTAGATGCAGCAAAGTTCTTGCTCTCTGCGTAACTGCTCTTTTGGTCAAAATTCCCTGCGATGGACTAAACAATAGTGCTAGCAAAAAACATCCTGAGATGATTAGGACGATCGCACTTCCTGATGGAACATTTTGATAATAGCTGACATACATTCCACTCACACTCGCAAATACCCCAATTACTGCTCCTAAACCCATCATTAGGTGTAATTCCTTCACTAATAAAAATGCAGTGGCGGCGGGGCCAGTGAGGAGCGATACGACTAGTACCACGCCCACAGATTGCATACTTGCAATGATTGTGAGGGTGATTCCTGCCATTAAGCCAAAATGGATGAAATGTACAGGTAATCCCATGGCTTTGGCGGCGAGGGGATCAAAGCAATAGAAGATTAGTTCACGATAAAAGATGGCAACGCTGACAAGAACTGCGATCGCAATAATTAAAGTCCGCCACAGATCTGTACTGGTAACGCCTAGAATATCGCCAAATAGAAAACTGTGCAGATCTAATTTGCTTTTGAGAACAGTAATTAGGATGACTCCTAAAGCAAGGAATCCTGAAAATACTAATGCCATAGCTGTATCAACTTTGATCTTGGAATGGGCTTGAATCCAAGCCACAACAAAGGTACTAATTGTTCCTGCAATAAATGCACCAAGAAAAATGTCAAGCCCTATATAAAATGCGATTGCAAGTCCAGGTAAGACTGCATGGGCAACCACATCGCCCAAGAGTCCCATATGTTGCACGATTAGGTAACTACCGACCACTGCCGATAAAATACCAATGAGAACGCCAATTGCGATCGCATTTCGCATAAACTCAAAACCCAAGGGTTCCATTAACCAATTCAACATAGCGATTATTTTTTTGAGATGTTTTTGAGATATTTAGGACTTACTCAAAAGAACCCAAAGTAGGGGCAATTCATGAATTGCCCCTACTTTGTCATGCGAGTTTCAAGTCATTTTTGTCTAAGTCCTAATATTTTTGGAATCAGGATTTAAATTTCATCCTTAACTCTGGCTTTGCTAAGTAGCTAGGCAAGTTCTTTTTGGATCAAAATCACACTGTCACCATAGGCGCGTTGGATATTTTGAGAAGTAATCACTTCATCACGATTGCCTTCAGCAATAAGTTCTTTATTCAGCAATAACAGCCGATCATAATTGTCCAAATTAGAACCAAGGTCATGGGTAATTACTAAGAGAATCTTGCTCTGCGCCTTTAATTCTGCAAACACATCAAAAATTACTGCTTCAGTTTTTTTATCTACACCGACAAACGGCTCATCGAAAAATAGTAATTCCGCCTCTTGGGCAATTGCCCTTGCCAGAAATACCCTCTGTTGTTGACCACCAGAAAGTTCGCCAATTTGCCGATCGCGAAATTCCCACATACCCACACGCTTGAGCGCATCTTTCACAATCATGTCGCAATGACAGGCAGACTTTTTAAGCCAACTGGTCAACCAATTGCGGTGACGGGTGCGGGACATCATCACAGCGCCCCATACGGTTATAGGAAAATCCCAGTCCACTTGTGAGCGCTGCGGGACATAGGCAACTGTCCTTAGTTGTCTTTGCAAGGATCGCGATTGATATCGCACCCTACCACTAGAGGCAGGTACTAATCCGAGAATTGCCTTAAAAACTGTACTTTTACCCGCACCATTTGGTCCAATCACTGCCACCATCTGCCCTTTTGCGATCGCAAAACTAACATCTTCAACTACGCGGACATCTTGGTAACTAACTTCCAAATGCTCGACTTCTAGCATATTTTTATGTAAAGGTATTATGATAATGATTATCATTCTTTGTTAAAAAGCACAAATATCGTGAGCAAAATTCTTGAAACAGATGATTAATCTCTTCGCTCCGCAAAAGCCACCTGTTACTGCTGAGCAGTCACAGCAAGTCAAGGATTGGCTATATGAAATCTTGCAAATTGATCGCACCACAATTATTTCTCTGAGCCAGTTGCAGTGTTCTGAGCCTAATTGTCCGCCAATTCAAACTGCGATCGCAATCATGCTCACCCCACCCCTCATCATCCGCATCCACAAAGCAACCGCAGACATCAATTACACCGATGTCTGCACTGCCATCGCCCTCAAAAATCCAACTACCAAAAAATCATGAGTAACATAGCAAGCTTTAATCCCATTCCCGTTACTGTCTTAACAGGCTACCTTGGGGCAGGGAAAACAACTCTGCTCAATCGGATCCTTACCCACGAACATGGCAAAAAAGTAGCCGTGATCGTCAATGAATTTGGGGAAGTGGGCATCGATCATAAGCTAGTGGTCAATGCCGATGAAGAGATTTTTGAAATGAACAATGGCTGTATCTGCTGCACCGTGCGCGGCGATCTGATCAGGATCATTACCAATTTGATGCGCCGTCGTGACAAATTTGACCATTTAGTAATTGAAACCACAGGGCTTGCCGATCCTGCTCCCGTCATTCAAACCTTCTTTGTGGACGAAGATATGAACGCCAAAACCAAACTGGATGCAGTAGTTACGGTTGTTGACGCAAAGCACATTGCTCAACATTGGGATGCCGATGAAGCTATCGAACAAATTGCCTTCGCCGATATTATTTTGCTCAATAAAACAGATTTAGTCACTGAAGTAGAGTTAACAGAACTAGAGCAACGCATCAAAACCATGAACTTGATGTGTAAAATCTATCGCACTCAAAACTCAGACATTTGTATGGATGCAGTGCTAGGCATCGGTGCATTTGAGCTAGAACGCGCCTTAAAGATCGATCCAGAGTTCCTTGGCGAAGATGCCCATGAGCATGACGATACTGTGAAGTCAATTGCCATCGTTGCGGAGGGAGAACTGGATCTTCCGAAAATCAATACTTGGATCAACAATCTATTGCGTAACCAAGGTGTAGATATCTTTCGGATGAAAGGAATTCTTAATATCAAAGGAATTGACGAGCGCTTTGTATTTCAGGGCGTGCATATGCTCTTTGATGCAATTCGAGATCGTCCTTGGTTACCCCAAGAACATCGTCAAAATGAACTTGTATTTATTGGTCGCAACCTTGATGCAGAGCAATTGAGATCTGATTTTTTAAACTGCATGGCAACTTAAAAGAACAAAGTCCCAAATTGCCGCCCGCGTCGCGGGCGACAATTTGGAGTTATATAGCGTTAGTTATCACCAGAAGACGGTTGGCGGCACTTCGCGCCGCCAACCGTCTTCTGGGGTTATGTCCCCTAGAGGGTACATGGAGACAGATGCATTTTTTTTGAGAGGGGCTAAAATATACTTAGATTAAAACTTCTTAACATTTGGGCAACCGTATCGTGCTAATTCAATCAGACTGGCTCAAAAGTTTGCGAGAGCGTTCCTTTGACCCAGAACTAGGGGCGATCGCTGTTATTTATTTTGTGCAGGGGGCGATGGCAATTTCACAACTTGCTGTCAGCTTCTTCTTAAAAGATGACTTAGGACTTAGTCCTGCGGAAGTTGCCTCCATGGTTGGCATTGCGATGCTGCCTTGGACAGTCAAACCCTTATACGGTTTGATTTCTGATGGATTTCCTGTATTTGGCTATCGTCGCCGACCTTACCTATTACTATCTAGCGTTTTAGGGGTTTTTGCATGGTTGAGCATGGGGGCATGGGTTACCACTCCCTTTTGGGCGATTGCCATGATTGCCACAGGTTCACTATCCCTCGCCTTTTCTGATGCAATTACTGATGCCTTGATTGTCCAACGCGCACGTCTAGAGCCAGAGGGAGATGCAGGCTCATTACAGTCTTTTAGCTGGATTGCCTCATCGATTGGGGCGATCATTTCTGCCTATTTGAGTGGATATCTATTAGAACATTTCGGCGCAAAGTTTGTCTTTGAGGTCACCGCAACTTTGCCACTACTGGTCGGGATAGCCGCTTTTGCGATCGCAGATCCACCGATGTCTACAATTTTTATTGCTGCCCCCGATCCTAATGTTGACCCCAATTTGGCCACGACTAAGCCTGCTTTGTCGCGAAATTCGCAAGTCTGGCTATCTCTCAAACTAAATTTGACCCAACTCCGCGAAGCCTTTACCAACAAAGCAATTTGGCTCCCTGCGGCGTTTTTGTTCTTTTGGCAAGCCACACCGAGCGCTGATACTGCCTTTTTCTACTTCACCACCAATGAACTAAATTTTAATCCTGAATTTTTAGGAACAGTTAAATTTTTTGCCAGTTGGGCAGGGCTGTTGGGCGTATGGCTATTTCAACGTTTTTTTCGAGGTGTCCCTACTCGCACAATTTTCTTTTGGACAACAATTGTCTCCACTTTGTTAGGACTAACTAGCCTGTTGCTAGTTACCCATACCAACCGATTGCTAGGTTTAGACGATCGCTGGTTTAGCCTTGGCGATAGTTTGATCTTGACCGTTGCGGGACGGATTGCCTTTATGCCCGTACTTGTCTTAGCCGCAAGGCTCTGCCCTGAAGGCATTGAGGCAACCCTATTTGCGCTGTTGATGTCAGTATTAAATATCTCGGCGCTATGTTCTGCTCAATTAGGTGCAGGTTTGACCTATTTATTGGGAGTTAATGAATCTAATTTCGATAATCTCTGGCTACTGGTTTTAATCGCCAATGTGACCAGCCTCTTGCCACTGCCATTACTAAAATGGCTACCTGACGAGAAAAATGTATGCAAATAGATTACATCGCGCTTTTTGTCAAAGATGTAATGCGATCGCAATCTTTTTATAGTGATGTTTTAGGCTTTAAATTTGATAAACCAGCCAAACCTGATGGCGCAGAAGGCTATAGTGGCAACATCAAAGTGGGAATTTACGATCGCAGTTGGTTACCAAAGCTATTTGGCGATCGTGGCGAACAAGTTATCAGTGGTAATCCCTTTTTGCTATCGATGACCGTTGAGGATCTTGATCTGGTTTACCAACAAATTTGCGATCGCATCGTCGAGCATCAAGGAAATCATCCAGTAGATACACTAGTAGATATCATCGCACCACCAAAAGTTATGCCTTGGGGACAGAAAATTTTATTTCTGAGTGATCCCGATGGCAACATCCTCGAAATTGTGCAGTCAAGCTGATCATGACCATCAATGTTGCTAATTGATGCCTTAGGTAGATATATCTTTGGCATTTAGGAACAGACACTATATATTTAACCTTGGTTAAAACCTTAATCGTTTACACACCTATGCCTACCCAAAACGATATCCCTGTTGCTCAGCGAGTTAGCACCCCAAATCGACCATTGGCAAAACAAGCTGTAGCTAAACCCAATCCAGTGCTGCGATCGCTACAGTCAGTTCCTTGGTGGGCTTATGGGTTGGCAGTCTTAGCCTTCTTATCACCAATTGTGAGCGCTCGCATTTGGTTTGCCTTAAATGTAAATGCCACTAGTCAAGTATCGACAAGTTCGGCGCTAACGGAAAATACTCAACCAGAAACAACCGCCAACAATGCGGAAGCAAATTCTCCAACGGCAGTTCCCATCGGTTCCCCATTTATTAGTAGTGCTACACCCAAGGCAAACAGCAAACTAGACCCGAATAATCCAAACATTCCCCAAGCTTCCGATGCTCCTGCCGACTTGTTTGGGCATTATGCATATGCAGAGGCTCCTGCCAGTAAATTGCGTACCATCAGTAGAGCAGGTGATGGCTATGAAATTAAATTGCATGAAACAGCCGCAAAAAGCTATCTGCAAATGGAAGCTGATGCCAAGGCGGATGGTGTAAATTTTGCCGTAATTTCAGGATTCCGCTCGATTTCTGAACAACAAGAACTCTTCTTTGAAATCAGCAAACAGCGCAACCAAACCCCTGCCGAACGCGCCAAGGTCAGCGCCCCTCCCGGACATAGTGAACATCATACTGGTTATGCCATCGACATCGGTGATGCCAATGTTCCTAGCACCAATCTCTCTCCCAGTTTTGAGAAAACTGCCGCTTTCCAATGGCTACGCAATAATGCTGCTAGGTATGGATTTGAGATGTCATTCCCACCCAACAATTCACAAGGTGTGATGTACGAACCTTGGCATTGGCGATTTGTTGGTGATGACACCAGCTTGGCAACTTTCTATAAATCATCCAATCGCAGCAACTCTTTTATCCAAAAGCCATAGTTTTTCGATCTAAAGATTCGCCTTATCTCTGAACTTTGCCATGAATGTTACTACTACAGATTTACTGGCAATCGCCATTTTTACGATTACGATGATGTCTCTAGTGGGAACGATGGTGGGCTTACCGCCAATTGTTCCCAGCGCGATCGCCATTACTTTACTAGGTGCATGGGGAATTGATATTGGCTTTTGGCAAGGCAAATTTGGGGCATATTTTCAGGTGTGGTTAAGGGCACGATCGCCTAAGTACCGCGAGAGGGTCTCCTACCATGAAGCAGGGCATTTTCTCGCTGCTCATGTTTTAGGATTCAAGGTTGTCAAATATGCGATCGCAGGAATTGTTGGTAAATCTTTGGGGGAAATACTTGCCGATGAGTCATTCACAGGTATTGAAGGGGGCGTAGAAATAGAGGTTGCCAATGCTCCTGAGTCAATCAGCCTGTCCGCCAATTTACTAGATCGCTATAGCACCGTTTATATGGCAGGGCTTGCCGCTGAACAGTTGATGTGTGAAGGACAGACTGAAGGTGGGACAGATGATATGCAACAGTTACGCAAAGCGATTTCGCATTTACCCAATCCCATGACCCAAGAGCGTTGGGCTTTACTCAATGCTAGAAATTTATTAGACGATCGCCGCCCTGTGTTAATTGCCCTTGCCGAGCAAATGCAAAAGGGTGCAAGTGTTGAGGATTGTTGTCAAACCATTGAGCAATCCCTCAAACAATTGGTTTAGACAATCTGATTAACCTTACCGACCACAAATTTTAAATAACGACCTTCCGCAAAAGCCGCAGGCACAGGGTGATCAAGGGGTTGTCCTGCTTCATGGATAATTTGGATACGCCGATCGCTAGATTCCGCAGCAGTGGCAAGCATTTCCTTAAAGGCTTCAGGGCTAACTTGACTAGTACAGCTCGCCGAAACTAGTAGACCATTGGGCGCGACACATTTAAGAGTGATCGCATTTAGCTTCGTGTAAGCACGAATTGCCGCAAAACGATTTTGCTTACTCTTGGCAAAAGTGGGCGGATCGAGGATCACAATATCAAAGGTTTGTTGCTCTTGTGCGTAGCGATGCAACACATCAAAGCAATCCGCAGTTACAAAATTGTGGCGATCGCGATCGAAATTGTTTAAACGTACATTTGTATCGGCAACAGCCGCTAAATGTTTGCCAATATCCACATTAGTAACGTGACTCGCACCACCACGCAAGGCATAGAGCGAAAATGCACCCGTGTAGGAAAAACAATTCAGTACCGTTTTACCTTGGCTAATTTCCCCAACAAAGCGACGATTTTCACGATGGTCGAGAAATAAACCAGTTTTTTGTCCAGTTTGCAAATTGACCTGAAACAATAGCCCATGTTCTTTTACGGTAATATCTCCCTTCGGTTCTTTACCCCATAGCAATTGAGTTTTGCTCTCTTGCGGATTTTCACTTTCAGAATTCTCTAAATGCTTTGTCCGCCATAAAATACCCTGTAAAGGAGCCACTGCTAACAAGGCATTCACTAACCAATCAAGGACTACGCTTGCCCCCTCCATATAGGTTTGCACCACCGCATATTCCCCATACAGATCAACGGTAATTCCTGCTAAGCCATCCCCCTCACCAAAGAGCCAACGATAAGCGGTGCAGTTCTGTTCGCGTAAAGGCGATCGCAGTTCCCATGCAGCCTGTACTCGCGCTTTCAACCAACGCGGATCGGGTAACTGTCGCTGCGAAAATATCCGAATCGCGATCGGTCCTTTGTTATCCCATAGCCCAAATCCCGTCCAGCCGCCACACTTAACCCGCACCCATTCCCCCGTCTCAAAACGTGCTTCTCTAGGCAATCTATCCCGATAGATCCAAGGATGCCCTTGAGCCAAACGTTCTTTGAGTTGAGTAGAAACAATAATTTCGCGCAGCTTTGCCATTAATTTGTTCTTATACAGTTACTAGTTGATTTTGATTTGTTGAAGTTTATCGATTAAATCACCATGCCTAAAATCAGAGGGAAAAATCATCATATCCTTATTCATCGCGACGATATCTATAGTTATGACCATGGCAATGATCTATAAAAGTCGGCGACTTTTTGAAATAACTCATCAAAGTCTGGAAGCTCACCTTCTATCTCATCTTCAAGTGTGTAATATTCTTTTTTAGCTCTGGACTTTAACTCTGGGTCATCAAATGAATTTATATCTGGTGAAATCCCTCTTGCTTTTGATTTAAAAATTAAGGAATTTAAGATTTTTCCTCTTTCAAAACTGTCAATGTCTCCTAATCTTTCGATTAGTAAGTCTAAATCATAAATATCTTGTCTACGACTTCTATTTCTAGAAACTTGCTGTAACAATGAGCGATATTTTTCAGCTATTAAGTCTGTTAGAGAATAAGCCAAAATGCCATCTTCAAGATTTAGCTTTAAATACTCAATATTTGGAGTTGCTTCATTCAAACTATAGTCAATCGATATAATATCTGGTGAGCGCAAAGATAATAATCGCTTATGCTGAGGTGTCCCTTTATACGCATATCCTACTTTCCTCTTAATTGACGGATATGTATATTTAGGATCATTTGACGGCTCTAACTTACTACTTTGTACAAGACAATCTAAACCATAATCTAATTCGTCAACCATCTGGACTAGGCTACTATCCAAAGATTTACGAATTTCATCTTCAGTGATTTCATCTCCACGTTTTCTCTCAGTAGAAAAATCAATATCTTTTGTAAAGCGATGACTTTTATATCTTATCGCTAACAAAATACCTCCTTTCAAAATCATGTTGGCTTTTAAATTACGATCTGAGGCAATTGCTGACAAGATCGTATGTACAGCCTGACGAAACGCCTGATTAGTTGCAGTTGATGCATCTTCAACCCAGTCCTTGATATCATATTCCTCGATTTCACTCATCAAGCACTATTCCTAAAAACATTCAAAGAAATTTTCCATTTGTCTGACCATTCGGGAGAGTATTCTGAGCTTGGATCAAGCTTTCTCGATCCCCCCCTTTGAGTAAATGAAGACCAGCCATTAATAATCTCACTATTAATACCTAAACGCTCATTCAAAATGTAGCCTGCCCTAACCTTATCGATAGGTTCTCCATGTTTATCAATATCGTCAGTTATCAATCTGACATATTTCTCTCCATATTCATCAAATACATCCAATACATGATTTATCCCTCCACACAGTTCAGGGTTTCTTAACATATCAAGGAATGTCCTTCCTATAGTCGCAACTCTAAGAGATCTTCCTCTAACATTTTTATATGATCCTAAATGCTTGGAACTCAGGCAATGAATCTCTGTCTTATCAATCTTATTCATGTTTGGTCTGACTAATCTTGGCAAACCATGCTCATAATAGCTTTCAAAATCATCACCCAAATCTTTCTGCATTTTCTCTTTTGCTAAAGATCGCCAAGTATTATTCGGAGGGGAAGATATAAATAATTTTTTTGGTATTCGATCTGTTAAACCATGATACGACATGGCACTTAAATGAGAGATATAGCAAAAAGGGTCAACAGTACAGGCTATATCATCAGGATCGCCATTAGATCGACCAAGAAGAGTAAAAATCTTGGGGAGAGTTTTATGAGGAAATAAGACCCCTTCATCTATTAATAGATTTAAGTATTTAGAAATATCTGCTTTTTCCGCAAAGTCTTTCTGGAGATTTACAGGTTTATTATCATAAACCTTGCTTCGGTATATTTTATTTACAGTTAATCCAAACTGATATTTAGAGATGATGGGATGATCTAAATTACCAAGTGATAATGTGATTGCTTTAATAACATCCATAATTAGCTGGTATTTGAAAGCCGAAAGCCACACTATAATATTAAAATTACATCCTCAGGATGTAATTTTAATATTATAGTGTGGCTTTGTCAAGAAAACTTCGTGAGTTTTATGACCAAGCTCAGGTTTAAGATTATTCCGAAAATATCTAAGCAGGAAAAAGAAGCTCAAGAAATATCTGGATTTGTGGTGATTTCGAGCGTTAGATTGTCGAAAGGAATAATGCTTGGGTTGAAAGATACAAAAGTCTGGTTAAGAGCTTTTTTTAATGCTAGCGCTAGACTCAAGCTTTGCTTAAGCGTGTTGCTAAGCTTTCCTCAGATATCAAATGGGGGCTATAGACTTGTGCATTAGCCTAGAATAAAATAGCACTCCATATTTTTCCTATGTCTGTCAATCCTACAATATCCCTAGAGACTGAGCTTACAAGTCCCATAATTAAAGCTCCTGAACTCCTTGCGCCTGCGGGGACTTGGGAATGTGCAAAGGCGGCAGTAGAAAATGGGGCGGATGCTATTTATTTTGGCTTGGAAAAGTTTAATGCGCGGATGCGGGCGCATAACTTTACAGAAGCAGATTTACCTGAGTTGATGGCATTTCTACACCGTCGCGGCGTGAAAGGTTATGTGACCCTCAATACCTTGATTTTTACGTCAGAACTAGGCTCGGTGGAATCCTATTTGAGATCGATTATTGCGGCGGGAGTGGATGCAGCGATCGTGCAGGATGTGGGCTTGTGCCGCTTAATTCGCCATTTGTCGCCCGATTTCCCGATTCATGGCTCAACCCAAATGACTGTGACTAGTGGCGCAGGGGTAGAGTTTGCCAAGTCTTTGGGATGCGATTTGGTGGTGTTGGCGCGAGAATGCTCGATCGCCGAAATTCGTAAAATTCAAAAGCAGATCGGCGATCGCCAAATTTCGCTACCCCTAGAAGTATTTGTGCATGGGGCTTTGTGTGTCGCTTATTCGGGACAATGTTTGACCAGTGAATCGCTGGGCGGGCGATCGGCAAATCGGGGCGAATGCGCCCAAGCCTGTCGGATGCCCTACGAGATGATTGTCGATGGTCAACCGATGGATTTAGGCGATCGCCGTTATTTGCTTAGTCCCCAAGATTTGGCGGGGTTAGCAGTTTTACCAGAATTGATCGAGGCGGGAGTGGTATCTCTAAAGATTGAGGGACGTTTGAAGCATCCTGAATATGTGGCAAGTGTGACGCAGGTATATCGCCAAGCCATCGATCGCGTGGTTCAGGGTTTAGAAAATCAAGTGAGTGCAAGCGATCGCTACCAATTAGAAATGGCATTTTCGCGAGGTCTATACACAGGTTGGCTAGACGGTATCGACAATCAAGCTCTTGTCCATGCAAGGTTTGGCAAAAAACGTGGTGTATATTTGGGCGAAATCACCGAGATTCGTGATGGGCGCGATAAACAGGTGGTGCTGCGGTTGCAATCACCACTGAAAGCAGGAGATGGTGTAGTTTTTGATGCGGGTAAACCTGCCGATCGCGAAGAAGGCGGACGGGTTTATGCAGTGGAATCAATGGGTAAAAATTCTGAAAAAGATACGCTTGTCACTTTTGGGCGGCGCGATGTGGATTTGCGGCGTGTGCGCGTAGGCAATCGTCTCTGGAAAACCAACGATCCTGACCTCGATAAACAATTGCGTCAAACCTATACCAGCGAAAAGATTCTCTTTCAGCGTCCCATTGACATCGAAATTCACGGCGAAATTGGACAAGCTCTAACGGCGATCGCCCGTGATGCTCAAGGGAATATCGCTCAAGTGGATTCTGCAATGTTGTTAGAGTCAGCGAATAATAAACCTTTAACAACGGAACGGTTAACAGAACAGTTGGGAAGATTGGGAAATACGCCTTTCTGTTTGGGAACTCTGCACAATCATTTGCAGGGTGCGGCGATGCTTCCTGTGAGTGAATTAAATCGCATCCGTCGCGAACTGGTCGAAAAATTAGACACCCTTCGCAGCAGTCCCAAACGTTGGCAATTAAATTCTCATTCCTATACTGATTTATTACCCAAGCCTGAATCTAGTCCTGAGATTTCTCCCCAAGCTATTGTTTTAGTGCGAAATTTAGAACAATTAAAAGCAGTTCTCACTACCGATATTGCCACCATCTATTGCGAATTTGAAGATCCCACATCCTATAAATCTGCGGTGGAAATTACCCGAAAAGCTGCCCATGCACCGAGTATTTGGGTAGCACCACCACGCATTACCAAGCCCAATGAAAACTATATTCTCCAGCAAGTTCTATCTAGTAATGCTGATGGCTATCTAATTCGCAATTACGACCATTTGCAATTTTTTGCTGAATCAAGAATCATTGCCGACTTCTCTTTTAATATCGCCAATCCTTTAACCGCCAACTACTTCAAACAATCTTTCCCTCTCGAACGCCTCACCGCTTCCTACGATCTCAGCATTCACCAATTGGAATCCTTACTCAAAAAATGTCCTCCCCAATGGTTTGAAATCACGATCCACCAACATATGCCCATGTTCCACATGGAGCATTGCGTATTTTGCGCCTTTCTCTCGGAGGGAACTGATTACACTAATTGCGGTCGTCCCTGCGATAAGCATGATGTAAAATTGCGCGATCGCACGGGAGCCGAACATGTCTTATTAGCTGACGCTGGTTGTCGCAATACGGTATTTAATGGCACTGCTCAAACAGGTGCAGAATTTGTGCAGCGATTTCTGGAACTTGGCGTGCGGCATTTCCGTTTAGAGTTTGTTAATGAGTCACCTTCGCAGGTATTAGAGACAATTAACCGCTATCAACAACTTTTAGCTGGCAAAATTTCTGGTTCTAAACTTTGGAAAGATTTAAAGTTACAAAATCAGCTTGGTGTAACCAGAGGTTCTTTGGAAGAATAGACGCAAGGCAAATGAATACAGAAATCAGAGAGTGAGTCGCCCGCTTTGCGGGCGACTCACTCTCTGATTTAGATAGATTTTTTCACTAGCAATAATTCTGCTTCTGTGAAGTCTTCAAAGGTCGCTTGCTGACTAGCTAGTAGTTCAACTGTGGCATCAGCAATATCATTATTTGCCTTAGCCCGATCATGCAAACGTTGCTGTAAAACTTCTGTAGGTGCAGTACAGTAAATAATTTCTACGGGAATATTTTGAGAACTTGCTGAATCAATCACTTCACTGCGTAAACTAATGCGATCGTATTTTGCATCAAGAATGACTGTAAAGCCTTTGCTAGCCAGTAAAGCGCCTAAATCTGCCAATTTGCTGTAGGTTTTTGCTGTCATCTCTGGCGTGTAAATGTCATCGCTGCCACGCTCCATCAAGTCAATACCTGCAATCTGTTTGCGAATCGCATCCGATCGTAAATAAATTCCATCCTGCTCGGCGGCGATTTTTCTTGCTGTGGTACTTTTGCCAGAGCCAGATACGCCCGACATGATGATCAATTTGCCTTGCTTGGGTTGAGTATATTCCCATGCGAGTTTGTAATATGCCGCCGCTTCCCTTTGGGCATTGGTCTTTACGTCAGATGGAATATTCGGATCATCCAATAGGAAAGATGTCACCTTGGCGCGGATATAGGCTCGCATACTGCAATGGAGCGGCAACAACACTGCACCTTCATAATCACCAGTTCTTTCCAAATAGGTATTTAGGAAAATATTGGCGAGATCTCTTCTACCACGGAATTGTAAATCCATTAATAGAAAAGCCGCATCGTAAAGTACATCACTGTTACGAAATGGCTCATTAAATTCGATGCAGTCAAAAATTTGGATTTGATTTTGATAGAGACAAATATTTTTGAGATGTACGTCGCCGTGACATTCACGGACTTTACCCTTGGCGATGCGATCGCAAAATAAGTCGACATTGTCCGCAAAAAACTGCTCGGTGTAGTTACGGGTTTGATCGAGCTGAGTTTGGGTTTGAGCCAACCCTACATACTTTTCAGTGGAGGCGTAGTTATCGTTAGCCACAGCGCGAACTGCTTCCGCCGTACCAAAACTATTGATATGGTCATTGGTCAGGGCATTTTGATGGAATACCGCCAACTGCTCGCCAATTTGTTTGACATGGTCAGCCGTTAGCCGCCCCGCTTCAAACATCTCGATTAACAGATCTGACTGCGAAAATTCTGGCATTGAGATCGCAAATTCTACTGCCTCGCCATTACCTGTTGTATCAAAGCCATATTTGCCATCGGTTTCGACAATGGGCAACACGGAGAGATAGAGGTCAGGGGCAAGCCGACGGTTGAGACGTAATTCTTCTTCGCAGAAATATTTGCGTTTTTCGAGGGTAGAAAAGTCGAGAAAGCCAAAATTCATCGGCTTCTTAACTTTGTAAGCATACTGCCCTGTGAGTAGCACAAAGGAAATATGGGTTTGCAGTAGTTGAATTGGCTCAGTCACAGGATGAGCATAAAACTCTGGGGTGAGCATCTGCTCAATGATCGGCGGTAATGACATAAGTTAAGTAGCAGTTGGATCGCAGTGGGATTACATAAATTTCTATTCGCAAATAATTATAAAAAGCCTTGCTTAGCAAGGCTTTTTATAATTATTTGGCTCTGATTATAACGCTTTGCGCTCAGTCACTAAGGTGAGGCTAGTCCATGCTCCCTTGGCATCGTAGCCCCGAATTAGACGTTGATGTAAGTTTGGTTCGATTAACCATGACAACGAGATCCGAAAGGGTTGACGAGCGCTAAGGTCGGTCGGACAGGTGACGGATGCGCCATCGGGTAGAAATAAAGTTTGGATTGGCAACTGATCTTGCTCGAAGTTGAGGATATTGGCATTGTGGAGATCAGTTTTTGCGATCGCAGTAATTATGGGCGCTCCCATGGATGTTTGCATTTGCAGAGACATAGTTATCTGCTCACCATCATGTCGCCATTCGGTTACGGTGGGCATGACCTCTGGTTCGAGCCAATCAGGAGAGATCGTGATGGCTTCGCCTTCCCATTTACCCAATAAATTTTCTAAGGTTAGGGGTGGACGTTCAGGACTGTTGCTGTGTGGTAATTTTTCACGAATAAAAGTAAACCGATCGAGCTGGCTAGACTTGTCATAGAGTGCCACCAGTCGTAACCGTCGCCCATTGGCAATTAAGCCTAGTTCTGCACCAAATTCGGCAACAGGTGAAAATTGAATCGAACCTTGCGAAAAAGCCCCATTCTCAAATAACAAAATACTTTTATTGAGGGATCGATACTCTAGCACTAAGTCCTTGGGCTGACCGTCATAAAAGCGGCGCACGACTTGGCGCATGGTCAGACCATCTTCCTTTAGTTCTAAGCTGGTTTCGCTAGGAATATCTTCTAAAAATTTTCCCTGTGGCGATAGCTGCGTAAAAGAGCCTTGCCAACAACCGAGATTTTGCAGTAAACATTGCCATTGCGATCGCATAAATTTTTTTCCTTAAGTTAACTAGGCATAATTAAAACCCAAATCTAAAACCTGTGGCGCACGCGCAGCGTGCGCCACAGATTTTAGGCTAGCTACTTATCATCCCGAAACGACGATTTTCTGGCAAATTGGGGACATGTTAAGATCTCTGATAAAACAACGGAATAAATTATGGGGATAGTCACATCAACGCAGCAATATCCGATCTTTGGTTCTGAAATTAAATGTCCCCATTGTCGGCAAATTATCCCTGCCTTGATTTTGACTGACACCTATCTTTGCCCAAGACATGGTGCGTTTGAGGTACAGCCCAATGGTAAGGATTTGGTTCATCTCCAATCCGAGCGACAATGGCGACTCTGGAATGATGAGTGGTATCGCCAACATACCCATCCTGATGGTCTTAGATTTGAAATTCACGAAAGCATTGATCGGCTATATACCCAAGGTTATCGGGCTACCAAAGTGATTATTGCCCAGCGCTATAGTGAGCTAGTGCGTCCCTATCTCGAAATCAATCCTACTAATCCTGATTCTCAACGTTTGTATGGTTTAGTTGTTGAATTTAGCGTTCCTGAAGAACAGGAGACAAAATGGGGAATTGTTAATTTTGAATTGGATAAGGAATTGGGAGTGCCTAAAGGTTATCCATACTTCCGCTCTTTTTAGTTATTTGAAAGTGGCGTAAAGCGCCACTTTCAAACTTTTGTACGGACTGTAAAAGGCATGGTGATCTCTTGACCAACATTGAGAATTTCAGGATGGCTAACGACTAAAGTCGGAAAATTTCTTTGGCTGTAATCTTGTCCCATTGCTAAAGGAAAGATATTGGGATTCTCCCCTTGAGTTGTGTCTAAGGAAATCCAAATTGCGCTGACTGCCTTGAGGATTACCCAAACCGCCGCAATATCCCAAATCTTGGGAGTCGCCTCCACTGCGCCAATAGTAGAACCGAGCGCCACGGTCAAAATGTTGTAGCTTGCCACACCCAGCATTCGCAATTTAAACGGAAATTTGGATCTGCCCATTTTTTCGAGACTGCGGGAACAGGCGCTAAAAAAGTAATTGCCCAAGGCTTGCGGATCTGGGGATTCTGCGGACAAATGTAGCGGTGTCCCGTTTAAAAACGCGGCTGAGCCATCTGCATCTGACCAACCATAAATATCTTGGCGCAGTGGTGGAATCGAAACATAACCAAATACAGGTGTGCCGTGATGCAACAGCCCCAAGGATATACCCCAAATCGGGATTCCCCTCGCAAAGTTGGTCGTGCCATCAAGGGGGTCAACCACCCATGACCATTCCTGCGTACCTAAGGTTTGATTGGACTCCTCAGTTAATACCCCATATTCAGGAAATTCTTTTTCTAGAGACGCTTTGATATAGGCATCTGCCCAGCGATCGCTTTTGGTGACTAAGCTACCATCATCCTTGGCGATCGCCACCCTTGCCTGTTCAAAATCGTTAAGGAGACGATCGCCAACCTGTTGAGTTAGCTCTTGAATGAAGAGGAGAATTGTTTGCCATTTAGTCATTGTTTTTTAGGAAAGCGCTGTAAAATGCAAGCATATTAGGATGTATGAGGATTTTGTAGACCTATGAACTTTAGCCTGAATATTAGTCTAAGTTTAGGTCGCGTTTGGGCGATCGCCACTAATGTATTTCGAGAAACCGTTAGGGAGCAGGTGCTATATCTGTCGTTGCTATATACCCTGATCTTGGTTTCGGCAATGATGTTACTGCCGCAGTTTTCCTATGACTCATCGGCAAAGATGATTGTTGATGTGGGCGTGGCAGCGATCGAGGTGGTGAGTTTGCTGGTGGCGGTGCTAGTTGGCACAAATTTAATTAATAAGGAAATTGATAAACGCACAATTTTTATTCTCATTGCCAAGCCGATGCACCGCGCTGAGTTTGTGATTGGTAAGCATTTGGGCTTAACGGCTGTGGTTGGTGCATTAGTGTCGATTATGACGGCAATTTTTATTGCCCTGATGGCAATTAGACAAATTCCGATCCCAGTGCCTGCAATTCTCACTGCCAACTTTTTTATCTTTTGGCAAATTATGCTGTTGGGCGCGATCGCAATTTTCTTTGGTTCCTTCACAGGTTCACTGATTGCCTCATTGCTGACCCTAGCCGCCTATTTCATCGGTAACTTTAGTCGCGATTTGTTACTACTGGGTGAAATTTCCAAAAATCCGAGCTTGCAAGCCGTAACCCGTACCTTTTATATGGTTCTACCCGATTTATCGCGAGCAAATCTTAAAAATGAAGCGGTTTACAATATTTTGCCAAGTTTATTCGATATGTTTAACAATGGCGTTTATATTCTCAGCTATGCCCTGTTGACCCTTGCGATCGCAATTCTCATCTTTGCCCGTCGTCAGTTTTAATTTTTTCGAGTATTGCGATCAAAATCTAGAGAAAGTTTAGTGGTCGCGGCTTCGCCGCGACCACTAAACTTATTTAAAGTAAAGCCCCACCGCAGCTAGAGCCACTGCCAGCCGTACAGCCATAGCAAAAATCAGCTGTTTGAATGGTTTGGATTAAATCTAAATCCCCAACATCAAGAATCTTGGCTAGGGTCAAAACCTCACCATTACTTAATCTTGCAGGCAGATTTTCCATCTGATTAAAATCGCAATCGTAGATTTTGCCTCGATAATCGACTGAGAGTTGATTGCGACACATCAGATTCGCTAACGTGGCAGGATTAAAATTATCTTCTAGAAACTGGGTGTATTCCCCATCTAACTTGCGGTGTTCGAGATGAAACTTGCTTCTACCAATAGGGAGATTGGTGATCGTGAATAGATGATTAAACACAATCCCAAAATTATCATGTAAATGCTGTTTGTAAGCGAGTTCCAATCCCTGCTGATTCGGCGCTAGGGAAAACCTATTGGTGGTTGGTAATGGTGGATTGTAGACCAAATCTAAGCTTAAATCAGGATCAGTGCCATAACCCAAACGATTTAACCATTGCAAAGCCTGAACGGATTTGTCAAACACACCTCTGCCGCGCATTTTATCGACATTATCTTCTAAATAGCAGGGCAGAGAAGCCACTACCCGTACTTGATTCCGTACAAAAAAATCAGGTAGATCGGCATAGCCATCTTCAAAATAAATCGTCAAATTAGAGCGGATAATTATCTCTTTATTTTGGGTTCTCGCCGCTTCGACCAGTTCCCGAAATCCATACAGCATCTCTGGCGCACCCCCCGTCAAATCAACGGTCTCAATCTGGGGGAAGCGGTTAATAATTTCAATTAGTTGCTGACAAACCTCAGGTAAAAGCTGCTCGGTACGAGTGGGACTAGCATCAACATGGCAATGACTGCAAGCAAGATTACAAATTTTCCCCAAATTAATCTGCAAGACCGAAATATGCTGTTTTACAAGTGGCGTTGGTAGTTTTTGAGAAAATGGCGTAATTGCGATCGCAGAAGTTTGCATAGTCCAAAAATCTTAAGTTAACTGCCCCTTATTCTGACATAAGCCCAATTACAAGAGCTTGCAGCGCAGCAGTCATTTTTGGATATTCACTAACAATTAGATCAACTATTTTGGGTAAATTTTGAGTATCTTCAGCCTTACCTAGCATTTCTAAATATCTAGATATACTTGCTAACCTCAATGCGCCAATACTGGCACTAGTTGATTTAAGGGAATGGGCTGATAAAAATAGTTTTTGATAGTCTTGGTTGCTGAGGGCATCCTTAATTGATTCCAGCAGACCCTCTGCCGAACTCAGATAAACCGTAACTAAATCAGAAAATATCAGATCATCGCCAATCGTTTCCCGCAATTCTTGAAATGTCAAATCATCTAGAACTGGTAAACCTGCAAATTCTGGATACGCATTGAGCAATTCATCTGAGTTAGCAATTTCATTATTTTTTGAACTTTCCGACGGCTGAAGCATATTCTTAATTGTCAACAAGAAAGGTAGATAGATGCTCTAAACCCAGAAGCTCCTTCTACCCCCGACGCGGGCGGAAAGAGCTTTGGTTACTTTAATTGATAAATTGTCTTATAGTTTGAGTTTACTCAAGTTTACGACCGCCGCTTCAATAGTGCTATCTTTCTTAGCAAAACAGAACCTTAACCCATTCACTTTTTCTCTTTCAGGATGACTAAAACATGAACCGGGGACAGCCGCCACTAACGCTTCTTTAGCAAGACGGAAGGCAGCACTGTCGGCATCGGCAGCGATCGCCGAGCTATCAGTCCAGATGTAATATGCACCTCTCGGTAATACAGGGGATAGACCTAGTTTTACCAAGGCAGGATAAAGCAAATCTCGCTTGCGTTTGTAATCTAAAGCTAACTTTGTGAAATATTCTCGACCAAATTCCATTGCTGTCAAAGCTGCATGTTGCAGGGGGGCAGGAGCGCAAATAGTAATAAAGTCATGAATCCGTCGCATGGCGGCAGTTAGTTCTGCATTTGCCACGGTATAGCCTAAGCGCCAACCTGTAATGCAAAATGTTTTGGAAAAGCCATTGACCACAATTGTGCGATCGCGCATTCCCTCAATACTCATCAAGCTGATATGTTCGCCTTCATAGATGATGTATTCATAAATTTCATCGGTAATTGCATAGACATCGTACTGCTGGCAGAGTTTAGCGATTAGTTCGAGTTCAGTTCTTGTCCAAACCTTACCTGTGGGATTAGCGGGCGTATTGATAATCACTGCCTTAATCCCTTTTTTAAAGGCTGGCTCAAGGAGCTCTTGAGTGACTTCCCATTGCGGCGGATGCAGCGTAATAAATTCAGGAATACCGCCGACGGTTGCCAAGTTGGGAATGTAATTTTCGTAAAAAGGCTCAAAAATCAACACGCGATCGCCTTGGTTGATCAAGGTCATCAGCGCAATATTTAGTCCTTCAGTTGCACCGCAACAGACCGTCACCTCAGTATCAGGATCGATCATAATTTGATTGTCACGGTGCATTTTTTCGGCAATCGCCACGCGCAACTTTTCCCAGCCCCAACTATCTGCGTATTGATTAAAATCTGCGGCGATCGCTGCTCTTGCCGATTCTTTGATCGCTTCTGGTGCAGGGAAGTCGGGCAGACCTTGAGCAAGATTAATTGCTCCAAACTTTTCACAATAACGGGAGGCTTCGCGAATTTGAGATTCTTTTATTTGAATAGCGCGTTGTGATAGCGAAACAGTAGTCAAGGTAATATCTCTACACTTCAAAAAGTAAAGACGGCGCGATGCGCCGCCTTTACTAAATCCTAAGCGAAATGACTATGGCTGGTCAAGTAACCAAGTTGCCCTCATCCCCTTCTCCCAGAACGGGAGAAGGGGAGTAAGCTCCTTTTCTGATTCTCCTCTCTTTCAGGGAGAGGGGCTAGGGGAGAGGGTCTTACCAATTTTTGAGTAAGTCCTATTAATGCTTGGGTAATTGATACTGAGCAATAATTCGCTTGGCAAACTCAGGCACATGCGCCTCTAATTTTTTAGGATAGTTGCGGCGTACATATAGGAAGTTGCGGACAAAGTGCGAATCAATGGAAAATCTGCCATATTCCAGACCCTTTGGCCCTACCTTATTCACCACAAAGCTAATGATCCAAGCTAGCCAAATGGGAATAGTCATAGCATTGTCATAGGCTGAGATGCCCTGCTGCACAGCCGCCCGCCGATCGCCACTGGAAATTACTGGCTGCGTTTGCAATTGATCCTTAATCAATTCCAACATCTCTTTTCCTGTCTCATTTCTGACCACAATCCATTGCCAGCCATAGGTTGCGCCCATATAGCCCACCACAATATCGGCGAGGGCATTGGTATAGTCAAAACAAGTCATGCAGGATGGGGCAAATACATCCTTGAGTTCCTTGGTATTCAAGCCAAAGAAAGGTACTTGCTCTGTAGAACCATCGGAATGTTTAAAATGAACATTGAAGTCCTGCATAAATTCATAGTGGACAACAGTTTCAGGCGAACGACTGGTGGTATCGAGAAATTTTTGCAAGCCCGATCGCGTCACATTATCAGTACAGGGTGTTCCCAATACATACAGCTTCTCTAAGCCGAGTTCCTTCTCGACTGTGCGTAAAGCTTGAATTTGGCAACCCACACCAATGGCGAGTAGACGCTTAATTCCTGACTGCTCAATCTGTTCTAAAATGGAGAGGTTGGGGGAAAGAGTGGGTTTATTGACTCGTGCTGCCAAAATTTCATCGCGGGTACGGGCAATGATGGGCTGGGGTTTAAATCGATCATCCTTACTAGACTGCACACAAACCACGCCTTCGACTAGTCCCTTTTCGAGCATCTCGATTGCAAGGGTGGAAACAATGCCTGTCCATTGTGCGCCTTCGATGGGTTCAGTTTTGCGGGCGGCGATCATTTCCTGATGCACGCCAAAATAGAGTTCCTGTTCATTATCTAGATCCCGCGATCGCCCGTGGGATTGCGTTTCTAGCTCATCAATATGCTGCGTGATAAACGCACAAGCTTCTTTGACGTAATGGATGTAGTAAGTATCACAGAGACCACATTCACTACATAATTCTTTGGCAGGACGACGCTGGGCATCGGCAAGCCCTTTGGCTTTGCGATGGGATGGGACAACCGACATTTTGCTATTTTCTGACTATAGAGAGCTAGGTAGATCATAGCTTTTTTGGGTGATTGGCGATCCCAACGATCATGCTTCGGTGATCAGGCTTCGGTAGGTGGCAAATTGCGATCGCAAGGAATCGAAATCTGGAGATTTGTGCCGATATTCTCTTGACTATCAATCTTTAGCTCACCTCCGTAAAACTCAATCAGGGTTTGGGCGATGGACAAGCCTAACCCCATCCCCTGCTGCTCATAAAACTGGCGATTAAATTGAATAAATGCACCAATACTAGAGATTTGTTGCTTACTAATGCCGCGCCCATAATCTTGAATATTGAAAAGCCAGACATGATCACTAATATGGCTACTCAGTCTTACCTTGCTACCTTTGACCGAATATTTGAAGGCATTATCGATCAGTTCATCAACAATCTTGATTAGGTCATCCGCAGCAATCAAAATTTCAAAATCCACCAGATCTAGCTCTAAATCCTCGAGGCGATCGTACATTTTGGCACGCCGTTCACCGAGGGTTTGAATGAGAATCTGACTATTGCAGGGATCTTCGGCAGTAAATCGCGTTTCCCCTCGCGATCGCGTCACAATTAAGCGACTGTAGAGCAGATAGTTTTGAATTACCCGTTGTAACCGTTTTGAGGAATGATGAATATCTTCGGCATATTCATAGACTTCCGCAGGTTGTAAATCTTCACTCTGCATCATCATTAGCTCAGCCAAACTCATGATGCCAGAGAGGGGAGTGTGAAACTCGTGGGGTAGTGACAGAGCAATGCTAGTCCGTAGGGCTTCCATTTGCGATTTTATACTGACTTTAATCGCCTCCTGTTTCCCTAAGCGAACTGCGATCGCAGCTAATAATTCATCCTTAGTGCAAGGCTTTTCTAAATAGTCATCAGCCCCCAATGACATACCCTTACGACTACTTTGGCGATCGATTAGCGAGGTCAAAAACAAAAAAGGCACATGATCCAGTTCCTTGTTTTGTCTTAGTTGAGATAGCACTTCATAGCCATTAAGAATTGGCATCATCACATCACAGAGAATGAGATGTGGTTGTTGTTGATTGGCTAAATTTATCCCCTGCTGCCCATTATCGGCAGTAATCACCTCAAAGCCTTCCGCTAGTAGTAAATCTTCTAAGGATTCGCGAATTAGTTCTTCGTCTTCAATAATTAGGATGCGAGTCATGGCATTAAAGCACTGAGCATTATTCGGGATTATTTGGGGTCGTCAGAACCTAGCAGGACTGTAAAAATTGCCCCATTGGGTTGATTATTAGTTACGCTGATTTCTCCTTGATGCGCTTCAATTGCCATTTTACAGAAAGATAGACCTAAACCAATTTGGGAAATACCAAGAATAATATTACCAACTTCATATTTTTCAAAAATCACTTGCTTCTGTTCAGGACTAATGCCGACACCCTGATCAATTATTTGAATTTTGATCAGATTCTGACGGGCAGGATTTTCAGGCAATTTTTCGATTGTGAGCGTAATTGAACTGTGCTGTGGCGAAAATTTAATTGCATTATCGACAAGGTTATCTAATACCCGACGCATAAGATTGAGATCACCATAGATAAATGTCGGCTCGGTCGGCAATTTGCTTAAAAGTTGAATTTGTTTACTAGTCGCGATGATCTCGAAATCATTGATTACAGATTGAGTGAGATCAACAATGTCAATTTTAGTGAGATTGAGAACAAGGCGATTGGCTTCGATGCGCCCAATCGTTAAAATATCATTGATCAGCAGACGCATCTGATCGATAGTGTTGTTGATCTGATTAATTCTTTTTCTTGCTCGATCAGGCATTTCTAAGCCCTTGAGAGATTCACATCCCAACAGGATGCCAATGAGGGGATTACGGAGATCATGGACGATAGTTTGCATCATCTCTTCCCGCAGTAGCATCGTGTTTTGGATCCGTTCATATTGCGACTTAATCCGCAACATCGATCGCACTCTTGCCCTTAGTTCAAGACTATTGATTGGTTTGCTAATAAAATCATCGGCTCCCGCATCTAGACAACGGGCAAGGTCTTCTTTATCCGATAGTGCGGTGATGATAATGATCGGAATATGTTGCCATCGTTGGTCATTTTTGAGGTGCTGACATACCTCAATGCCATCCATGTCCGGCATCATCACATCAAGTAAGACCAAATCGGGATTGATGGTTTCTAAGGCTGCGATCGCAGTTTCTCCACTATTGCGGTGGTGCAATTCATAGCCTTCTTTAAACAGCAAAATTTCGACCACATCAAAATTTGCTGGCTCATCATCAATAACTAAAATTACTTGTTTATTTCCCATAACACTCATTTATAGAGCCATAAGCTCACTGACTGCCTCAATACCATGCAGATTACAGGGTTACCTAACTGTATGTTCTATTATTCTGACAGCTTTTCATTTACGATGACTTAAGATATTTTCGTGGAAACAGCCCATGACTTCAGATGTCAAAACTTTAGCAGCGATCGATGTGGGGACTAATTCTATCCACATGGTGATTGTGGAAATTCAAACTTCGATTCCTAGTTTCAGTGTTATTGAAGCAGAAAAAGCCACTGTTCGGCTAGGTGAGCGCTGCGCTCAGACAGGAAATTTGACTGAAGATGCCATGAAGCGCTCACTAGATGCTTTGCGGCGATGTCAAGAAATTTGTCGCACCTTTAAAGTGGATGAAATCATTGCCGTGGCGACTAGTGCTACCCGTGAAGCCCCAAATGGGCAAGAATTTATTCGCCGCATTTATGAAGAAATAGGCTTGCATGTTGAGGTGATTTCAGGACAAGAAGAGGCGCGACGTATTTATTTGGGTGTGATTTCGGCGATGGAGCTTAAGGATGAGCCACATTTGCTGATTGACATTGGTGGCGGCTCAACGGAGATGATCTTGGGGGATGGTCGCGATCCGATGCATTTGAGTAGTAGCAAAATTGGTGCGGTCAGACTAACCGATTTGTTTGTCAAAAGCGATCCCATCTCGCAAACCGATTACGAAAGGCTCTTAGGATTTGTGTTGGGTTCCATTGAGCGCCCTACCGATGATTTGCGATCGCTATTACATAAACACAACATCAAGTCATTAAAGGCAATCGGAACATCAGGCACAATTGAAACGCTGATTACCTTACATGCTAAAGAAAAAACAGGCGTTGTTCCTAGTCCTCTGCAAGGCTATGACATTTCCTTTGCTGATCTCGAAAATATTGTCTGGCGGTTACGCAGGGCAAATCTAGAGGAACGCACTGCCATGGTGCGCCAAAAGCGAGCCGAGATTATTTTGGCTGGGGCGGTAGTGCTTCTGGAAACGATGCGCTTGTTGGGTGTACCAAAAATTACGCTCTGTCAACGCGCCTTGCGCGAGGGGCTAGTCGTTGATTGGATGATTCGCCATGGTTATATCGAAGATGGTTGGCGCTATCAAAGTACAATTCGCGATCGCAGTATTCTGAAACTTGCTGAAAAATATCGCATTAATACCCAATATGCCAAAACCGTTGCTGACCACGCCCTCAGCCTATTTGATCAAACTAAGGGGATTTTCCATGAATGGGGTGAAGATGAACGGCATTTACTTTGGGCGGCAGCCATGCTGCACAACGCAGGTCACCACATCAGCCATGATGCCCACCATAAGCACTCCTATTACCTAATTCGTAACGGTGATTTATTGGGCTATACCGAGTCCGAAATCGAAGCGATCGCTAATCTTGCCCGCTACCACCGCAAAAGTGAGCCGAAGAAAAAACATGACAACTTTCAGAGATTGGATAGTGAGCGCCTCAAATTATTTGTACGCCAAGCCAGTACCTTTTTGCGGATCGCCACTGCTCTAGATCGTCGCCAAATCGGGGCAATTGCCGCTATTCGCGTAGTCTGTAATCCTCGCACCCGTAGCTGCTCACTTCAACTCACCCCCACCCAAACCAATGATCCCTGTACCCTAGAAATGTGGAGCCTTGATTATAAAAAGCAACCCTTTGAGGTGCAGTTTAACGTTACGCTGTCAGTATCATTGGAATGAACGGTTTTGCCAGTCGTACTTTGCAAAGCTGGCAAAACTAGATAATTATGGAAGGCTCTCTTTCTCTAATCATTATTATTGCGATCGTGGCAGGTATCTCGGCGCGGGTAATTGCCAATTTTTTTCGTGTGCCGAGTATCGTCTTTCTCCTAATTTTTGGGGTAGCACTGGGGGGGAATGGCTTAAATATCGTCCAACCGCGTTTACTAGGTGATGGATTAGAAGCTATTGTTTCCATTTCTGTCGCGTTGATTTTATTTGACGGTGGGCTAAATTTACAACTCAAGGAGCTGGGTAAGGTTTCAGCAAGTCTCCGCAATTTAATTACGATTGGAACTCTAATTACCCTAGTGGGCGGTGGAATTGCCGCCTACTGGCTGAGCGAATTCCCATGGACGATCGCCTTTTTGTATGCAGCGCTGGTGGTGGTGACGGGGCCAACCGTAGTTAATCCAATTCTCGAAGAAGTGGGAGTGGATCGTCGGCTTGCCACAATCCTCGAGGGAGAAGGCGTATTAATCGATGCGATTGGTTCGGTTTTGGCGGTGGTTGTGCTGGACGTTGCCCTGAAACCCACTTCCAGCGCCTTTGTTGTCGTTAGTGATTTGGGACTACGGCTGGGGGTTGGTGGCGTTTTGGGGGCGATCGCAGGTTGGTTGTTGGGTAAGTTTTTGCAACGAGCAACTTTCCTTGCTGAAGATACCAAAAGTGCAGTAGTCGTGGCGGCAGTCCTCGGACTCTTTGGCATTGCTCAAGAAATTCAGAGCGAATCGGGCTTAACCGCAGTGGTATTGATGGGTTTGGTTCTAAGGGCTTCCGATATTCCCAATAGTCGTGACCTCCTCAAATTTAAGAGCCAAATTGTGGCTTTGATGGTGTCTGTCCTATTCATTTTGCTATCGGCAAATCTGTCCATTCCAAGTATTTTTGCTCTTGGGTGGGGTGGAGTCCAGACAGTTCTCTTTTTGATGTTTATCGTCCGTCCGCTCAATGTGATTGTCAGTACATGGAATAGCAGCTTCACATGGCGGCAAAAGGTGTTTATCTCATGGTGTGCGCCAAGGGGAATTGTTGCGGCTTCGGTGGCTTCTCTATTTGCGATTTTGTTAACGGAACGGGGCGTGAATGGTGGCGAATCGATTAAGGCGCTAGTGTTTCTCACCATTGCTATGACAGTCTTTTTACAGGGGCTATCGGCAAAATTTGTTGCCAAACTGTTAGGGCTTAATCAACCTGATATTTCTGGTATCGTCATTGTGGGCAGTAACGCGATTGGTATTGTCGTGGCAAGGTTATTTCAGGCCAATGGTCAGCGCGTGGCTTTGGTGGATACAAGTGCGGAGCTATGCAAACAGGCGGAAGTATATGGCATTCCGACTTTTGTCAGTAATGGTCTAGATGCCAAGGCTCTGGCGGAGGCAGGGCTAGACTCGGTGGGAACATTTTTGGCAATGACAGTAAATACAGATGTGAATGTGGTGATTGCCCAACTGGTTGCTAAGGAATTTAAACCCACACAAGTATTAGCAGTTTATCCCAGAGATGCTGATGCAGAGAGTGCTACCGAAAATATCGTGCAGCAGGCTTTTTGTGATCGCGTTCCCATTAAAACTTGGAATCAATATGTCACTCAGAAGGAAGTCCGTGTGGGTGAATTTCGCTTAACTGAAGTAGAAATGGCTGAGCAATTACAGAGTTTTAATACGATGTTTAATGCGGGAATATTGCTGCCCTTACTATTTGAGCGTAAAGGACAATTACAAATCGTTCCTGCGGATATGTCATGGGAAAAAGGCGATCGCATTTTATATCTGCTCTACAGTCCCAAAACCTTACCCCCCATCCAAACTGAAACTTTACCCCCCAATTCAAACACGCTCGATATTACACCTGTAGTTCTTTCCGATCGCGAAATTGCTCAAAAAACAATTGATTCCAATGGTTCGGCACGTAGCAATGGTAAAAAAGACGATCCATCTACAAATCCCGACTATTTCTTAAAAATGGCCAAGGATATTCTTGATACCCGCTCTTGATACAGCCCTTTGCGCTTACTTAAAACCCAGAATCGTGAGTCGCCCGCTTTGCGGGCGACTCACGATTCTGGGTTTTAAGGTTATTTATTCTGAACTACTTAATGTCTGATTAACTTTTGTAAGGACATTACTGGCATTATCTTGGGAACTTGTGGATAAATCTATAATAGAACTTGAAGACAAAATAATTTTGTTCTTTCGGCAAAAATTTTGGAGATTAAAGCAATGTATCTAGAATGGCAGGGCTTTACAGAAGGTAGTTGGACAACAGAAGTTAATGTTAGAGACTTTATCCAAAAAAATTACACTCCTTACGAAGGTTCGGCTGACTTTTTAAGCGCCCCAACCTCAAGGACAAAGGAGCTTTGGCATGAAGTTTTAGAATTGATGAAACTAGAAAGGGAAAAGGGGGTATTGGATGTTGATACAAAATTGCCAACGGCGATCGCTGCCCATGATGCGGGGTATATCAATCGGGAATTAGAACAAATTGTCGGACTGCAAACTGAGAAACCTCTCAAACGCGCGATCATGCCCTATGGCGGTATTCGTGTGGTCAAGGCAGGGCTAGAGGCTTACGGTTATGAGCTTGATCCCCAAACCGAAGAAATCTTTACTAAATATCGCAAGACCCATAATGACGGGGTATTTGATGCCTATACTAGCGAAATGCGGAAGGCGAGGAAATCGGGGATCATCACAGGTTTACCAGATGCTTACGGACGCGGCAGAATCATTGGCGATTATCGTCGGGTGGCACTTTATGGAATCGATCGCCTGATCGATGATAAAAAGAACCAGAAGGATTCCCTCGAACTCGATATGATCGACGAGGATACAATTCGCCTAAGAGAAGAACTATCAGAACAAATTCGCGCTTTGTTTGAACTAAAGGAAATGGCAGCGAAGTACGGTTTTGATATTGGGCGACCTGCCATGACCTCACAGGAAGCAATTCAGTGGGTCTATTTTGGCTATTTAGGTGCAGTCAAAGAACAAAATGGGGCTGCGATGTCCCTTGGTCGTGTATCAACGTTTTTAGACATATATTTCGAGCGTGATCTTCGCAAAGGTGCGATCGCAGAAGTTGAGCTGCAAGAGTTAATCGATCATTTCGTGATGAAACTACGAATGGTGCGCTTTTTGCGGACTCCCGACTACAACAACCTCTTCTCAGGCGATCCCACATGGGTTACTGAGGCAATCGGTGGCATGAGCGCCGATGGTCGCACTTTGGTCACCAAATCTAGTTATCGATTCTTGCACACCTTGTCTAACCTCGGCGCAGCCCCTGAACCTAACTTGACCGTACTGTGGTCAGAAAGTCTACCCGAAAACTTCAAACAATTTTGCGCCAAAATTTCCAGTGATACCAGTTCCATTCAGTATGAAAATGACGACTTGATGCGTCCCACCTATGGTGATGACTATGCGATCGCCTGTTGCGTATCGGTCATGCGAATTGGTAAACAGATGCAGTTCTTTGGAGCGCGGGTCAATCTTGCCAAGACCCTGCTCTATGCGATCAATGGCGGTAAAGACGAAAAAACTGGTATGCAAGTCGCTCCCCACTTTGCGCCGATCACCGCAGACTATCTCGATTATCAAGAAGTCAATGAGCGATTGCAGCAAATGATGGCATGGCTCGCTAAGCTTTACATCAACACGCTCAATGTCATTCACTACATGCATGACAAGTATTGCTACGAGCGCATCGAAATGGCATTACACGATCGCGATGTCTATCGCACCATGGCTTGTGGAATTGCTGGTCTGTCTGTCGTTGCCGACTCTCTCTCGGCAATTAAATATGCCAAGGTCAAGGTGATTCGTGATGAAAATGGCTTGGCAGTAGATTACCTCATCGAAGGTGAATACCCACAGTATGGCAACAACGATGACCGCGTTGATAGTATTGCCGTTAGTCTGGTGTCGAGGTTTATGGATGAAATTCGCAAACATAAAACCTATCGCAACGCCACTCCCACCCAGTCCGTGTTGACAATTACTTCCAATGTTGTCTATGGCAAAAAAACAGGTAATACTCCCGATGGACGTAGGGCTGGTGAACCCTTTGCTCCTGGAGCAAATCCTATGCATGGACGCGATAGTTGTGGCGCGATCGCCTCTCTATCATCGGTTGCCAAACTGCCCTATGGCGATTGCCAAGATGGTATTTCTAATACTTTCTCAATCATTCCCACGGCTTTGGGTAGACAGGAATGCGATCGCACTAACAATCTTGTTGGTTTACTCGATGGCTATTTCCACGATGGTGGACATCACATTAACGTCAATGCCCTCGATCGCAATACTTTACTAGATGCAATGGAGCATCCTGAAAACTATCCCCAGCTAACGATTCGAGTATCAGGCTATGCTGTGAACTTCATCAAGCTCACCCGTGAGCAACAACTCGATGTGATTAAACGCACGTTCCATGAACGGGTATAGTGTTTAAAAAGTGTCGCTAAGCAGCACTTTTTAAACATTGCAGCGATTTACGCTTTCTTAAACACCAAGAGATTTTTTGAAAGGCTGACAAAGCAATCCTTTCAAAAAATCTCTTGTAATACACAAAGCCTCGACATTGGTCAGTTATCGCAATTCATAAAAGTGTAGTCACACTTTTATGAATTGAAACAAAAAAACAGCAAGGATTTTCAAACAAAGAAATGGCATAGCCATTTCTTTGTGATGATGCGATTACTTGGAAAGTTTTTCAGAGTCATGGTCACTGGTGAGCTAAAGCGTAATCGACGAGGGATTTGCCTGCTTTTTATCGTCATGAAATGAGCGTTTTAGCACCTATCCCTGATTAACTGACCAATGCCACGTGTCATAGAATTTACCTCCAAATATAATAGAAACAAACTGTATTGCTAAATCTTGGGATTATGGTTATTTAGATTTTTTTAGAGAAAGTTTTTGAATGGTTGGTGTGTTTGTGAGAGAACACATATTAAGTTCATTTTGTTCAGTAGATTCAGAATTAGCAAGTTTAAGCTCAATTCCAGACGTATCTTGAATCTTATAGATTCCCTTTGGGAAAAACTGTAAGAGTTCTACTACAGATTTAGATTGCTCAAGTTTGAAGTCTTTAATGTTTATGCCTACCCTTACATTTTTCTCTCTTACATCTTTCTTTTCACAGTCTTTTATTTGTTGAAACTCAAATTTAAGCTCTTCAAGTTTAGTTGTGGGTTCTTTAATAGATTCATCTATTGCAAGAGAAAATCGAACGGAAGGTAGTCTCTCAATTACTAAAGCACGAAGTTGAAGAGCAGTTAATTTTGGAACAGAACAAAATTTGATTTCATTCCTACTTATATCTTCATCAGTTGAGGGATCAATAAATTCGAGCCCTTGAGCATTTGAATTAGGCTCAAATCTATAAATACCTTGAGGAAAAAACTGTAGAGGATTGACAGAAAAATCAGATTTTCCTTGTTCGCGAAATTGTCCGATTCTTACGTCAACAATTGTTTTATTAGTTGTATCAGCACCTGAGCATTCTTTGACTTTCTGAAGTTGAAATCCGAATTCATTAGGAATATCTTGCGATTTGATTGATTCTCCCATTTTAAGTGAAAATCGACTAACAGCTAAGTTTTTGGTTAGTTCATCGCTTACATTTCCCCAGCCGCCACCCGCATTATCCTGTGCAAGTTGAATTGGTTTAGTCTGTGGTGTAAGTCCTATTAATCGAGACAAATCTATAGAAATTACCCCCGCAGTATCTACCCTTGTGGAACCTACATTATTGTCAGAAATACGAGCACCACCAGAAAGCGTAAAAATGGAAGCCTGTAAACTAGGTCCGATGTACAGAGATGTTTGCGCTTGAGGCACAACACCAAACAAAACACCCAATGTCAAAGGCTCCCATTTAGCAAGTTCGAGGTTAGCCCCGACAAGTAATTCAACCTTATCTCGACCAAATAATCCGCCACTGATGATTGAATAGTTTGTATCACCTTCAAAAAGTGTTCGAGAAAGTAAATCCCCAATTTGCTGTCCTCCAATACCAATGAAATTCAAAGTTTGATCTAGCTGGTTTCCTGCTTTTTCTTCTTGTATTTTGCTTAGTTCTTTTTCGTATGCTTTTGTTGGTGTCAGTGTGATTTTGTCAATATCTTTGTAGAGAAATTCAGCTCCTCCACTTTGAGACAAGCCTAATGCTCCTCCATTTTTGAATCTGATAGCAACTTCGGCATTGATTTCTCTGCCTTTAGGCTTAGCAATTGTAATATCGATAGGTTCAATCTTCGCTTTGATCGTATAGCGATAATAAAACTTTGTTGGTACAGGAGAACCGCCTGAATCAGAAGGCGTTGACCCGACTGGAAATTGATAAATACTAATTTCCCAAATAATATTTTGATCAGATACTTTTGGAAATCCTTCTTGAATAACTTCTTCTTCTTGTTTAAGAGTCAGAAAATACTCAATTCCTTGACTCTTGAGTACGTTTGTTAATATCTTGTGATCTCTAAATAAACTGAAAAAGTTTGATGCATCTACATCTTTACCATTGATAAGGTTTTCGGCTAAGTCCTCTGCAAGCCAGTATTTCTCGAAATTTTTGCTTGAGGTGTCGTTACGAAACTGACTTAGGTCGGATATTCTAGAGCTATCATCTGGATACAACGCTTTTAATAAAATATTTTTTTCTTCAGAACTCAAATTGTTAGTCCAAATCTTTGGATCTCCCAAGTCACGATTGGGAATTCTGATGACAATTGGTTTTACAAACTCATTTCGACTCTGTTTTGGAAGTATTGTTCCTTCAGGTAAGACATCCCAAATAAGCTCAATTTTAGCTTTTGCTTGTTGTGGATTTTTAGCAAGCTCAATTATGCCGTTTATTAAAGACAGACGAATAGCTCTAGGGACATTCGTTTCAGGCTCCTGTTGAGCTAAAGCTGAATAATTGAATGTCGCCATTAACAAAAAGCATGACAGGAAAGATAACTTCTTTGTAGATGTATATTGGAGCATGGTTTGATATCTAGATTAATGTTAGTGATTACTAATAGGGTGGGACTTTAGAGTTGAAATGGATCGTGTAGTTTAGAAAATTAGTTTTGACTTTCCCTTACGAAATCAAGTGTGCGGGATAAACCAATGCATTACAGACACCTCCAGAGTTAGAAGTGAAGATTAGCATCCCCACAAGTTCTCCTGTAGACTTCAAAACCACTCTTGCTCCGCGAGAATTTTCCTGTAGATTACTATTAAAAGTAACTAAATAAGCATCTACATTTAGAATTGGGGTCAGAAATATTGCAGATTTTATAGCATTACCAATTATATTCAGTTGACCATCAACTCCACTTGGTATTAAGCTTAAAGTTGAATCAATATATTCAATTGAAACCTGATCACCATCTTTTAAATCATTATGATCAGCGATTTTTTTTACGTCAGGAATCTTTTTTACCTGACTTGACTTGATGGTGGGATTAACTAATACCACAGGATTAACCGAGCCAATAACACTCGGGCTGGCATAACTCTTGATGTTACCAAATGGAGATCCCCAAAGTGTCTTCACATCAGCACCTACAGTACTACCAATTTCAGGGATATTTCTAAGTTTTTGAATGATTACGTCACTAGTAGCATCTAATTCATATAGAACAAAATCTAATGGAAGAATTATTTCGTCACTTGCAGTTTTCCCATAAACACATCTTTGTGGGCCTGATTTTATGGAGGAAATTGGTTCTCTATTAAGCATTAACATATTTAATTACTTTACTTGTTGTTTAATTTTTAAAGACATCATCTGAGCTTAACTAGCAATACAAGGTTCAAAGGTCAGAAAAGGTCGGATCAAGGTCGGATGTTTTCGGCATATTTATGTAAATTTTTTTGACAAATGAGGATTTTCTAGCGATAGTGTAAGTATCAGTCGAGATTTAAGGCGAAAAATGACAAAAAATGAGGCGATCGCGCTAGTCACGCGATTACTAGGCAATGGAGACTTAAAAGAAGTTCAAAAACTTGTATTGAGTCAATCTTGGGACGGTAATAAATACTCAGATATGGCTATTGAAAAGGGCTATGATCTTGGATATATCAGAGATGTTGGCTCAGGATTATGGCGAGCGCTGTCTCAAGCTTTAAACGAAAAAGTCACCAAAAATAATCTGCGTGGAGTATTGGAGAGATATGCTCAGCAGCAAGCGGCTTTAAATGCAAACTCAGAGACAAGTCAGATTCACATGGGGGAAGCGATTGATGTTGCTAAATTCTGTGGACGAACTCAGGAATTAGAAACTCTTAGAGAATGGATTTTGGCCGATCGCTGTCGGGTGGTGACGATTCTGGGAATGGGCGGGATGGGTAAAACCTCCTTATCTGTGAAGATTGCTGAACAATTGCAAGGCGAATTTGATTATGTGATTTGGCGATCGCTACGCCATGCACCTACTTTCAGCGACAAGATGGGAGACTGTCTGAAGATTCTGTCACAGCAGCAAATTACGACTTTACCGACTAACTCCCATGAGCAGATTACTTGCTTAATCGAATACTTCCGCAAGTATCGATGTTTGCTGATTTTGGACAACTTCGATACGTTGTTGCACCATGGTCAAGCGACAGGTACTTATCTTGATAGCTACGAAGCTTATGGCGAACTTTTGTGGCGAGTGGGAGAAACTAGTCATCAAAGTTGTGTGCTGATTACCAGTCGCGAAAAACCCTCAGAGGTGACAGCACTTGAGGGTGATGGATTAGCAGTAAGGACGCTTGCTCTATCTGGATTGGAACTTGAGGCAGCGAAAACTATCCTAGACCTCAAAGGCTTATCAATCTCCGATGCCGAAGCTCGGCAATTAGTTGATTGTTATAGTGGTAATCCTTTAGCTCTAAAGATCGCCGCTACTTCCATTCGTGACTTGTATGCAGGTAATGTTAATTATTTTTTAGCCAGTGGCATCACTCTATTTAATGGGATTAACAATCTGCTATCTCAACAATTAAAGAGATTGTCAGACCTTCAAAATCAAGTCATGTATTGGCTGGTGATTCATCGCGAGAGTATTTCTTTAACAGATTTGCATAGTGCTTTTACGCCATTAACATCTAAATTGCAGTTAATGGAAGTTTTAGAGTCTTTGGTGAACTGTAACTTGATTGAACGCGATCGCCATGGATTTACTCAGCAACCTGTGGTGATGGAATATGTAACGGATCGATTAACTAAACTAATCTGTCAAGAAATAGTTACCGAATCGTCGCAGTATTTGTTAACCCATGCTTTAGTTCAAGCCCAAGCGAAGGATTACATTCGGGATAGTCAAATTCAATTAATTGTGCAGCCGATCCTTCAGCAATTACAAAATAATCTTGTCTCTAAGAAACAGGTTGAGTATCAATTAGGAAGACTAATTACGACCTTTCAAAATGAGGCGAATGCTCTTAACGTTTATGGGGCAAGAGGCTTAAGCCCCTTGCCCGCAGACAATTATGGCGGTGCAAACCTCCTTCATTTACTGGTGCATTTGGGAACTGATTTAACGGGCTATGACTTCTCTCGGCTGATGATTCGGGACTGTGATTTGCGATCGCAAACTTTACATCGGGTCAACTTTACTCAAGCGCATTTTCGAGATTGCCTGTTTGCGGCGACCTTTGGCGGCATTACTAGCGTTGCCTTTAGCCCCGATGGACTTGCCCTTGCTAGCAGTGATACCAATGGCGAAATTCAGATTTGGGACGCTGTTAATGGCAAGCAACTATTTATTTGCCAAGGACATAATAGTTGGGTTTGGCACGTTGCTTTTAGTCCCAAGTCGCCAATTCTCGCTAGTTGCGGTCAGGATCATACGATTAAACTGTGGAATACAAATAATGGCGAATGTTTCCGAACCCTAGACGAACATATCAACATTGTGACGGCAATTGCCTTTAGCCCTGATGGTCAACTCCTTGCTAGTAGTAGCACCGATCGCACTGTGAAAATTTGGAATATGGTCACAGGCGAGTCTATGCAAACCCTAGCAGGACATAATGCCTGTGTCTGGTCGGTGGACTTCCATCCCAATGGTCAGCTTTTAGCATCGGCGGCCGAAGATAACACGATCAAGTTATGGAATCTGGAGACGGGTGAATGTGTGCAAACTCTGCAAGGGCATCAATATTGGGTGAAAGCGATCGCCTTTAGTCCTGATGGCAAAACCTTAGCCAGTGGCAGTTTTGATAGCACTGTAAAAATATGGAATTGGCAAACGGGCGAATGTCTAAAAACCTTGCTAGGACATAATTCTGTTGTCACTTCTCTAGAATTTAGTCCTCAAGGCGATCGCCTAGTGACGGGTAGCTATGATCAATCTGTCAAGATTTGGGATGTTGCCACAGGGAAATGTCTGGACACGATGCACAAACACACCAATCGCGTGTGGTCAGTTGCTTTCCATCCCCAAGCAAATTTAGTGGTTAGTGGTGGTGATGACCACGGGATTAAAATATGGGAACTTCAGAGGGGAAAATGTATCAAAACCCTGCAAGGCAATAGCAATGCTATTTATGCGATCGCCTATGATCATCAGCAGAACTTACTTGCTAGTGGACATGAAGACCAAACACTTAAACTCTGGAATGTTGATATCAATGCACCCCAAAGTTTAGAAACTGATCTGCAACCTTTTCAAATACTACGCGGACATTGCGATCGCATTCTCTCTGTTGCCTTCAGCCCCAATGGACAAATTCTCGCCAGTGGCAGCGCCGATCGCACGGTTAAACTTTGGAATCCTCATACAGGAAAACTCATCAAAACCCTTCAAGGACATCGTAGTTGGGTTTGGGGAATTGCCATTAGTCCCGATAGCAAATTCTTAGCGAGTGGTAGCTATGACCACACTGTTAAGTTGTGGAATCTAGAATCTGGTGAATGCTTACAAACCTTGCAAGGTCATCCAAGTTCTGTCCTATCGGTTCGGTTTAATCACGATGGCAAAACCCTCTTTAGCAGTGGCTATGACAAGCTCGTAAAATATTGGCATCTAGAAACAGGTGAGTGTCTACATACTTGGGAGGCGGATTCTAGTAATCGTGTGTGGGCAATGGAGATCAGCCCCAATTCACAGTATCTAGCAACGGGTGGCGATGATCACTCGATTAAGCTATGGGACATAGCGACAGGTGAATGTTTACGCCTATTTTCTGGGCATTATCACCCTGTTATCTCGCTGATTTTCACGCCCAATGGAGATCGTCTAATTAGTGGCAGTAGCGATCGCACTGTCAAAATTTGGGATGTGTTAACAGGAAATTGTCTTGAAACATTAAAGGGGCATGGTCACTGGGTCGCGTCACTAGCGATAAGTCAGGATGCTAAAACGCTAATTAGTGGCAGTTGGGATGAGACGATTCAATGCTGGGATATTCCCACAGGGCAATGTTTACAAACCCTGCGATCGCTCTCTCCCTATAGAGGCATGATCATCAACGATGTTAGAGGCTTGACTCAAGCGGAAATTGATACTTTGAAAGCATTAGGAGCTTTAGAAACCTAAAAGAGAGAGTTGCAACGCTTCGCGTTGCAACTCTCTCTTTTGGATTTAGAAAAAACAGTTTGAATCTCACATTTTATCGTAGGGGCAATTCATGAATTGCCCCTACGATAAAATTTTATGGAAAATAATTGCAGATGTCTTTAGACAGCAACTTCTTGCTTAACCGCTTTTGTCTGGCGGCGCAATTGCTTCGAGGCAATCCATCCACCCGCCGCCACAATGCCAAAAGCAAATGCAGGCACAGGTACTGGTCTTCTCTCAGTCAGGCTGAATGGACCGAAAGTGTCGAGATTGTTGTCAATTTGGCCGTAATTAAAGCTCAAAGACGCACTTCCAATAAAAGATTTATATTCATTGCCAACGTTGGCAAGTATCTGGATGCCAGCTAGAAAACTACCGTTGGAAGGGTAGAATGGTGAACTAGTTGGAAATTCGTACAATTGAAGGTAAGAACTAGGTACATCAGCTTTAGTATAGGTTGTACCAAGATAGGCAAAGCTAAAGTCTAACCACTGCGCTTGTCCCCATAAGGAATAATCATAATCATCTGTAGACTCACTATAAGATTTATTGTCCTTATCAAGAGTGATATAGCCGCTACCACTAGTATTATTAGCAAACTTAAACTCAAAATCGTAAGTCGCAAGATTAGCGGCACTGACTGCATTGGGAATACTGAGAGCAACACCAGCCATCGCTGCGATCGCTGAAGCGGCTAGAAAGCCTTGTTTTTGGGGGATAGTTGTCATGGGGTTTCCTGTCGTTGGGGGGCAGCAAATAGATTGTGCAAATCTCTAAAGAATTTCTTGTTTTAGTCTTTAAAGGGACACGTAGCTGCACCTTAATAGAAAAATTCATGCTTTTAGGTCAGAAAAGGTCTGATCAAGGTCTGATCAAGGTCTGATCTTTCGGTAAATATCTTGTTACTAGTTGTTAATCTTGTCATAAGCCAATGCGCTTATCAATGTGCCATATTCGCACATTGACTGTTGAGTAATGTCTATTAAGTAGGTCACTTAAAACCCAGATTATCGTGCCGCCCGCGTAGCGGGCGGCACGATAATCTGGGTTTTGTCTATGAATATGCCGAGCTATTTACCAATAAAAAGTCAGTCAGAATTTCGTAGTAAAATAGAAAGAATAAAATCATAGAGAATCCTGATGACTTCTCAAACTGGACGTATTCATTCAATCGAAACTTTTGGGACAGTAGACGGGCCGGGGATCAGATTTATTGTGTTTACACAGGGCTGCCCCCTGCGCTGCCTTTATTGTCATAATCCAGACTGCCGTAATGCCCATGATGGCAAAGAAGTCACCGTTGATTATCTAATTGATGAGATCAAAAAATGTAAATCTTTTATTCGTAAAGGTGGGGTAACGGTCAGTGGTGGCGAACCACTGATGCAGCCAGAATTTACTAGGGAAATATTTCAGCGCTGTCATCAAATGGGCTTGCACACAGCCCTTGATACATCGGGTTACTGTGCGATCGCAAATGCAAAACCCGTACTCGCAGAAACCGACTTGGTTTTACTGGATATCAAGTCCTACATTCCCGAACTTTACTACAAAGTTACTAGTGTTTCCATCGAGCCAACCCTAGAAATGGCAAGATATCTCAGTGAAATTGGCAAGCCCGTTTGGATTCGGTTTGTGCTAGTTCCTCACCTCACCGACAACATTGACAACATCAATCAACTAGCTGACTTTATTGCCACACTCAAAAATGTAGAAAGATTAGAAGTCCTACCATTTCATAAAATGGGAGAATATAAATGGGAACAGTTGGGATTACCCTATTCCCTCAAAGACACACCACCTGCGCCGCCCGAACTGGTACAGCAGACCGTGAATATATTTTGCGATCGCGGAATCAATGCCCTTGGTGCAGTTGGGATTTGATGACCTGCTCCCAATAAAATCGAATTGTTAGGAGGCAAGGGATTATGCTGCACAAACACCATCAACAATATCAAGAGAAGATCATTACCCTTTGGGTTGTATTTCTGCTAGGTTTACTCTTCCATACTCAACTAGGATTAATGCCCCTATTTCACGGGCTAAATATCATTACATCCCAGTCTCACAATATGGCAGAGATTGCTCCCATTATGTGGTTGATGCTAAGCTTCTTCGTACTGCCAATGGTGGCAATTATCGGTACTGTTTTTACTAATTCTAGGAGCTATCGCGTCATCCATTTTAGTTTTACAGTGCTTTATACCATGCTAAATCTTTCCCATCTGATCGCGGATATCATGGTGCAAACCGATTTATATCAAATCGCACTCATGGCAATTCTCTTCGCGATTGGGCTGCTGATTAATCTAGTTTCTTGGCAGTGGATGCGCGATCGCTCCCACAGATCCACTCATCAACATCTACAGCATTCTTGACAATCTATTTGCTGGTAAATACAATGTAATTACTAACCACAATCCACATTATGAGTACAGCTATTAGAACTCGAATTGTCAAAATTGGAAATTCTCAAGGTGTACGTATTCCTAAATTGCTCCTAGAGCAAAGTGGTATTCATACAGAAGTCGAGATCGAAGTTGAGGGAGATCATCTAACTATTCGCCAAGTCAGACATCCCCGCGCAGGATGGGATCAAGCCTTTGCCCAGATGTCTCAAAACCATGATGATGTGCTTTTAGATGAAATTAGTACAACTGAATGGGATCAAGCTGAATGGGAGTGGTAATTAAAAGATTTGACGTTGCCTTGGTTAATCTTGATCCCACCATTGGTAGTGAAATTCAGAAGACACGCCCCTGTCTTATTATTTCCCCTGATGAAATGAATCTGCATATTTCCACAGTCATAATTGCCCCCATGACAACAAAAGGGAAAGCATATCCTAGTCGGATCAATTGTCAGTTTCAAGGTAAAAATGGGCAAATAGTTCTAGATCAGATCCGTACTATTGATAAAACTCGATTGGTCAAGAAATTGGGGCGAATTAATCAAGATGAACAAAGATTGGTGCTTGACACCTTAGCTAAAATGTTTGCTGAGTAGGCTCTTTCTTAAAGATCTTTAATCATTTAAGCATTGTAAAGATTCTCCTCAATCCCCAATATAAAAGGGAAATAGGGGGGGCTTAGTAATTACAACAAGAAAATATCAAGGGAATTGAGAATGAAAGTTACAAATAATGAAGAATTAGAACTCTTAATTCAACGAGTCAAAGCGGCTCAAGCCGTGTTTGCCAGTTTTACCCAAGAGCAAGTTGATCGCATTTTTAAACATGCCGCACTGGCAGCCAACGCAGCACGGATTCCCTTAGCCAAAGCTGCTGTCAAAGAATCGGGGATGGGCGTAATCGAAGACAAAGCGATTAAAAATCACTTTGCTTCAGAAATGATTTATAACAAATATAAAAATGATAAGACTTGCGGTGTAATTGAATCAGACAAGCATTTTGGCTATGAGCGCATCGCCGAACCCGTGGGCATCTTAGCGGGGATCGTTCCCGTCACCAATCCCACTTCCACAACTATTTTTAAGGCTCTGATTTCCCTGAAAACCCGCAACGGCATCATTTTTTCACCCCATCCCCGCTCTAAACAATGTACAATTACTGCCGCCAAAATTGTGCTGGAAGCTGCCGTTGCCGCAGGTGCGCCTCCCGACATTATTGGCTGGATTGATGAACCAACTGTGCCACTATCCCAAGCTTTGATGCAGAACCCAAACATCAAACTAATTCTGGCGACAGGGGGGCCGGGGATGGTTAAAGCTGCCTATTCTTCGGGAAATCCTTCCCTTGGGGTGGGTGCTGGCAACACTCCCGCGATCATCGATGAAACCGCCCATATCCAAATGGCAGTTAGTTCAATTATTCTCAGTAAAACCTTTGATAACGGCACAATTTGCGCCTCTGAACAGTCTGTGGTCGTTGTCGAGGCGGTATATGCAGCCGTTAGAGAAGAATTTATTAAACGGGGTGCTTATTTTCTCAACGAAGAAGAACGTGATCAAATTCGCAAAGTAATTTTGACCGATGGGCGCTTGAATGCCGAAATTGTTGGGCAATCGGTGATCAAAATTGCGGAAGTTGCAGGATTCTCGATTCCAGACAATACGAGGGTTTTGATTGGTGAAGTCACGGCGATCGACAAAGACGAACCCTTTGCCTATGAGAAATTATCGCCAATTCTAGCTATGTATCGCACCAAGGATTTTTATGAGGCAGTTACCAAAGCCGAAGAACTGATTCTCTTTGGTGGTCATGGGCATACATCGGTACTATATACAGCCCCTAACAATCAAAAGCACATTCGCTATTTTGAATCTAAAGTAGAAACTTCGCGAGTGTTAATTAATACGCCATCGTCACAGGGTGCGATCGGTGATCTTTATAACTTCCGCCTTGATCCATCACTGACCCTTGGTTGTGGCTCTTGGGGTGGTAATTCTATTTCCGCCAACGTTACACCACATCATTTACTCAATGTCAAAACCGCCGCCGAACGTCGGGAGAATATGCTGTGGTTTCGGATTCCACCAAAGATTTATTTTAAATCTGGCTGTTTGCCTGTGGCACTGCGGGATCTCGTAGGCAAAAAACGCGCTTTGATTGTCACCGATCGTCCATTATTTGAACTGGGCTTAACGAAGGAAGTCACCGATAGTCTGGAAGAAATTGGACTAGCTCACTATACTTTTTATGATGTCGAACCCGATCCCTCCCTCGCCACAGTGCGTAAGGGATTAAACATCTGCAATAGCTTCCAGCCCGATGTGATTATTGCCTTTGGTGGGGGATCGCCGATGGATGCTGCCAAAATCATGTGGTTAATGTACGAACATCCCGAAATTGAGTTTGAAGGTTTGGCAATGCGATTCATGGATATTCGCAAACGGGTTTATGAGTTGCCACCTTTGGGCGCAAAAGCAATGCTAGTTGCTGTCCCTACGACATCGGGAACAGGATCAGAGGTAACACCTTTTGCCGTAGTCACCGATGAGAAAACGGGAATCAAGTATCCTCTTGCTGATTATGCCTTGACTCCGAATATGGCAATTGTTGATCCTGAGCTAACGCTGAACATGCCTAAGCGTCTGACCGCTTACGGTGGTATTGATGCGCTCACCCATGCGATCGAATCCTACGTGTCCGTGTTGGCTTCCGAATATACAAATGGATTGGCACTGGAGGCAATTCGTTTGTTGTTCAAATATTTACCCAGTGCTTACAAAAATGGAGCGAATGATCCCAAAGCAAGGGAAAAAGTCCATTATGCCGCCACAATTGCAGGTTTAGCCTTTGCCAATGCCTTCTTGGGGGTCTGCCACTCGATCGCCCACCAGTTGGGTGGTACTTGTCACATTGCCCATGGTTTAGCCAATGCACTGATGATTAGTCATGTGATTCGTTATAACGCCACCGATGTTCCCTTCAAGCAAGCTATCTTCTCGCAGAATAAGTACCCCAATAGCAAATGGCGCTATGCCAGAATTGCGGATTATCTAAATTTGGGTGGTACAAATGAAGATGAGAAAATCGAAAGATTGATTGCCGCAGTGGAAGATCTCAAGCGTCAGGTCGATATTCCTGCCACGATCAAGGATGCCCTTGCTGAACAAGGTCTGGGCGAGGAGTTCTTCATGGCGCATGTGGAAGATATGGCGGATCAAGCCTTTGATGATCAATGTACGGGTGCAAATCCTCGCTATCCTTTGATTGCAGATTTGAAGCAGTTAATGGTTCAGGCTTATCACAGCCAAGCCTAATATCAAAGACAAGGGGCTGAAGCCCCTTGTTTAGCGATTTTTTTGCGATCGCAATAACAAGCCGTGCTTCGGTGCAAAAATCATTGCCGCTAGAAATAACAAGGTTTGCAGAACAACAATGCACCCACCCGTCGATCCATCGATGTGGTAACTGATATAAGTACCAATCACACTCGAAAATACCCCTGAAGCCATGGCAATCAACATCATGTGGTCAAAGCGATCGCTCAACAAATAGGCGGTTGCCCCTGGGGTAATCAACATAGCCACCACCAGAATAATACCGACGGTTTGCAATCCTGCTACAGCAGTGAGGGATAACAAGGACAGCAAAATGTAATAGAGAAAGGTGGTATTTAAACCAATCGAACGGGCATGGGTGGCATCGAAACAAAACAGAATCAAATCTTTGCGTAAAATCGCCAATATAACTAGGGTAATTACACTAATAATTACCGTCTGTACAATATCATTGTCGGCAATTCCTAAGACATTTCCAAACAGAATGTGATTGAGATCAACGGTACTTTTAATTTTAGAGACGAGGACGACACCAAAGGCAAATAGCCCTGTGAATACCAAACCGATTACGGTATCTTCCTTAATCCGTGTATTGGACTTAATAAAACCGATCGCAATTACAGAACCAACCCCAAATACAAACGCACCAATGGCAAAGGGAATATTCAGTACATAGGCAAGTACGACCCCTGGTAAGACCGCATGGGACACCGCATCTCCCATCAATGCCCAACCCTTTAAGATCATAAAACAGGATAGTGCGGAACAGACCAACCCCACTAAAGCACTGATCCAGATTGCCTTCACCATAAAACTATATTGCAAAGGTGCGGTAAACCAATTGACTAGATCCATATGCTTCTATTCCTGTGATGCTTGTTCCGAAGGATGCTCTAAATGACTGTGGACGAGACAACTTTTAGCGTGGGATAAATCCACAACCGAACCCCCAAAGGTACGCGAAAGATTCTCTTCGGTAAACACTTCTGAGGTTTCACCATAGGCGAGAATCGTGCGATTAATTAGTACCACCTGATCGCAAAATGTGGTGATGGAATCGAGGTCATGGGTAGAGATTAAAATCGTGTAGCCCGCTTGACGGAGTTCCATTAATAGATGAATCATCATCTTTTCGGTCTTAACATCGACTCCTGCAAATGGCTCATCTAGCAGCAAAACCTTGCCATGTTGTGCCAAGGCACGGGCAAAAAATGCTCTCTTTTTTTGCCCTCCCGATAGCTCACCAATTTGCCGATCGCGAAGTTCCCACATTTCCACCCGCTCTAGACTTTCGCGCACAGCTCGACGATCTTGCGATCGCGGCATTCTCAAAATATTCATATAGCCATAGCGCCCCATCATTACCACATCATAGACGCTGACAGGAAAGTTCCAATCTACTTCCTCGTTTTGCGGCACATAGGCAACAAGGCTACGTTTTTGAACTTGGCGAACGGGCAGACCATGAATTAAGACCCTGCCGCTCATAGGTTTGACAAAGCCCATCACCGCTTTAAACAAGGTCGATTTACCCGCGCCATTCATGCCCACTAGACCACAGATTGTGCCTGCATTAAGTTGCAATGAAGCGCTATGTAGAGCCACTTTGCCATGGTAACTAACAGTTACATTTTCTACATCAATGCTCGGTGTTGTTGAGGATAGATTGATATTTGGGTTAGGCATATTATTTACCTTGGAGTCCTGCAATCAGAGTATTAACGTTGTATTCCAATAATTTGAGATAGGTGGGGGTTACGCCATCGGGAGGAGAAAGGGAATCCACGTAAAATACACCGCCATACTTTGCCCCTGTTTCCTTGGCTACCTGTAACTGCGATTGATTATTAACGGTACTTTCACAAAAAACGACAGGGATTTGCTTAGTTCTCACGGTGTCAATCACTCGTTGCACTTGCCGAGGCGTACCTGATGAATCAGAATTCACTGACCAAATATAGACTTCTGTTAATCCATAGTCCCTTGCTAGATAGGGAAATGCACCCTCACAACTGACGATATAGCGCTTATTTTCAGGAATCACTGCGATCGCAGTTTTTAATTTATTGTCAATTTCCTGAATTTGCTGACTATAGGCTTTTGCATTAGCGGCATAGGTGTCAGCATTAGCGGGATCAATTTTAGTTAAGGCTCTACGAATGTTTTCTACGTAAATCAGAGCATTGCGAGGTGACATCCATGCATGGGGATTGGGTTTGCCCTGATAGGCATCTTCAGTAATATCAATTGCCTGAATACCCTCGCTCAAGGTGACTCGCTCGACCTTAGGTAAACTGTTGTAAAAGCGATCTGCCCAGCGTTCTAACCCCAAACCATTATCTAAAATTAAATCTGCTGCTTGCCCCCTCTGAAGGTCACTGGGTGTGGGTTCATAGCCATGAATTTCTGAGCCGAACTTAGTAATTGACTCAACAATGGCTTTGTCTCCTGCCACGTTTTGTGCCATATCTGCAAGGACAGTAAACGTGGTCAAAATTACCTTGCGATTTTGAGGATCTTTGCGAAGAGTGGAATTTTGAGTAGAATTTTGCTCGTTTGTCGAGGATGGAGAATTGCAACCACTCAGCCCAATCACCACTAGCAAGCTCAGCATGACGGTGGCAGAGCTTTTAATTAGGGTAAAACTTTGACGGGGAAACAGTTGACGGCGCATGATTACTTTTCATAATCGTTTCATTTTTTAAAATATAACACAAAATTTCCCACGGCAATTTCAACTAGCCTTCTGGGTTTTGATATCTAAGCAAAACTTGATTTGCTACATAGTGAATCCCCCTAAGAGTTAGGTGAGACCCTCATCCCCCAGCCCCTTCTCCCTAGGGAGAAGGGGAGAAAAGCCAATATTTCTTGTTCCCTCTCCTACGGGAGAGTGGCTAGGGGTGAGGGCTGTAGAAACTTCTACATAACATCAGTTAGTTATTAGTCACAATGCGATCATCAAATACAAAACAGTCACCTTGCCACAGACTCTCATCTTGGGGAACTTCTGCCAAATACTTGAGAATCCCACCCTTGAGGTGATAAACCTCCTGAAACCCTTGTGCCAACATATAGGCACTGGCTTTTTCGCAACGGATGCCACCTGTACAGAACATGGCAATCTTTTGAGATTTTTTCTCAAGCAATTGATCCTGCACATACTGCGGAAACTCATGGAAGAAATCTAAATTGGGATTAATTGCACCTTGAAAAGTCCCAAACTCCACTTCATAGATATTGCGCGTATCGATCACAACTACTTCAGGATCAGCCATCAACGCATTCCAATCCCTAGGTTCTACATAAGTACCAACCTCCCGACTAGGATCAATACCATCGACACCAAACTTAACTAATTCTTTTTTTAAACGTACCCGCAATTTTTGGTAGGGCATTACGTTGCTATAGCTTTCCTTATGTTCTAAACCTTGCAAGCGTGGATCAGACCGCAAATAATTTAACAACGCATCAATGCCCTCCCGACTACCTGCAATCGTAGAGTTAATCCCTTCCTGCGCTAACAGAATTACACCTTTTAACTCATTGCGATCGCAAAAATCTTTAATGATGGGACGCATCAATTGATAGTCTTCTAAATTCGTAAAATGATAGAAAGTTGCAACCACAAACGGTTCAGACTTGACTAAATATTTTGTCAGGGATTTTTCCATGGCAAAGTTGGTTAATTTTTCGCCTCGACAAAATACCTGCTGCTCTTTAACAACCGCAAACCCTCTACTTTTAAAAAAGGCTCTAGCAGTAATACTTGCCTCAACCGATAGCCATGCGATTCCTAACTCTAAAGCCTTTGCTTCCAGTGCTCGATATAGCCTTGTGCCAACCCCACAACGTTGATAATTTTTGTGACAAAAGAAGCAATCAATATGACCATTCGCTTCTAATTGAGCAAAGCCAACAATTTCTGTTCCTTCTTCGGCAACGTAAGTATATTTACTATGGCAATCCTCTTCCCAGTCACAAAAGTGGATGTCATCGGGAGCCCATGCTTGGATTTGCTCAGGCGAATAATCACGGATATTCACTTCATGAATTGTGTCATGAAATAATTTGGCAATCTGATCGCGATCTTGTTTTTGGAACAATCTAATGAGCATGGTCTTCCATCAAAATAAAACTAAGAAAAATTGAAGCTAAGCGACAATTTCTCAAATTGTAAAACCCTAAGGTCAATAAATTATGTACAGGCAGTTTAGAAGTGTAGCAGCGGTATTTGCGCTCGCAATAGTTGCGAGCAGCTCAATTACCGTCGGACAAATGTCTAGCCAAGCGCTGGCAGAGCCTCTAATTCTCAAAGTTTATCCCACTAATGATAGTCCTGCTGCCGCAGTCTGCCCTGAGACAGTGACCATCAACTCGCAGTCACGCCCCTATCGCGAGGGTGGCTATACCATTGATGGCAATGCCAAATTAAGTTGGCTAGCGGGTAAGTTTCAAATTGCGGCAACCGATGATTTTAGTGTGACTTGGAGTGCCAAACTCAATCGCAAGTATGCTAGCTGCAAAGCCACCGCAGGCATTTCCAAAGCCTATGGTGAAGACTTTACAGGGCATTCTTACCTAAGGATGCGCTTTGTGGGTGGGCAAGTCTTCTTAATTTTAGACACGACAGCGATGTATGATGCCAATGATCAAACAACTGTCATCCTCAACCAAGAAGTGCGAAATGGGAATCCATACTGGTCATGGGGAGGAACAGATTAGTTTTCACCAAGAATTTAGGAAATCATGCTGCAACAGGGACAAAAAATCACGCTCACCATTGACGACCTCGCCGATAGTGGCGACGGGGTGGGTCGCTATGAAAATATCGCCATCTTCGTCCCCAATACCGTCCCTGGCGATCGCATTGCCGCCAAATTAGAGTTTGTCAAAAAGAACTTTGCCCATGCCAGTATCGAAAAAATTCTGACTCCATCTAATGATCGCGTGCGTCCCAGTTGCATCGTTGCCGATAAATGTGGTGGTTGCCAATGGCAAGCTGTTAGCTATTCCGCCCAGCTCAGAACCAAACAAAATATCGTTCTCCAAGCATTGCAGCGCATTGGCGGATTTGACTCCGATGCCCTAGAAGAAATTCTGTCGCCCATAGTTGGTGCAGCCGATAGCCTGCACTATCGCAATAAAGTTACCTATCCCCTTGCCACTGGGCGCGATGGCAACCTTAAAGCGGGCTATTACCAAAAGGGAAGTCACAAAATCGTCAATCTTAATCAATGTCCTGCCCAAGACGAGCGTCTTGATCCGATGTTGGCAGAATTGAAAATGGATATTCACAACCAATGTTGGGAAATCTATGACGAAAACACCCATACTGGACTGCTGCGCCATTTAGGACTTCGCATTGGTAGGTCAACAGGTGAAATTCTGATCACCATTGTGAGTAGAGATTGGGATGTTCCGAATTTGGGTGTATTTGCTCAAACTTGGTTGGAACGCTATGACAAAGTAGTTGGGGTGATCCTCAATTGCAACCCTGATAAAACCAATGCAATTTTTGGGCGCGATAGCCGTTGTATTGCAGGACGAGATTATTTATTAGAGAAATTTGCGGGACTAACTTTCCGTTTGCGCGGCGATACATTTTTCCAGATTTACACCGAGCAAGCGGAGCAGATGTTGAAAATCATTGAAGCAGAACTCAATCTAGAAGGAACGGAAGTTCTCCTTGATGCCTATGCGGGGATCGGTACAATTGCGTTACCCTTAGCAGAGCAAGTCAAACAGGCGATCGCGATTGAAATACAGCCACAGGCAACGGCTCAGGGCAAGCTTAATGCTGAACTCAATGGTATTGATAACGTCGTTTTTCATACTGGTAAAGTTGAGGAGCTAATCACCAAACTCGATCTCCATCCTGATATCGTCATTCTTGATCCCCCCCGCAAGGGTTGCGAGCCTGAAGTGATTAACTATCTCCGTAGTAATCCTCCTGCAAGGCTGGTTTATGTAAGTTGCAACCCTGCGACACAGGCACGGGATCTCAAAATGTTATGTGAAGGTGGGCGCTATCAACTTACCCGATTACAGCCGATTGATTTCTTCCCCCAAACCTCTCATGTCGAAGCGATCGCATTTTTAGCATCGGCATAGCCAATCAGGTGGAAGAAATTGCGATCGCAATTTCTTCCACCTGATTGCCCTTTTATGGGATCATATTGTGCTGATTTTCAAAAGCTGATTTCATTAGATTTTTTTAGCCAAATCTAAGCTAATGTCAGGGAACCATCAAGAATTCATCACTAAAACATAAATTATCAGTTAATAAATGCCCAACATTTCAAAGTTTATGCTTGGATAGGACAAGGGCATTACCCTCCGCCTTAGGGTCAGCAGAACGGCAATAAGACAAAGTAACCATTCAGGAATAATTCTATGCAAACAGATGTTGCTAATCAAACCAGCAATATTACGGTAGAAGACGATCGCACAGGTCTAAGTATCGAAACCCTCAAGCGTGCCTTTGCCGACAACCTGTTCTATATACAAGGCAAACTTGCTATTCTCGCCAACTTCACCGACTACTACATGGCGCTGTCGTACACTACACGCGATCGCCTGTTGCAGCGTTGGTTGCAAACACTCAAGGTTTACCACGAACAAGATATTAAAACTGTCTATTACCTCTCCGCCGAGTTTTTGATGGGGCGACACCTTGGTAATAGCTTAATTAACCTCGATCTTTATGAATCGATCGCCCAAGCCGTCAAAGAATCTGGACTTGACCTTACCGAAATCTTAGAACAAGAACCCGATCCTGGTCTTGGCAATGGTGGTCTGGGTCGATTAGCCGCCTGTTTCCTTGATTCCCTTGCCACCCTAGAAATTCCTGCAATGGGCTACGGCATCCGCTACGAGTTTGGTATTTTCAACCAATCGATTCAGCATGGCTGGCAGGTGGAGATTCCCGACAAATGGCTGCGCTGCGGTAACCCTTGGGAAGTTGTTCGCTATGAATCCACAGTCCAAGTCAAATTTGGCGGACATACCGAAATCTACAACGACGATCGTGGTCGTCCGCATACTCGGTGGATTCCTAGCTTCACCGTTGAGGGCATTCCCCACGATACTCCTGTCCCCGGATATCAAACTAATACCGTCAATACCTTACGTCTCTGGAAAGCAGAAGCAGGCGAAGACTTTAACTTCCAAGCCTTTAACTCTGGCGACTATGACGGTGCAGTTGCCACTAAGATTAAGTCAGAAACCATTTCCAAGGTTCTTTACCCCAACGACAACACCCCCCAAGGTCGGCAGTTGCGCCTAGAGCAGCAATTCTTCTTTGTGTCCTGCTCACTACAAGACATCATCCGTCGCCATCTCAAAAAATATGGTCGCCTTGATAATCTTCCCGAACATGCGGCGGTGCAGCTCAACGATACCCACCCTGCGATCAGCATTGCGGAAATGATGCGTTTGCTAGTTGATGAGCATGGACTCTTTTGGGATGAAGCATGGCGGATTACCCAAAGCACCTTTGCTTACACAAACCATACCCTCATGCCCGAAGCACTAGAGAAATGGGGTGTACCTCTATTTGAAAGCCTCTTGCCTCGTCATTTGGAAATCATTTACGAAATCAATCATCGCTTCTTGCAAGATGTGCAGACTTGGTATCCTGATGATGAGGAGTTGCTAGCGCGTCTATCGATTATTGAGGAAAATGGCGGCAAACAGGTGCGGATGGCAAACCTTGCTACCGTCGGTAGTCATGCTGTTAATGGTGTAGCGGCGCTGCATACTGAATTACTGAAGCAAGATGTGCTTAGTGATTTTTACAAACTTTGGCCAGAGAAGTTTAACAACAAAACCAATGGCGTTACTCCTCGTCGTTGGGTGTTGCTGGCGAACCCTGCCTTGTCCGAGTTGATTAGTGAAAAGATTGGCGGCACTTGGCTGAAGCATCTCGATGAACTTCGCAAGCTAGAAAGCTTTGTCGATGACAGTGATTTTCGTCAGCGCTGGCGGCAAATCAAGCAAGCTAACAAACAGAAACTTGCGGACTACATCATGGCCCACAACTGTGTGGAAGTTGATGTCAACTCGATCTTTGATATTCAGGTTAAGCGCATCCATGAGTACAAGCGTCAACACCTCGACCTGCTGCACATCATCGCGTTGTACCTACGCATCAAGCAAAATCCTCATATCCAAATGACCCCACGCACCTTTATTTTTGGTGGCAAGGCGGCTCCTGGATATTTCATGGCAAAGTTGATCATCAAAGCGATCAATGCCGTTGCTGATGTGGTTAATCGTGATCCTGATGTCCATGGGAGACTCAAGGTTGTGTTCTTGGCAAACTTCAGCGCTTCCCTTGGGCAATTAATTTATCCTGCGGCAGACCTCTCTGAGCAAATTTCCACCGCAGGTAAAGAAGCCTCTGGTACTGGCAACATGAAGTTCACCATGAATGGCGCTTTGACCATCGGTACTTTAGATGGAGCGAATATCGAAATTCGTGAAGAAGTCGGCGAAGAAAACTTTTTCCTTTTTGGTCTGACTGCCGCAGAAGTCGAAAAGATGAAAACTGATGGCTATAAACCTCGCGATTACTACGAAAGCAATGAAGAATTGCGTCATGTACTTGATCGCTTGGCGATGGGTTATTTCTCCCCCGGAGACAAAGACTTGTTTAAGCCTCTGGTGGACTCCTTGCTCAATCATGATGACTATATGCTATTGGCAGATTATCAAGCCTATGCAGATTGTCAAGATAAAGTTGGCGAGGCATACAAGGATGTCGAGCAGTGGACAACGATGTCGATTCTCAACGTTGCTCGCTCTGGTAAGTTCTCATCCGATCGCACAATCAAGGAATACTGTGACGAGATCTGGCATGTAAAACCCGTTAACGTGGAATTAGAACCATACGATCCTGCTAAAGCAACTCTGAATGTTGTGCATGTCGGTAGTTAGTTTATAAGCTAAACATCAACAATAAAGGCTCGCTTGGCGAGCCTTTGTTGTTGGCAAAAAATATTGATGCTATTGAATTATGAAGATTGCTTTTTTTAATACAAAACCCTACGATCGCCAATCTTTTAATACCGCAAATGGCACATATCAACACGAAATAGTCTTTTTTGAATGTCACCTCAGCAATGAGACCGTTTCTCTCGCCGCAGGATTTGCCGCAGTTTGTATTTTTATCAATGACTATCTCAATGCCGAAATGCTAGAGATTTTGGCTAAAGGTGGCACAAAGTTAATTGCTTTGCGATCCGCAGGATTTAACCATGTGGATTTAGCTACTGCCGCTAATTTGGGCATAACGATCGTGCGTGTACCTGCCTATTCCCCCTATGCCGTTGCCGAACATGCCGTCGCACTGGTTCTATCGCTCAATCGTAAAGTCCATCGAGCCTACAACCGTGTTAGAGAAGGAAACTTTTCGATCGAAGGTTTATTGGGATTTGATCTATATGGATCAACGGTGGGAGTTGTTGGCACTGGTCGAATTGGTGCAATTTTCGCTCAGATTATGCGTGGATTTGGGTGCAAACTAATTGGATATGATGCCTATCAAAACCCCGCTTGTTTAGCCATGGGTATGACATATGTATCGATGCCCGAACTCTTGGCAAGTTCAGATATTATTTCACTCCATTGTCCATTGACTCCTGATACGCGTTATTTGATTGATGCTGTTGCGATCGCAAAAATGAAAACAGGAACGATGCTGATCAATACTAGTCGAGGAGCATTAATTGACACACAGGCCGCTATTGACGGCTTGAAATCTGGGGCAATTGGCTACCTTGGTATTGATGTGTATGAGCAGGAGGCAGATTTATTTTTTGAAGATTTATCTAATGAGGTAATTCAAGATGATGTTTTTCAGAGGTTATTGACCTTTCCCAATGTGATCGTCACAGGGCATCAAGCCTTTTTTACTAGTCATGCTCTGGCGAATATTGCGGAAACCACCCTTGCGAATATTGCGGAATTTGAGACTAGTGGTAATTGTGTCAATGAGGTAAAGCTGGAAACTGCGATCGCAACTAATTCTAAATAAAGAAATGGCTACGCTATCTCTTTATTTGGGATAACTAACCAACGCTGCTAAATACGGCACGATTGCGACCTTGGTTTTTGGCTAAATATAAACCCTTATCAGCAGCTTCTAATAAAACCTTGGCATCAACGGATTCCGTAGGCAAAAATGTCGATATGCCAATACTCATCGAAATGCGATCGCTAACAAAAGATGACTCATGGGCAATGCCCAAGTTATAGACAGCCTGACAAATTTTTTCGGCAATAAAAATTGCTCCTTGACTTAAGGTGTTGGGCAAAATGACAGCAAATTCTTCGCCGCCATAACGGGCTGCCAAGTCGGCAGGGCGACAAATACAGGATTCAATGGACTTAGCCACAGCTCGCAAACACTCATCTCCCGCAGGATGTCCATAGCGATCGTTGTAGCGTTTAAAAAAGTCAATATCACATAGCAGTAGAGAAATGGGTAACTGCTCCCTAGCGAGTCTGTGCCATTCTTGAGTGATCCGTTGATCAAAGGCGCGACGGTTGGCAATTTGCGTTAAGCCATCAATGGTTACTTCATGGGCTAAAGACAATGCCTTGTCATACAACAACGCTTCGATGGTGTCACTATGGCAGGTAGTTGTATCAAGAATAATTTCGAGATCATTTTTTTCGCTCGAAAGTCGATCTAAAAGTAAACGTAAAGCCGTTTCTGTTTGCTGGCGATCGAGAATTTCTGTTTGCAAAGAATTATTAGCCTGTACTAACTGTTCCCCTTGGATTGTTTTTGTGACCAATTGATCCCGCAACTGACGATTTTGAGTCTTTAACTCTTGGATTTCTTCTTCCAAGCTTGCCAGCTTAGCCAAAAGAAATTTTTCGCTAGTTACTATTTTGGGGTTTTCAGTTTCCATGCTGTTATTTGTACTTAACTTGGCAATCTTGCAAATGTGCTGGAGAATATTTAGCTAATAACTTGCCACGTTTATCGTTAACTTACAGTTAAGCTAACCACAAATTCGATTTTATACCAGATCTAAAACGGATGATCTTGCGCTGGCCGCGTAGCAGGCGGCGCAAGATCATCCGTTTTAGGCTGAACTACTTACCAGATTTTCCAATCCGCCCAATCAAGATTAAAAATTGAAGTGTTAGGAAATGCGATCGGGTTGTTGTTTTGAGATAGCTTTTGCTGCAATTGCATCAACTGCGGACTTACTCTCGGTAAATTTTCCACGAATTGATAGGGAAGTATTCCCTCTGATAGGGCAAAGGATGCCGTCGTCCCTGCAGCGGCTCCCACTGACCACTCATAGGAATGCACCCGATAACCCGCCGCCACAATATAGCTAAAGGCGATATTTTTTCCTGATGCAATCAAATTGTCAACCCTTTGCGGAATTAACGATCGCAATGGAATTTGTCCGGGAAAAGCGGGAGCATGACCATTTCGCACCCCTTCGCGTTCAGTATTGCCCGCCGTTTCCACAGGATATTCGCTGAGGCAAGGGTGAAAATCAAGGTAATACTGAGCAATACCTACCGCATCGGGATAAATTGTTGAACGGGTGCGGCGTTTAATTTGTTCGGGTGGCGTATTGTTTCTAATTGCTTCGGTTGTGCCTAAACCTGCCAGCGATCGCCATAGATCTCGATACTTGGTTTCAGGAAGATTTTCACGATAGAAGTCAGCGCTAAAATCCACCTGCGAAACATCCACCTCAGCCATCGTAAAGCCTTCAGGATAGCCATAGGAAGGACGACCGATAATCCTGCGGGATTCGCGAATATAGGGATATTTGGATAGACCATGTTTCGTTCCCATCGGTGAATCTAGTCCTGTTAAGAGGCGATGGTTGGGGAATGGCTTTTTCCAATCCGTTTTTTGTTGCGAGTCCGTTGTACCTGCCACGAGCCAATAATAGAAACCTAGGGCAATTTCCTCACCACTCTTGAGGGTTGCTGTCCGCAATCCTCCCATCCAGCCATTGGGTTCAAGCTGTCCCGATCGTAATAATTGATTTCTTGAATAGATCAGATTGTCCTTATCTGTCCCTGGTCTGTAGTCATTGCCCCATACCCAGTTCTGCATGGAGATATCCCCTGCCTTCATGCCCGACACCCCAAAGCGATTTTTGGGAGGATTGGGTACTTGAGGATTTTCGGTACTCCAGATCCGCCGATAGGTAAAGATTGTGTCAAAGTTGGCGAGGTTCGGCTTAGGGTCAGAACCGTAATAGGGGAGATAGCGATCGTAAAAGTTGGGCTTTTGCTGGGGTTGTGGCTCTGCCGTCTGTTCCATCGCAAAGGTATAGGTAAAGCCTTGAGTGCAGTATTTATCGTTATCTAGCACTGGTGACGAGGGATTTAAATGCGATCGCGGATCGATACCCAAACGGTAAGGCACATCGGCAAGGGCAATAATTTCGCCTGTTTCTGTGGAGTCAATCACAAACCAATTACGCGATTTTTCTTTGGATAAAGGCGCAAAGCGAATCGTTTGCTTATGTAATCGAGCTGAATCTTCGTAACGGTAGGCATCTTCGATAATGCTAGACAGTGGCTCAGTATTCAGGGGTGGAGTGTTTGGCGCAGGACGATGCTGAATTGCGATCGCAGCATCAATCAACTTGCCATCAGCACTCATCTCCAAATTCTTGATCACGGTATTCGGGAACCATTTTAATTTGCCATTCCCCTTGCGTTCTGCCTCTTGCAGCATTCCCACCAAAATTGCTTGAGCATCACTCGGTAAAAAACAGGACACACTTACCCAACAATCCCCAGGGTTCAATTTGCCATATTGCCGTTCAATGCGCTTGCGAAATTCGGTATAGCCCTGCGGAAAAAACCAAAGGTTGCGTTGTTTTTTTGCTTCATCTAAGGCAGATGTACCCTGTGCTGTAATCTGTCCACCCACCCAGTCCGTAATCTCAGTCATACAGACAGTCCGCCCTGAGAGTAATCCCTCATAGGCGGCGGCTGTACCTGCTACGCCACCACCGACTATTAATATTTCACATTCTTCATTGAGATCAATTGCGTTATTTTTGGCGATGATCGGATCGGCAGCAATTAACGATCCGACACAAATACTAAGTGCCGTTGCGATCGCAAATTTATATTTGCTCCTATATAGTGTTTCCCCAACTAGTGAAGTACGGCGTTGTTTCCCCGCCTTCGGCGGGGAAACAACGCTCTGTATCTCGCTTGCTTGAAAATTGTTATACTCGCTCCGAGAAATAAATAACGATTTCGGCATAGTTTTAAATTTCCAAGTTCTCCATAAATTTGCTGCCTAAAGCTTAACAGGCTCTCAAAAAGCTTGACCAGAGACTTAATAAAGACTTTTCACATAATCTCCATAGCCGTTATAAATCTGCGTCGCATAGCGTTCATTTGTCCCCAGCATTCTTTCACTTGCCTGTGACCAACGCGGATGAGGAATATTAGGATTGACATTCGCTGTAAAGTCATACTCTTCAGGAATACGTGTATTCCAAAATGTTGCAGGCTTGCGATCGCTAAATTCGATACTCACAATCGACTTAATACTTTTAAAGCCATACTTCCAAGGCACAACTAAGCGAATCGGCGCACCATGTTGTTTTGGTAGCTCATGTCCATAAATACCCACTGCCAGAAAAGCTAAATCATTAATTGCTTCTTGCATAGTTAACCCCTCGGTATAGGGCCAAGGCTCACTTTGCAAAATTTGTCTTCTTGCCTGTTCAGGTTTAAAAAAGGTGGTGAACTTGACATGCGTTGCATTTGCCTTCGGCTCTACCAGATCAATCAATCGCTTTAAAGGGAAACCCATCCAAGGTACAGCCATCGCCCATGCTTCCACACAACGATGACGATATAGCCGCTCCTCAATTGGCATTTTGGCGATCAAATCTTCGATCGCAAATTTCTGAGGCTTAGCAACTAAACCTGATACTTCCAACGTCCAAGGATGGGGCTGAAATTTCTTGACATACTGCCACACCTCTTTATCAGCACTAAACTCATAGAAATTAGTATAGGCAGCCGCACTATATTCATTAGTGAGTGGACGATCGAGGGTAAAGCTAAGATTTCGCGACGCTGTGAAGGGTTTGAGGCGTTCCTCTAATAATTTCTGTTTGATCATGGCTTGTTTTTCTTCGGGGGTTTGACAACCCGCCAACAGACCCATAATGCTGAGACTCCCTAACCCTGCCTTTTTTAAAAATCGCCGCCGATTTAGATAAACTGACTCTGACGTAGCTTGACTTTCAGGCAAAAACCAGTCTGGAAGAATTTTAATCAGCGTCATAGTATTTAGTTGAAGTAGTGCTTTGGTCTTGATGCCGATGGCGATCGCTATATTTTGATTTTATTTGATTTTAGGGTGTTGCAGTGCTAACATGAGAAACGCTGAAAATTTTACCCGAATAAATTCCTAAGACTGTGGCACCTCAACAACAAAAGATTCGGATTCGTCTTAAAGCTTTCGATCATCGCCTGCTAGACTCATCCTGCGAAAAAATCGTCGAAACTGCTAATCGTACCAATGCGGCTGCCGTCGGCCCAATTCCTCTGCCAACTCGTCGTCGTATCTATTGTGTTCTCAGATCTCCCCACGTAGATAAGGACTCTCGCGAACATTTTGAAACTCGTACCCATAGTCGAATCATCGACATTTATCAGCCTTCTGCAAAGACAATCGACGCGCTCATGAAGCTGGATCTAGCTGCTGGCGTTGACATTGAAGTAAAACTCTAAGTTTCCATTTGAAAACTCAATAAAATTCAGTACCTAGGCTTTAATTTAGCTATAGCCAAATGTATGATGCCCCTAGAGGTTGCTATGCGCTGCATTGCAACCTTTTTGGATTACGGGTCTTAGATACAGCCAAAACCCAGAGAAATTTTTGAGAGTGTAGCGAAGCCATACTCTCAAAAATTTCCCTAAGCATCAATAGGTTGCAATTTGGTTATAGCTTCGTTTGTTAAACTGTTTTGGGAGTGTCACAGCTTCAAAATTTAGCTATAGGAAATGACAATGCTGAAAAAGCTAAAAATTAAATATTTGTTGGCATTACTGTTAGCGACGATCGCCACAGTAATGACTATATTGCTTGGACAAGCAGCCATGCCTGTCGATGCTCAAAATCAGCAACCTCAAGTTTATGCCCAAGCTGAACCTGCAACCACCTCCTCAGCAGCTAGTCTGCAAACAGCAGGATTACAACTGCAAGAGGTTGCTCAAGGAGTTTATGCACTCATCGCCAGCACAGACTTTCCACCTGCTAGCCCCATGGTTGCCATTTGCAACAGTGGTTTTATCATTGGTAGTGACGGTGTATTGGTCATTGACCCCTTTCATAGCCCTGAGCTAGCCGAGTTACTCATTTCCACCGTGAAATCGATAACCGATAAGCCAATTCGTTATGTTTTGAATACGCATTATCACTTTGATCACACGGGGGGCAATATTGCTTTTATCAAGCGTGAAGTACCTGTACTTGGTCGTGGTGTAATTCGCGAATACATTCAAAGCGGCAAAAATAACACCTCTGGCATTACGCCACCAACCGTAATTATTAATAGTCAAACTGACATTTGGTTGGGCGATCGTAGTGTTCGCATTGAGCGTGTCGATGGACATTCTGCGGGTACTGATCTAGTTGCTTATGTACCTGATGCGAAGGTGCTATTTACAGGCGATATGGTCTTTAACAAGCGCATTCCCTATACGGCTGATAGCGATTTACGTCAATGGCAAGGCAGTTTATACCGTTTGATTGCCACTTTCCCCGAGGCTAAGGTTGTTCCCGGACATGGTGATGTCACCGATGTGACTGGTGTACAGGCTCAGCAAGCTTATTTCAATTGGCTAGAGCGTCAGGCTTTAGAATGGAAGAGTCAAGTTTTGTCTAAGGAGCAAGTTTTGGAAAAATTTGCAAAACTTCCTGATACTTACAAAGACTACACTTTTAAGGCAATATATCCTCTCAATTTGGAATCAGCTTACGAACAATTTACGCGCAGCGCAACCATTCCCTTAATTTCCTAAAGCCATTAAAATGAAGTGCGATGCTTTGCATCGCACTTCATTTTAATGAATCTTTGATTAGCTGACGAATACTCGCAAACCCACGTTGCAATCGCTCTGGTTGATCGTAAAGTCTAGCAATTAGTAATACACCCTCGATCATTGTCAATATTTGCTCAGCTAGTAAATCAGGATCACTGCGATCGCATAATTGCGCCTGACCATCTCGCAACATCTGAGCAAATAAATTTTGCCATTCATCAAACACCTGTTGGAGATGTTTCCGAAACGCATCATTATATTCAGCCAAATCAACAATTAAATTCCCTAATAAACATCCTGCACAGTTAATTTCAGTAAGATGTTTAGCTTCAATTTTATCAATGGTTAACAGAAGTCGTTGGATGGGATCGTCAGTAATCTGAGAGGCCGACAAAAAAGCATGTTCTCTGATTTTGTGCCACTGAAAATCAATTAAAGCATGGGCAAATTCATCTTTAGATTGGAAATAGTTATAAAAACTACCCGATGAAGCTTGAGTAGCTGCAAATAATTCCTTTAAACCTGTAGACTGCAATCCTTGACGATGCACCAGATCGATTGATGAGGTGAGAATATCTTCACGGGTACGTTTGAGATTTGCCATAAACTAACTGATTTGTATATTAGGTATAGCGATTATCAAGATACAGAGAGAAGTGCTTAGCACTTCTCTCTGTATCTTAGAGTCAAGCAACTTCAGGAAATGTTACCACTTTTTGTAAGGAAGGAATTTGCCATTCATCGTCACTTTCACCCGATCGCCTTTAGGATCTTCTACTTTGTCGATGTCGAGAGTAAAATCGATCGCACTCATGATGCCATCGCCAAACTTCTCATGAATGACTTCTTTAATGGGGTAGCCATAGACCTGCATAATTTCATAGAAGCGATAAATCAAAGGATCGGTTGGTACAACTGGCCCCAGTCCTTTGCTAGGGTAGGAAGTCAAAGCAGTAACAATATCTTCACCCAGACCCAAGGCATCCGCGAGTTTGGTTGCTTGCTCAACATTGGTGCTATTTTGCCCGTAAAAAAGGGAAGCAATCCAGACCTCATCTTGACCTAATAGCATTTCTAGATCGGCAAAACTCAAGCCTTTGGCTTTTTTTGCAGCTAATAGAGTTTGGGTAAAGGATGGAAATTCGACTGTCATAATATTTTGAAGGTTCTATTTTCTATATTTAATTGGTTTGAACTGGTATTTAATCAGTCTAGGGAAATTTGCAAAGCAAATTTTAGATATACCCTAGATTCTGGCTGCCTCAACAGCACGGGTTTCACGCATGAGATGCTCTTCCATTTCCGCCTTGAGGTCATGATATCCCGATTGTTGATCAAGATTTTCCCGTGATCGAGGACGGGGGAAAGATACATCAAGGATTTCATCAATCCCTGCGGCAGGGCCCCGCTTCATCATCACAATCTTATCGGAAAGCAGTAATGCTTCTTCAATACTGTGGGTAATCATCACCACAGTTTTACGCTTTTGTTCCCAAATACGCGCCACCTCGTCTTGCAAAAATCCTCTTGTGAGGGCATCAAGAGCGCCAAAGGGTTCATCCATTAGCAGAATTTGCGGATCGATCGCAAGAGCGCGGGCAATACCCACTCTTTGTTTCATGCCACCCGAAAGCTCATGGGGATGTTTTTTCTCTGCACCTTTTAAACCGACTAGTTCGATATATTCGTAAACGCGACTTTTGCGATCGGCAAGGGACATGTTTGGATAAACCGTTTCGATCGCAAAATGTAAGTTTTCCGCAACCGTGAGCCAAGGCATGAGTGCATAGTTCTGAAATACTACGCCCCGATCGGGGCCGGGAGCATGGACTTCTACGCCATTGATCAAGACTGAACCACTGCTGGGTGTGGTTAGACCCGCGATTAGACTTAACAATGTGGACTTGCCACAACCAGAAGGGCCAATGATTGAGACAAAGGTATTAGGGGCAATATCAAAGTTGATATCGGCTAGGGCGACATAATCCTTGGAGGTGCGGCGGGTTAGTTTGTTGATCAAACCACTGCGACCCCGATAGACCATTGACACATCGCGAATGGAAATCTGTGCTTGCTTTGTCGCTGTGTTCGCAAATTCTTGTTCTATAGATGACACGATCATACTTCTCTTCCAAATGACACCCAATGTTGCAGCAATCCAAACAGACGATCAATAATTAAACCAATCGCACCAATTAAGAGGATTGCCGTAATAATGCTGGTAATACTGAGGTTATTCCACTCATTCCAAACGAAGTAACCCACGCCTGTACCACCGATTAAAATCTCCGCTGCCACAATTACTAACCATGCAATCCCTGCACTAATTCGCATACCTGAGACAATGCTGGGAGCCGCCGCAGGCAAAATTACTTTCGTAATTGTGCGCCAAGGTGATGCACCAAGGGTGCGGGTCACATCGATGTAGGTGGGGTCAACATTACTGACACCAAATTTGGTGTTAATTAAGGTCGGCCATAGGCTGGTAATGGCGATCACGAAAATGGCGGTACTTTCGGAATCCTTGATTAGTCCCAACCCAATCGGCAACCAAGCGAGTGGCGAAACTGGCTTCAAAATTTGGATGAAAGGATCGACGGCTTTGGCAACAACGGGAAATAGACCAATGAGTACGCCCGATGGAATTGCGATCGCAGCGCCTAAGGTAAAGCCAATGGCAACGCGACGGAGACTGGTGATCAAATGCCAGCCGATACCACGATCATTAGTGCCTTTGACGTAAAATGGGTTAGAAATCCATCCCCAAAAGTCGCTCAAAGTCTGTGATGCCGAGGGCATCAGTGGCGAAAACCAGCCAGCATTTGCGCCAACTTCCCAGAAAATTAGGATTGAGGCAAGGATAAAGAGAAATAGTACAAACGCCTGTATATCTTGATTGGGCAATAAATTCTTGGCAATCATCATGATTGGGTTAGATTGCGATCGCCTTTTTGTCATTGGCGGAGAATAGTCCATAGGTTTCTCAAGGTTTCTGAATATTTGAATTAATATTTCAATCTGTGAATTTCTGCCTCTAAATCCCACTTGTTAAGTGGAATTTAGAGAGACAAGGAAGTTACACCTTAAACTGCTTAATCTGTTCCTCAATGTAGCTTTCAGGTTTAGCAGGATCGAAAGAGTCAAACTTCAATTTTTCCGTTCGCTCCGTCTCCGTTGGTGGTGTTTGTCCTAGCTCCTTCGCTAGCTCACGGGCAAGATCGGTCATGTAGATATTCTCAGCAATTGCCTTGTAATCTGCTTTCTCCTTGGGCATAAGATCCCATCGTACAAACTGCGAAGAAATCCACTTGGCAAAACTCTTCCAAGGATAGGGATCGAAACCAATGCGATCGGGAACATCTAACGTGTTGCCCTGTCCATCTTCAAACTTGCCAGTTAATACCGCTTTCAAGACTGGTTCAGGTTGATTGAGATAGTTTTTACCTGCGATTGCCTTGGCAATTTCTTCTCGATTCTTGGGGTCATTAGCATAACCAGCTCCATCAATGATCGCCTTATTGATAGCGCGGAAAGTTTTAGGATTAGTATCAATCCATTTTTGGCTTGCGGCAAAGGCACAACAAGGATGTCCCGCCCAAATATCTTTGGTCAATAAGTGGATAAAACCAATCTTGTTAAATACAGAACGCTGTACCACGTTATCAGGGAGCAAGAAAGCATCTAACTGTCCTGCGGTCATTTTTGCGATCGCATCGGGCGGTGGAATCACTTGAATCTGTACATCCTTATCAGGATCAAGTCCACCAGAGGCGAGATAGTAGCGCAATAGCAAATTGTGCATTGAGAAGGCAAAGGGAACGCCAATACTAAAGCCCTTAAAGTCCTTTGGCTCTTTAACCTTGCCCAAATGCTGATTGGCAACTGAGATCGCTTGACCATTGACATTCTCAATACTGGCAAGTTTCACAGGAAAAGCCGTAGAACCCAAACCTAATGACATCGAAATTGGCATGGGCGAGAGCATATGGTAAGCATCCAATTCGCCTGCGATCGCTGAGTCCCGAATTGCTGCCCAGCTAGGCATTTTGACTAACTCGACCTTCAAACCGTACTTAGTATAAAAGCCTAAAGGCTCTGACATAATGATCGGAGTGGCACAAGTAATTGGCAAAAAGCCCACTTTCAAGCTGGACTTCTCGACATCTGTGGCAGGGGTATTTGTATTTCCACCCGTTGTTTCTTTGGAAGGAGTTTCAGGGGGCGCAGAGGGGCAACCAGTCAAAGTAACAACGGCGGCGGCGGCGGCGACTTTAATTAAAAATTCGCGACGACGGAAGGTACTAGATTGTAATGTATCGGTAAAAAACTCCTGTGCTTGGGGACCAAAAGCCGCGCTAAAGGCTTCCTCAACACCACCAGCCATTTTAATTAGGTCATAGCAAATTCGCTTTTGACTTTCAGAAGCATTAGATAGCGAACCCTGCTCTAAAAGTTGCCATAGATCAGCTTTCATCGCATTGGTTTCCCAAGACTGCGCCATCAATTGGGCGCGCTCGGAATAATGTCCCATCCGAATCAAATCATTTACCAGTTCCGCAGGATCGGTGGGCATTCCCTCCATTACACTTTGATGCTGATCAACACTGTGGTCTGCACCACAGGGGCAAGCGTTCCAATTTAGATTGTTTATTTGATTGCTGGAATAACCAGAAATATTGCCTGTAGTTAAATGATTCCCTATCGCTGAAGCGACCATCTGTTCTATCAAATTAGATGTCATGATTAGTTATAGCTAGTATTTACAGAAAGTAGGATTTCTCGTCTATTGAAAGTGATTCAGTTGGCAACAAAAAACAAGAATAAATTTAATTGTTATCACTCTAGCAATTTAGCTGTAATCAAATCGGTATAGATATATACGAAATGAATTGCCAGACGATGGCTATCAGTTTTTGAAACACAAGTTTTTTAATAAATTTATACGACTTGTCAAATCAGACTGTAATCTTACAGAGAATTTGGAGAGATAGATTCAGATACCAAGTCAAATACAAATGCAATTAATTAATTGCATTTGTATTTGACTTTTATCAATGATTAAATATTAAAAAATATGCAGCAAAAATAGGCTAAAACTCTTTTAAAAAATCAAGAATTTTAGCTAGTTAAATAAACAATCAAATCTTTGATGTCTACAGATATTATTTGTTGTATAAAAATGAAATATTTTTGAAATATTTTTAATTAAGACATACCCGCTAATACTTTGCGTAAATGTTTAAGCGCAGGAGTAACCATCGCCACAAAATATGACTCTCGTAAACGACGATCATAAACACTGCCATGGACATATCCGATCGCACCTGCATGGAGCATTAAGGATTGCGAAGATCGTAGTGATAATTCTGAAGCTGTTGCTCTTGCTTGCACCACTTCGCGTAAAATCTCTTTACTCACAATCTCTTGTCCATGCCCAATCTTTTCCGCTAATCGATAGGACTTCAGTCTCAAAGCTTCCAATTCACTTTCCATGTCGTCAGGACGATCATCAAGGTATTGATTCACATGCTGCTTAGTGTTATCAACGCGACGCATCAAATCGATGCAGTTCTGAGTTAACCCTAACCCCATCCCCACTTGCATCAAGATAAATCCTGCTTTGATGTATTCCACATAACGATCGCAAGGATCTGCTAATATCCAGTCATGACTAATAAAAGCATTACGGAATAGGCATCTAAAGGTGTTTGTACCCTCTAGAGCAATGAAATGAACATCTTGTTTTAGTTCTAGCCCTTGCATCCCCCCCTGTGCGATCGCCATCAGGTATTGATCGGTTCCTTCTATTTGTGCCGATATCCCAAACAAATGCTGATCACCAATATTAGAGACCCAAGGTAAAGTACCATTGAGAATATAACCACCTTCGCAGGGTGTGGCGATGATTTTAATTTTCTCTATGCCTGCAAAGTGTTTCATCGGATTGGATAAACCCGTTCCCGCTAAGAATTTCCCCGTTGCGACTTGGGGCAAGATTTGTTCACGTAAAAAGGAATTATCAGTATTTTGTAAATACCAAGAGCAGGCATTGTGACACCAAGCCATAAAACCTGTACTGAGGCAGGTCTCTGACACCATTTCAATTGCTTTTAATGCGGGTAAAACGCCACGGCCAGTACCGCCATAGGTAGGGCTGACCGCCTGTCCATAGGCACCCAAACTGCCGATATGTCTTAAAAATGCTTCAGGATAAATACCTTGCAGATCTATTTTGCTGACATCGGGCGCTAGTTGTTTTGCGATCGCAGTTTTAAGACTTTCCATTAAATCTGCATCAGTGAGCAAAGTTCCTTGATCTTCCTTGAATCTGGTTTCACTAACCTGCATTACTTCCTTCCTTCTATTCCGTCCTAGTAATTTGTATCATTCCAAATACGCCACGCTTAGCGTGGCGTATTTTACTGCTCCTATGCTAGAGAAACTTCCATATCCACAGGATTGCGGAATGTATTCGCAACTGGAGACCAGTAGTTAGCATGGTCAAGTAGCTCAGCGAGTTCTTCTTTTGTGGCATCAGATTCAATATCCACCTTCACGCGCACAGCACTGAAGCCTAAACGCTTTTTCGATAAATCACCAATACCCCAAACACCTGTGATGTTGATATCACCTTCGAGATGCAATTCTAGTTTGGAGAGGGTAATACCACGCATAACAGCGTTCGCATGAATGCCAACGGAAAGGCAAGAACCAAGGCAGGCGAGCAGAGCTTCGGAAGGATTGGGGGCAGTATCTTGTCCGAGCAATGTTGGTGGCTCGTCAATGACATGCTCAGGTAAATCGCGGACATAGGTCAAATTGCGAAATTGTCCTTCACAAACAGTTTTTACTTTTAATGTCCCGATAACATTGGGGTTGGACTGCGCTTTGGCGGCAAGTGCTTCTAAGCCATCCTTGCTAACGGGGCGAAGTGGGGTAATTACGGAAGCAGTAGCAGTTGTGGTCATATTTTTTAATTGTTGATTTCTATCGAAAATTGAATCAAATAGAACGATCTATACAATTAAATACTATGCAATGACCTTGCAATTCCGTATTCCTCAATACATAAAACAAAAAAGGGAGCCATTGCCTCCCTTTTTTGTTTTAAAGCGCAAAGCGCTGTCGTTAATAGCCAAAACTTTCGTTAGGTTTGCTCGAATCTGCATCAGAAACCGTAGAAGGTACTTCACGTTTGGGACGTAAAGGGGCAGATTCTAAAAACAAAGATTTTGATGGACTCTCACGGACTAAATCACCAGGCTTCTTTTGAATGGATTGCAGCATCTCATTATTAAAAGAGCCAGCAGCATTAGTTAACTGGCGCTCTTGGCGTTTGAGCAATTCCAGCTTTTTGTACTGTTGATTCCATTGCTCATGGGCGTAGACAGTCCAACCATAGATGGCAAAAGCAGTACAGGCGAGCAATACAGTTGTAGTAATAGAAATCTTTTGAGTGACTATTAAAGCCCTCAGCCATATTGGCAGGGGGAACGAGTTAGTACGTGGTAACCGCTTAACGTTGCGATTAGGATCTGATTTGGGCAATCGTTTGCCCTTGCGATCGAGAGGCTGAGGCGCTCTTTGTGGTTCAGACATTCTCGCTCTGCTGGCTGTCATTTGTTTAACTCTTCTTTCACTCAAGATCCACCACTGGTACTTGTAACACTTTCAAGCAGAAAATACCAAGTAGTTTTGAACATTTTTGATAAATTAGGATTATTTATAGCAAAAAAAGTTTTGCTTAGGACATAAGCCCCAAGAATCGGGCGGCGGCGCTCAGCGCCGCCGCCCGATTCTTGGGGCTTGATTTGTAGATTATAGGGATCATTGATTTTTTGGCAACAAGAATTTGATATTAATGCGATCGCCTTCTTGTAAACCTATTTCCTGTGTTAGTCCTGCCCTGACCTCAATCACCTGATCTGCCATTACTCCGCCCGCAGGATAAATTGGACAGGGATCGCTTACACAGGTGGTCACATTCCTTGCAATCGCTTTGACTTCTCCATCAAGCAAGAAAATCATGTCGAGGGGGGATGGAGTATTTTTCATCCAGAAGGCAACAGGACGTGCAGGTATAAAAGGAAATAACATGCCACGATCGTCGGGTAATGGCAGACGAAACATTAAGCCTTTTTCCCGCTCTTGGGGCGTATTCGCTACCTCCAGTTGGATTTCGCGATCGGCAATGGTGGCAATGGCAGTAATAGGCAAGTATTGAGCTAGCTCTGAGGCTGGTTTGGGTCTAGTTTGTGATGTCACTGTTGGCGTGACTATTGGTGTGCTTGGTGATGTTGTCGTCTGAGGCTGAGTTGTCTGAGGCTGAGTTGTCTGAGGCTGAGTTGTCTGAGGCTGAGTTGTCTGAGGCTGAGTTGTCTGAGGCTGAGTTGTCTGAGGCTGAGTTGTCTGAGGCTGAGTTGTCTGAGGCTGAGTTGTCTGAGGCTGAGTTGTCTGAGGCTGATCAGATGCAGCAGGCTTACAGCCCATTAAACAGAGACTACAACAAAAACTGAGGCTAATCTTCCATACTTTTACAGAAAGTCTTTGGATTGAACTAGGAGTAGGTGTGTCACAATTTCTAGAAGTATTGCCAGTCATATCGCCAGTCATCCTATGTCATCTCCTCTACATATCGCATTTATCTGGCACCAACATCAACCTCTTTACAAAAGCGCGATCGCGGGCAAGTATCATCTGCCTTGGGTGAGACTGCATGGCGTAAAAGATTATTTAGATTTAGCGTTGATGTTGTCAAGATACCCGAAATTACATCAAACCATTAATTTAGTGCCATCGTTAATCTTGCAACTACAGGATTATGTGGAGGGGAAAGCATTTGATCCTTACTTAGCTCTGACTCTAACGCCAGTCGATACATTATCGCGATCGCAAAAACATTTTATCGTCGAACATTTTTTTGATGCTAATCATCAGACGATGATCGAGCCTTACCCTCGCTATGCTGACCTGCTAGCCCAAAAGCAAGCCTATGGCATTGATTGGTGCGTGAATAATTGGCAAGCACCAGACTTTAGCGATCTTTTGGCATGGCATAACTTGGCATGGATTGATCCTCTGTTTCGGGAAGAGGATCAGGAAATTGCTGAATGGTACAATCGCGGCAAAGAATTTACCCTCGCCGATCGCCAAAGAATCTATAGCAAACAACGCGAGATTATTGCTCGAATTCTGCCCCAACATCGGCAAATGCAGCGTAATGGTCAGTTAGAAATCACCACCACGCCCTACAATCACCCGATTATGCCGCTACTTGCCGATACCCAAGCAGGTAGAATCGCCGTACCGCAAATGTATCTGCCCAACCAACGTTTTCGGCACGAGCCAGACATTACAATGCATCTGGCAAAAGCCAAAGAACTGTATCGTCAACACTTTAGCTGTGATCCTCAAGGTCTATGGCCGTCAGAGCAATCGGTTAGCCCTGCTATTTTGCCCCATATTTCTAAGCAAGGTTTTTCGTGGCTTTGTTCTGATGAGGGGGTCTTAGGTTGGAGTCTTGGACATTATTTCCGTCGCGATGAGCGCGGCGCAATTGATGCGCCACACCTGCTATATCAACCCTATCGCCTCGAAACAGTCCATGGCGACCTGTCAATTATTTTTCGCGACCGTCTCCTCTCTGACCTGATTGGGTTTAGCTATGGTGCATTACTACCCAAAGCTGCTAGTGATGACCTTTGCGATCGCTTGCTCAAGATTCAGCAACAACAAAATGAATATCTTGCTGAACATCCTGAAGGACAGCCTTGGCTAGTTACTATTGCCCTCGATGGCGAAAACTGTTGGGAATTTTACCCACAGGATGGCAACCCATTCTTACAAACACTTTACGAAGCGCTGTCTCAAAATCCCAATCTGAAATTAGTTACGCCATCTGAATATTTAGAGAAATATCCCCCTCTAGACAAAATCCCTCCCCATCAACTGCATAGCGGTTCATGGATTGACTCTAGCTTCACCACATGGATTGGTGATCCTGTCAAAAACCGTGCTTGGGAAATGCTTGCCGAAGCACGTCAAGTCTTAGCAATGCATCCCGAAGCGACCCCTGAAAATAATCCCGAAGCATGGGAAAGCTTGATGGCGGCTGAAGGCTCTGATTGGTTCTGGTGGTTTGGCGAAGGGCATAGCTCCAACGATGATGCGATGTTTGATCGCTTATTTCGTGAGCATTTGCAGGTAATCTATCGCGCCCTCAATGAGCCTGTGCCCCATGCTTTGCTCTATCCCCTTGAGCCGCACGATGTTTCGACTAATGATCGTCCTACAGGTTTAATCAATCCAATTATTAATGGCAGATTTGAAAATGACGATTGGCAGGGAGCAGGCAAAATTGAAATTAGTGGGGCGCGTGGGGCAATGCACCAAAATGCCCCTGTTAAGAGACTTTGGTATGGATACGATCATTTTTATTGCTACTTACGCCTAGAATTTAGTAATCTAGACAGCATCGCTCAAAGTAAACTAAATTTATTGTGGTTTTATCCTAATAGGATTCATCCCAATAGCCCAGTCAAGCTTCTTGATATACCTGACGTATCGCCGCTCAATTATCTATTTCGCCATCATCTTGCGATCGATTTTGCCGATAGGTCAGTTCAGCTTCAAGAGTCAACCGAAGATTTTCGGTGGGAAACAATCGCGACTCATACAAAGATTGGGTTTGAGACATGCTTGGAAATTGCTATTCCTTGGAGTGATTTAGCAGTTAAGCCTCAAACTGTCGCTAGACTGGTAATTATGCTCAGCCAAAAAGATCATTTCCAAATGTCTCTGCCTGAGTACACAATTATTCCCATCGAAGTACCCTAGATTTGCGTTATTAACAGAGATAACAGTGGAAAAGCAAGAAAAGACCAGTATTGAGTCGATTGTTGAGCAAGCTCTGCAAGATGGCTACCTAACTCCAGCAATGGAAGCTGAAGTGGGGAGAATTTGTGATAGTGCCTTTGAACTGTCCGTCGAAGAGTACATGGCACTTGATCGATTAATGGGTTCTTTGCTTACGGGAGAAGTGGTTGCCGTACCGCGTAAGCAATTTATTAATGTTATGGAAGAACTGGTACTTAGCGAGGCAGTAGCAAGAGTTGCTGAAATTGAAGCTAGTAGCAATAAGGTGCTGGACTTAGGAGATATTGCCGCCTATGCCCTTAATCGCCTACCACCGTTATATGCCACCACAGAGCAGGGGGCGAATTATCAACGTGACCGTGCTATGGCTGATCTACAACATTTAATTACCCAGCAGGTTAAAGAAGCGATCGATCGCAATATTGATCGTCCTGAATTTTTCCCCGATCGTTCCACGTTTGGCTCGATCAACAAAGATTCAGTGCTATCACAGCTTAGTAACCTACTTCAAGCCTATGCTCCTGACTATGAGTCAAAGAGTTAGTTAAGCAAAGCTGTTAATGGGGAATTATAAAAGCCTTTATAAAGTCGCTTCGCGTTGCTTTTAAAGGCTTTTATGGAGTGAACAAAAATGAGAGTGGGTAACTGGGATTAGCGGCAAATCCTAAAATGCCGCGATCGCGATGTTCGTAGATTAAATGATTGTCTGTGTCAAATAGGAATGTGCCGCCGCGCTGCGTCATGTATGACGCATCAGGCACATAGGCTTGCCAATTGCCCAACACCTCTGCCATATTTCTGAGGCGGAGTGTGGCTAGCTCGAAAGGGCGCTGAAATCCGCTACCACCTGCCCACTGAAAGAATGAGCCTTTTAAGGGTGGCAATGGTGCAGCTTTGATGGTTTCTTGATCGCCAATTAGTTGTGGTGCATGACGATCGCCGCGATAGCCACGAAATACTTCCTTTAATGTGCCTTGGCTGCCAATGCCTGCACACATCAACATCAAGTTTACCCAAGCACTCTGTCCTGCTGAGAGGAACGGAAATTTGGTTGTCAATCCTGTGTAGAGATTTAATTGGCGATGTAACTCGCCTGTGGGGTCAATGAATAGGCAATTTTCGTCAAAGCCTGTAAATTTGCAAAAATATTGTCCAGATTGGCGATTACCAATGCCGATCGCCCGAATGACAATTCCTTCGGATTTGATGCGGTCAATCTCTCGCTGGATCCACCAAATATATTCAAGGCTATCAAAGTCACCGAGCTGGGGCAGCACTAGGATTAATTTGCGTGACGCTGATGGACAGGCATCGAATATGTTTGCGATCGCACCATCACTGACCCGTTGCCGTTGCGTTTGACTTAGTATTTCGTAAGTTTTGGAATTCAGGTTATCCATATGCTCTGGCTAGATCAATAACTTCGGTGGAATTGACAGAAAAAGGGTTCCATTACCGACCCAAGGTTGCTCATTAGGTAAAACCAAGCCAATGATACCTGCTTTTTTCAAGACTAATGCGCCCTTAGACTCTCCCCAAATCAACATCTCGGCCCAAGTGGTCAGATCAGGTTCATGCCCAATCAGCCCTAAAGCAGCTCGGTGAGGCTGAGGATGGTTACTGATCCAATCAGTAAACCATCCTAGCCATGCCTCAAAGTTTCCTTCAGGAGCAAGCTCTAAGGACTTTTCAATAGGGCAATTACTAAAGGTATGGGCAAAAATTTCCGCAGTTTGTTGAGCGCGAAGTAATGGACTAGTCTGCATGAGATCAAAACGTAGACCTAAATCATAAAGACGCTTCACAACTTGCTTCGTTTTTTTGCGCCCCTCATCAGTGAGGGGACGTTGCGTATCATCTTCATAATTTTCTCTGTCTTCAGCAATGCCATGCCGAATGAGATATAGGCTAGGCATTGACTAACAAGCCCTCAAGTAATCCTGCAAATAGTGGCTTGCCATCAGTACCACCTAAAAGCCCCTCAGCAGCACGCTCAGGGTGAGGCATCATGCCAATCACATTGCCTTGTTGGTTACAGATGCCAGCGATATTGCTCACCGAACCATTGGGATTTGATTCGTTGTTCACATTACCAAGGGCATCGCAATAACGAAATACAACTTGTTGATTATCTTCAAGTTCTTTGAGGGTATCGGCATCCGCAAAGTAGCAGCCTTCTCCATGGGCAATTGGTAGGGTAATTACTTGCTGCTTTTGGTATTTTTGGGTGAACGGTAAATCGTTGCGCTCAACTCGTAAAGGTACGCGATCGCAAATAAAGTGCAAATCCCGATTACGAACTAACGCACCTGGCAACAAGCCAGATTCAGTTAGGATCTGGAACCCGTTACAAATGCCAATCACATATTTGCCCTTAGCGACATGTTCTTGCAAAGATTGCATGACTGGGGCAAATCTGGCGATCGCACCACAACGCAAATAGTCGCCGTAGCTAAAGCCACCCGGCACAACAATGACATCGCAATCACTAATATCTGTATCACTATGCCAAATCAGTCTGGTTGGCTGTTGCAAAATACCACTGGTAACAGTGGCAATATCGCGATCGCAGTTAGAACCCGGAAAAACGACAACGCCAAATTTCATGCTTTGCGCTCCTGTGCGATCGCCGTTAATTCAAAGCGATAATTTTCAATTACAGGATTTGCCAACAGCTTATCGCAGGCTTCATCAAGCTTTTGAGATGCTTCAGTTTCATCAGCAGCATCAAGCACAATCTCCACATACTTGCCGATGCGAACTGAGTCAACGTGATAATCCATTTGCTTGAGGGCAGACTGTACTGCTGTACCTGCGGGATCGAGAACCGATGGACGTAAGGTAACAAATATACGGGCTTGATACTTCACTCTAAATGACTTTCTCCTGTTGTTAAATCGATCGTTTCTAAAGGCGATCTAGGGCGACCTTTTGAGTATATCAACTCTGTCAGCACTTCTCTAGGAATACCAAAGGAATCCTAATCAGTGTTTAATACGCGATTTAAGCGGCTTTAGACATTTGCTCTAAAATGCGCTGTACGATTTCCCAACCCGTGAGTGTTTGCCAAGCGAAAATACCAATTAAAACGGTATTGACAGTGATATGTGTGACCCGCGCCCATTCTTTGCCCTGTTGCAGCACTGGCGCTAAAGCCGCAGATAGGGCCGCGAGAAACACTAGACCTAAACCTGCAATCAGATGCGCCCCCACAAAAAGTTTGCCATTGTTGTTATAGGTAACCGCCATGCCACCAATCGCACCAGCTACCATCAACAACAAAAAGATCGAGCCAAGGTTGTGATGCAAAACGTTATAACGCTTAGAAATTAAGGTTTTTTTCTCTTCACCTTCAGTGCTGCGAATCCTGCGATATTGCCAGCCAACGTAACCCGCATACAATGTCAAAAATAAGGCGATAAGCATCAGCAATGGATGGGCAAAGGTGACGATAGTTTTGAGTGGTTCTGGAATTGCGACGATCATAGTTCTATATTTAAGATTTGTTCTTGAGATCTGTTTAGAAATGCGTTGCGTGGCTATTTTATTGCATCCTATTCGATTGTAAACAATTTTAAGTAAACCAGATAAATTTTTGAAAGCGCCGCGAAGCGGCGCTTTCAAAAATTTATCTGGTTTTTCAGTCAGTGTTTTGTGCTGTATCTATTGCTTCCCAGTGGCGAAATGTGGCGGCTTGCCCCAACAGCTTGCCCTGCGGATCGACAACATTCCAGATAATGGCTTGATCGATATAAAAACGTTCACCTGTGCTGGCAATCCGAATGCCGCGATAGTTACTGATATATCCCTGAGACTTTGCCTGCGCGAGGAGTTGTTCTCTTTCACTACGTTCTATTGGCTCGGCAGTATAGCGCGATGGCGTGGCGGTGAAAGTTTGCCAATCCATTTTCCAAAGGCTTAATGCTTGTTGATTGCCATAGTTCAAAATCGGATCAGCTTGAGTACCATGGGAAACCACTACAAAGTCAGCATTAAATAGCTCATTGGCAATTTCTAGAGGGGATTTGCGATCGCAGTCTGGTAATAAATTAGTGCCTGTCCAATGATGAAAGCTATAAAGTAACAACTGAATATGTTGTAATAGTTCTTCTTGTAACCAAGGTTCCGATTGGTTGGGATTCATAATTTGTCTTAGGTTAGCTCAATCAAACAATCAAATATATGACAGTCTCTGCTCAAATTCTAAACATTCATTGCGATCGCTATGTCAGCGTCTTGGTTGATTGTATTGGTATTGATGACTTGCTAACCTATCGCGTTCCAGAAGATATGGATATTCGCGTTGGTGATATTCTCAGCGTTCCCTTGGGGCAAAGATATGTGGGTGCGATTGCCTTGGATATTTCCTATACTTCCCAAATTGTCGATCCCAAAACTGAAATCAAGTCAGTTAGCACAGTAATTAGCACAGGTATTTTCCCAAAGACCTATTGGGAAATGCTGATTCGTACAGCCGATTACTATCGTACACCCGTGATGCAGACTGTCAAAACTGCCCTGCCACCGAAGTTATTAGATCATTCTCACTATCGGATTAAAGTAAAACAACTCCTCACTCCCCCCCCTCCTCTCCCTCTGGGAGAGGGGGAGCAGGATTCTTTTTCTCCTCTCCCAGAGGGAGAAGGTTTAGGGGTGAGGTCAATCTCAAAAGCTGCCCAAATGGTTTGGGATTTCTTACAGGAGCATACCCATAATCCCAAGGGAATTAGCCGCCGCTATATTTATCAAAAGCTCGGCAGATATGCGAGTTCAGGATTAAAGGAATTGCAGAACTTAGCATGGATTGAAACGGTTTTAGAAATGCCCCATCGACCGCAACCTAAGTATGAAGATGTCGCTATTTTACTCAAGGCGGCTGATGGCGAATTAACAGAAAGACAAGCCGAGATTTTGACGATTATGCAACATCAGGGTGGGGAATGTTTAAAAACGCAATTGTATAAACTTGCAAAGACTACCGCGACCACGATCCAAAATTTGGCAAATAAAGGATATCTAGCAATATCCAAGCGAGAATCTTTGCGGTTAGGGGGCAAAAGTCACACAGTTACCCGCGATTGTGCTAAAAATCTCACCCCCGATCAAGATGCGGCACTACAACAAATTTTGACTGCGATCGCAAATCAAACTGCCTCCCATTTTCTCTTGCATGGAGTCACAGGGTCGGGCAAAACTGAGGTCTATCTCCAAGCGATTGCACCTGTACTCGAATCTGGCAAATCAGCGCTAGTGTTAGTTCCTGAAATTGGCTTGACCCCCCAACTCACCGATCGCTTTCGCGCTAGATTTGGTGATGCGAAGGTGAATGTTTATCATAGCCAACTGTCTGAAGGAGAACGCTTTGATACATGGAGACTGATGCTCACAGGTGAAGCTCAAATCGTGATCGGTACACGCTCGGCCGTATTTGCTCCCCTCACAAATTTGGGACTGATTGTGATGGATGAGGAACATGACAACAGCTTCAAGCAAGATCAACCGCAACCCTGCTACCATGCTCGCAAAATTGCCGAATGGCGATCGCAATTAGAGCAGATTCCGCTTGTACTTGGCTCGGCAACACCTTCCGCTGAGGTTATTTACGCCCATCAACAGCAACAATCTATCTATCTCGAACTACCCCATCGCATCGGCAATAAGGACATGCCTCCGATCGAAATAGTCGATATGCGAGATGAATTTAAGGCGGGTAATTATTCGATTTTGAGTCGTAAACTGCAAATTGCGATCGCAGCTATGCTCGAAGCCAAACAGCAAGGAATTCTATTTATCCATCGGCGCGGTCATAGCACCTTTGTTTCCTGTCGCTCCTGTGGCTACGTCGCCGAATGCCCTAACTGTGATGTATCTCTTTCCTATCACGATCCGATCTCACCTACCGCCTATCAACCCAAATCCGCTCATTTGCGATGCCATTACTGTAACTACACCATCATTCAGCCCAAATCCTGTCCCCAATGTGGCTCACCATACTTCAAGCACTTTGGTAGTGGAACTCAAAAAGTGGAACAGGAACTTGCCAAACTATTCCCCGATATTCGTCTCATTCGCTTTGACAGTGACACTACCCGCAACAAGGATCAACATCGATTACTCATCGATCAATTCCGTTCAGGAGAAGCTGATTTATTAGTGGGAACACAAATGTTAACCAAGGGTTTAGATATTCCCCAAGTAACTCTGGTGGGTGTTGTTTCGGCGGATGGATTATTAAATTTTTCGGACTATCGCGCAGGGGAGCGAGCCGCCCAAACTTTACTCCAAGTTGCTGGCAGAGCAGGTCGTGGGGAGGAAGAAGGCAAAGTAATCATGCAAACCTATACGCCCGAACATCCCGCCATTCAAGCCGTGCAAACCTATCAATTAGAAGAATTTATGCAAAGCGAATTGGAAATGCGTGAGGCTTTGCGTTATCCACCAATGGGGCAGATGGCGTTAATTCATCTCAGTAGTGAGAGTGCGACGACGGTGGAAAAATCAGCCCACGAATTAGCAGAATATTTGCGACAGTTAGAGAATGATTGGGATATTTTAGGAGCAACTCCTGCCACGATTGCCAAGGTTGCGAATCGTTACCGTTGGCAGATTCTGCTCAAATTCAATCCTGATGTTTTGCCCAATGTCCCCAGCCTAGAAGAATTAAGAATGTTAGTTAACTCTAAGGCAGTCAGAATTGCGATCGATGTTGATCCCCTGACAATATTGTAAAGCCCAAGAAGACCAGTTGCGGAACTCATCTTTTTGCTACAAATTTTGCTGTTAGAGTTCTCGACAAACAAATTTCAATGAGCTACGATCGTAATATTGCAATGATATTGCGACCAGATGAGTTTGGGTTCAAAACAATGTTAATTGAACATCCTAATCGTAAAGAATTAACTGCTGAGGAGCTGCAAAGCTTGCAAAAACTGCAAGCAGTAATTGATCGAGTAGCTGCTGATGGCAAAATTAGTAAGTATGAAATGGAGCTAGTTGATCGAGCGATCAAAAATGATGGCAAAGTCCTCGTTGAAGAAATCACCATGATGCGTCAGATGATTCGCGACAAAATCAATAGCGGATTGCTTATTTACGAATGGAACTAACGGAAATTCCACATTTCATATTGTCTATTCCTAAATGTCAAAATTTGACCTTTTTGTGAACTCGGTAATATCCCCATCCAGATTCTACCGCCACTGATATCGCTAAATAATAATGCGCCATCACTGGAAAATACGATCGCAACGGGATAATGACGATCTTGTAAATCAACCTGCTCGCGATCTAACAACAACAGGTATTCAAGTTTGCCCAACCCATCAAGATCAACGGCGGATAATGTCCACTGTTCCTGAACTAATACACTAAATTCTTCGATACTAAGAGAAACCTGTCCATTGCGTTGCAGTTCTCGATATATTGAGCGAACAATCCTCTCGATGGTTGATGGTGACAAGGTTCGCCAATCAACGGTAATACCGTCAGGTGGGATAAAGGCTCCGCCACTGGTAACGAGGGGAGTTAGGATACTGCGATTGAGTAAAGGTAAAAGACTCGCCTCTCCTGATGCTAAGACTTTCAGTCTTCCATCGGCGCTAACCCACAATGACTCAGCTGTTAACGATAAGGCTTGCGACTTGCCATAGGCATCATAGATCACAACTCCCAAGTTATTGTTCAGCGATAGCCCCAAGGTTCTCCACAACAAGGTTGATGAGCGATCACTAAGTTCCCTATAGGGAGCATTCCGCCATAGGTCACCATCTTTAATCAGATCAATGCTGACCTCATACCATGCTTGATTTGGCTCTAATTTTGGTGGGGGCAAAAACCAATCATTGCCCGCAGTTTTGCCAATATAGGAAACCGTGCCTAATAACTGACGCGGTTGAATCGTGATCGGTGCGAGGTCAAGTCTTTGCAACAACGGATCGGAATCCTTAGGATTAACTTTTTGCGATCGCAGCCAAGTTTCGGCACGACGCAACCCTTCCCGATGCAAAACCACTAAGCCTCCCCATAGCTTAATGTCCTGATCACTAGACATTGTGAGCATGGTCATGACGCGCTGCCAAATATGGGGATGATACTTCCGCAACATTTCCGCAATCCGATCGCCTTTATAGGCAGGATCATTGGCAATGGCCACCGCTTCTTGCCACCGACCATCAATGATATACACCAAAGCCTTATCACCCAAATTAGAAATTGCTTGCTGGGTTTGCTGAGTTGTGATTTGGGCATGAACAGAAATCAACTCATACTGTTCCTGTAAAAAAGGCGAGATTTCTTGGTTTTGAGATCGCAACTCTTTTAAAGCCTGATCAAACTTAGCCAATGCTGGTGACCAAAGTCCCACACTCGCCATCACCAAAGCCTGTTGATAGGATTTTGGCTGTCCCTTAGCCTCATTTAGGTTTGACTGCCGTAGTTGCATTTTGCGAACGGAGTCAGCACTGATATCTTCAGGATGAAAAATTAAAAAAGATGGCTCAAATCCCTGACTTTGATTGACGACTAACTGAGTCGGAGAAGTTGATAACAGCTTACGCCATTTGGGTAGCTCACCTGCGGGACTTGTCCATTGCTCAAGCTCGATCAATTGCGATCGCTTACCAACTGCAAAATAGTAAATCTGTCCATAGGCAATCCCATCAACGTTGCCCGATGTGGTAAACCATAGCCCGTCAAATTGTGATGGTGGATTATTGATCAGGGATAACTTTTTGAGCGGTAGCCGATTCCGATTTGGTCTTAGTCTCGCAGGAACTGGCTCAGTCAGATATTTCAACTTTGGCGATCGCACAAAATATTCATCAACACCTGCGATCGTAGTGGTACTTACGAGTAGTAATTTTTCTTCTGTACGCTCCCTAACAGGCTGATAAATACGAATTTCCCGAATATTTTGAGTTTCAGTTTCTAAAACCGTATAAAGAATTTCACCTGTTTTGAGGCTATAGTTTTCGCCCAGCTTTAGTTGACTGCGCTCCAATTCTGATTGAATTTGCGGAATACTTTTAGGCAAATTCCATAGAGAGTCTGAATAGAACGTAGGAGCCTCGTCGGAAGGAGCAAGCCAGCTAATCGACGCAGGATTGTAGAGATAGAGCAAACCAAATATTGCTAGTCCCCCAACTAGCGGAATGCTAAGCACAATTCCGACATCTGACCATGTGAGTTGATTGTGTGGATCAGATTCAGGTAGTTCTGCCACTAAATCATAAATATTGAGGGCTTCCTGATCGCTTTTAACAATGTCGCCCAAAGGTTGTGATGATTCAGGTAAAGATTCCATGCGCGGCATCGCAAATCTTGCACAACAGATGCCATAGCCTAGCACAATAGTTCTTCAAATATTTTAGAGAAGCATGTTATCAGAATAAATAAATGAGGGTAAGATACCGCTAACGTTTAAGGCGATTTAGCAATCGACAAAAATTATGAAAAATGCTCTAACAGTGATTCGTTCAGTTGCAATCAGTACCTCGATCAGTTTAGTAGCTTTGTGTGGATTTGGTCTTGCCGCCTATTCCCAGACTGAATGTGCAGCTTCTTCAGATGGAGAGGTTGCGGTTGCAGCCTGTGTTGATGCTGAAGGTAATACGGCAGTAACTGCCGTTGACTCGGAGGGGAATCAGGTGACTGTAACCGAGGATAGTGAAGGTAATACAACTACTGAGATTATTGAAGTATCTGACGAATAGATTTCAACACCAAAAATAGCGACCAAAACGAAAAGCAAGTATCACTTTTGTGATACTTGCTTTTCGTTTTGGTCTGTAAAAGCTCATACCAACAAGTATCGAATTGGTTTACCATTTAAAAAAAACAGGCTAAGATTGCACTAGTATCAATTTTTGTGGCAATCGCTACAACTTAGCCAAATAGCTATCTAAAAAATTGAACTAAGCTAAAACAGGTAAACTTTACAGTTACGTTTGCACCACAAACATTCATGAATTAACAAATTATGTCTACAACATCTCACGAGTCTATGGTTGCTCAAGACCGCATTATCTTTTTTGATACCACTTTGCGCGATGGTGAACAGTCCCCTGGCGCAACTCTGAACGTGGAACAAAAACTATTAATCGCGCAGCAACTAGCTCGACTTGGTGTAGACATCATCGAGGCAGGTTTTCCTTTTGCGAGTAAAGGTGATTTTCATGCCGTGCAAGAAATTGCCAAGCTCGTTGGTACAGAAAATGGCCCCACAATTTGCGGTTTAGCCCGTGCCACCAGATCTGACATTGATGCGGCTGCCGAAGCTGTCAAACCCGCAGCTAAAGGACGCATTCATACCTTCCTTGCAACTTCTGATATTCATTTGGAATACAAGCTTCGCAAAACTCGCGCTGAAGTGTTGGCAATCGTGCCGGAAATGGTTGCCTATGCCAAGTCAAAGGTTGCTGATGTTGAGTTTTCCCCTGAGGATGCAGGGCGCTCTGATCCAGAGTTTCTGTATCAAGTTTTAGAGGCGGCGATCGCCGCAGGTGCATCAACAGTCAATATTCCTGACACCGTAGGCTATTTAACTCCTGCTGAGTTTGGAGTCTTGATTAAGGGTATTAAGGACAATGTGCCTAATATTGATCGCGCCATCATTTCCGTGCATGGTCATAATGACCTTGGATTAGCCGTCGCCAATTTCCTTGAAGCAGCTAAAAATGGCGCACGTCAAATGGAATGCACAATTAACGGTATTGGCGAACGTGCGGGTAATGCCGCTCTCGAAGAATTGGTGATGGCGTTACATGTGCGGCGCTCCTATTTCAACACCTATCTTGGTCGTCCTGCGGAATCGACTGCGCCACTTTGCAATATTGACACCAAGCAGATTTACAAGACATCGCGCCTTGTCTCCAATCTCACAGGCATGTTGGTGCAACCCAATAAAGCCATCGTCGGGGCAAATGCGTTTGCCCATGAATCTGGTATTCACCAAGATGGCGTATTAAAAAATCGCCTCACCTACGAAATCATGGATGCTCAGTCCATTGGGTTAACCGACAACTTGATTGTGCTTGGCAAACTCTCAGGGCGTAATGCTTTAAGCTCGCGCCTCAAAGAACTTGGTTTTGAGCTTTCGGAACAGGAACTCAATGCTGCTTTTGTGCGCTTTAAGGAGCTTGCCGACAAGAAGCGGGAAATTAGCGATCGCGATTTAGAGGCAATCGTGAACGATGAAATTCGTCATGCCCCTGAAGCATTCAAGCTCGAGCAGGTACAGGTGAGCTGCGGCGATCGTGCCATTCCCACAGCGACAGTCACCATCGTTATGCCCGATGGCAGCGAAATCACCGATGCCTCCGTTGGTACTGGCCCCGTTGATGCGATTTACAAGGCAATTAACCGCATTGTCGATGTACCTAACCAGTTGATTGAATACTCGGTGCAATCAGTTACCGCAGGTATTGATGCCCTTGGTGAAGTGACAATTCGCCTCAAACACCCCGACGCAGGTACGCTTTCTGGGCATTCGGCAAACACTGACATTATTGTTGCGTCAGCCCGAGCCTATCTCAGTGCCTTAAACAAGCTCTATTTTGCACTTCAGACTCCTGCTACCAAGATCAGCGATCGCGACAAGCTCAAAAAAGAAGCTGCGTTATAGACCAAATCAAGAAAAAAGAACCGCACTAGATGCGGTTCTTTTTTCTTGAGGTTGGATTATTTTTGGATTGTTTTAATATGTAGGGATATTCGGACAAATTACAATAGATATCTAGGCATAATTAAAAACTAAAGCTAAAACCTGTGGCGCACGCGCAGCATGTCCCCAAAGTTTGGATAGTTGATATTTTAAAGCTTTGCAAATCATATTTTATTAGCAACGGTAATAATGCAAGAGTCAAAGAACTTCCCTCCTTCTGTAGTTGATCAACAGGCAGAAGCAATCCCCAAAATCAAATTTGCGAAAAATAATGGATTTCAGGCAGAGCTAAGAAGGCGGGTTGATGGCTTTTTGCAAGATGCTAATCTCCAAGAGCGCGATTGTCCGCAAATGTATCTCAAGACAATCATCCTACTATCCAGTTTTTTTAGCACCTATGCTGTACTGGTTTTTGCAGCGCAGACATGGTGGCAAGTAGTTCCCCTTTGCATTCTTCTTGGTGTGATCACCGCAGGTATTGGGTTTGGCATTCAGCACGATGGCTCACACCATGCTTACTCCCATTCGCTATGGATGAATAAGTTAATGGCGTTGAGTTTAGATTTAATTGGTGGCAGTTCCTATATTTGGCATTGGAAACATGATGTTTTCCACCATACCCACACCAATATTATTAGTTACGATCCTGACCTAGAAGTAGGTATTTTTGGCAGACTCGCACCTACTCAGCCGAGACTAGCATTTCATCGCTGGCAGCATTATTATTTATGGTTTCTGTATGGTCTATTGGCGATCAAGTGGCATTTTTACGATGATTTTTATAGTTTGGTGACTGGCAAAATTGGCGATCGCAATTTTCCGCGCCCCAAGGGGAGCAATCTGATCATCTTTTGGGCTGGGAAATTGATATTTTTTGCGATCGCATTTGCAATTCCCCTACTATTTCATTCCTTGCCAATCGTCTTAGCTAGCTATGGTTTAGTTGCCTTAACCTTAGGTATCGTCCTAAGCGTTGTCTTCCAACTAGCCCATGTGGTTGAAGAAGCCAACTTCCCAATTCCAGTAGTTACATCTGGAGTCATTGAGAATGATTGGGCAATTCATCAAATTGAAACCACCGTTAATTTTTCGAGAAATAACCCTGTAGCTACATGGTTACTAGGTGGTCTCAATTTTCAAGTGGAACATCATCTATTCCCTAACATTTGTCATGTCAACTATCCTGCAATTTCACAAATAGTTGAACAAACCTGTCAAGATTTTGGAGTCAAATACAATCAACATAAATCTTTTTGGGCAGGGTGTATATCCCACTTCCAATGGTTGCGTCGTATGGGAAGCGAGTATCTAAGTTAGGTGCTAAGTATAAATACTTAGGTTAATAGAAATAGTCATTGAGATAAGCGCAGCGATGTTTCAAAACTTGAGTAACATTTTGCTGATTCCATTGAATCCCCGAAATTTTAACGTGGCGACCTATCTGCTTAATTGTCGATTTTACAGCACCAGATCCAATGGTAAGCAGCTGTTTCTGTAGATAACCATACTCAAGAATACGATGCCGATGATCGACTCAACACCATCCACAAAACCTGATCGCAAGTTCCCCATATCAAACAGCGATCGCCCCTCATCACCCAAAACCCGATCGCCTATTCGCTCAAATCAAGCAGCGATAGCAAGCACCCTCAACACCCAACACCCGATCGCCTATTCCCTCAAAACTAAACAGCGATCGCACCATCAACACCCACAAACCTGATCGTCTATTTCCTCAAATCAAACCGCGATCACCATCTCACCACCCATAAACGAGATCGCCTCTCAACATTAAACAGTGAGCGTAACCCAACACATACAAACCCGATCATCATTTGCCAAAAAATCAAACCTCGATCTAAGGGAAGCTTTTTCTGATTCAGAAATTTCCATTGAATCATTATTCAGGGATTTACTATTTCAAATTGAATCTTTTTCTTGTCTACTTTTTTGATCAAACCATCTAAATAATGTTCATTTAATAACTTCAAACAATAGCCATCCACAGTCCCTTCCTTAGAATTAGCTGTTTTGTACAATTGAGTCTGAATAGATTTAAGCCAATCTAGTTCTTCAATTAAGTCTTGGTGAAAATTTTCATACTTATACCTATCACATATAGACCAAAAAATATATCTTTGATCCTTACGCTCGATTTGCATAAGAGTGTCTATAAATTCTTGAGGAGAGATATATTTTAAGATCGGGACATCATAATATGTATGTTCACATATATCCTGATTAGAATGGCTATCTATACATATCATTCTATGAAATTTAAATACATCAATCTTCATTATATCAAGTAATTTTTTTGCTTCAATAGGAAGTTTGTCAATATTTTCCTTTGTTCTAACTTCATTAAGATAAATATTGAACTTTTTAAATTCACTAGATTCTTTTTCTTGATATCCCAACCCCATGAATGCTCCAGAATCATCTATCAGCGTACCGCTAAAAGAAGTGAGAGATTTTAACAATTCGTTAACTTGATCCTTGGATTTAAAATCATCAACATATTTTTTGGCAGAATCCAAGATTTCTTGAGTGGATTTTGGATATAACCCAGCCTTAGAAAACAGCAAAAACAAACCAAATATATGTTTGACAATTCTAATATCACAGAAATTTCTATTAATATAATCTGACTCGATCTTATTTAATAAATCATTAAATTCTTCATTTGTAAGACTGCTGAAATGCCATAGTTTAATCCAGTCAGGCTGATTCTCATCTTGAAAGTAACTACTGTTTAGTATTGATTGCTCTAATTCTTGACTATCTATGATTCCTTTATCAAAAAATGTCTGCCACCACTTCAGGCTTGGAAATACATTAAAAAGGTTAAGTTCAGAGTAAATTGAGGTTTTTTGAGTTTCTTCATTATGTAAATCTGATTTTATTGAATCAGATTGTTTATTTATGAAATCATCTTGCAATCTATATATTTCTTGTGGGTGAAGCCTCCCAAATCTAATTTCGACAGAAAAAGTTATAGTTGTTTTTAAGATTTCATTCAATAACTTTGGCTTGCTTTTAATTTTGTCTGGCAAGCTAGCAAAAATCCTATCAAAATCTATTACAGTCTGCTTTAAAATCCTTAAATTTTTACAGCATAATCTATTAAATACATCTTTTACTAATTCACTATTCTCAAGTAAAAATCTTTTGGATTTTGAATCCTTTATATTGTCTATAAATTTTGTTAAAGCTTTATCAAAATCAGGAGATATATTGAAGGTCTTACCAATTAACTTTTCCTTTATAAATTTATAACTATCATTTTTGGCAAGTTCATCCTCATTAGCAATAATAAACACCTTCATTTCGTGATTTTCTACGAAATAGTTAATATAGCCTAATAAATTTTTTATATCTATGCTACATCTTTCCAAATCATCAAATATTAAAATACTATTATCTATATTATTAAGATGATCAGGAAGACTAATATCTGGAATTTGAACATTCCAAGAAACATCATTTTTTTTGTCTGAATCTAAGTCGATTTGAAAAGTTAGCTTAAGCAAGCCTTTAATTATTTTTGAACTTATTGCCATACCTTTTGATGACAATATAGGATGTAACAACTTGAAAAATTGTTCATCTATATCAGAAAGACTCGCTAAACCATAAAGACTTACATATATATACTTTTGCTCTCTTTTTTTTAGCTTCTCACAATATTTGTTGATGAACCAAGTTTTACCTGCCCCCCATTCACCTTTTAGTAAAATTGCAAAACTTGGTGAGTAAGATAATTTGCAGTAGTAATCTAAATAGTTTTCTATATGCTCATTGATAATTTTTTTGTTTTGCATTGTCAGACAGCTGCATGTTTGTTCTTTATAAGAATTTTATTGGTAAGAGTAGCAAAAAGGGGATAGTGCAATTGTACTATCCCCTTTTTTTACTTTACTCTACACCTTCAATGCGGTCTTCGAGTTCTTGATAGAGTTCACGCAATCTATCCAGATTCTCTTCACTGGTTTCCCAATAGCCGCGACCATTGACTTCTAGCAAAGTTCCAACAATTTTACGGAACGAGTTGGGGTTGAGATTTTTGAGCCGATCGCACATCTCTTTATCGTTCACATAGACATCATTAACATCTTCGTAAACCCAGTTATCTACTGCTCCAGCCGTTGCCGACCAGCCCATTGTGTTGACAAGGCGCTTGGAGATTTCGCGCACACCTTCATAACCACTCTTGAGCATTCCCTCATACCACTTAGGATTGAGAATCTTGGTGCGGGTATCGAGGCGAACTGTCTCGGTGAGGGTGCGAACTTGGGCGTTTGCAGTAGTGGTATCCGCAACAAAAGAGGCTGGTTTCTTACCATCTTTACGCAGACTGCCAACGAGCTTAGTGGGGTCAGAGTCGAAGTAGTGAGATACATCGGTGAGACTGATTTCTGACGAATCCAAGTTTTGGAAGGTCATGTCAACAGTTTTCAGTGAGGCTTCGTAAAGCTGACGCTGTTGCGTGTTGCTGACGTTAGCACCGAAGGCGAATGACTTGCGCGATAGATACATCTGTTGCAATTCTTCTTCGTTTTCCCATGTGCTGTTTTCCACAGCGAGGTTAACGTTAGAGGAATAGGAACCCGATGAGTTGCTGAATACGCGAGTTGCAGCTTGACTGATGGTTAAGCCAAACTCTTCCGCTTGGGCGATCGCATGTTTCCTGACAAAGTTCATTTCCAAAGGCTCATCAGCTTCGGCTGCCATTCTCACGGCGCGATCGATCAAGTCCATTTGATTCACGAATAAATCACGGAATACGCCAGAACAGTTAACCACGACATCAACGCGAGGTCTGCCCAGTTCTTCGAGGGGAATCATTTCTAGACGGTTGATGCGACCAAGAGCATCGGGCATGGGCTTCACGCCAATCATGCAGAGAACTTGGGCAAGGGATTCACCGTAGGTCTTGATGTTGTCGGTTCCCCAGAGGACGACAGCGATCGTTTCGGGATAAACGCCATTATTGTCTTGACGTTGACGCTCTAACAGACGATCGACTACGGCTTTCGCTGCTTGGACTGCGGCACTCGTGGGAATCGAGTTGGGATCAAGCGCGTGCATATTCTTGCCAGTGGGCAGCACGAGTGGATTACGAATTGGGTCACCACCGGGACTAGGCAGGATGTAATCGCCTTCAAGAGCCTTAATCAATCCGCCCAGTTCGTTGTCGGCAACGATTTGCTTGAGACAGAACTCAAGGAACTCAAATAGAGGCTTGATGTCGTCTTTATTGACATTGCCATAACCCGCTTCTTGGAGAATTTCGATCCAAGGTTCAGTTTTGCCCATGCGGAAGAAGTTGAGAACCGAGAGCTTGGAAACTCTGCCATCGTCATCCGCCTTGGCTTTGACCAATGCACCAACGGCTTGATTAGCGGCTTTGCGAATATTTGCCAAGAGTTCCACATCAGCGTAAATGCCCTTGTCACTGGATTTATAAAGCTGTTCGATATCGCGACCGATCGCTTCACACATAATTCGCAGAAGGGATTTCATGTTGTCTTCAGGGCGATCGAAGCTGGCGATGCTAGTCAAAACATCGGTCACATCTTCCACTTTCGGAGGTTCGCCAACCACATGCAGACCACATGGCAGAACGCGGGATTCGATTTCCATCAGTTTGTTGTAAACCTGACCGATGACGTTATCACGTTCTTCGAGAGACATTTCCTTGGCATCTTGCTCAGGAAGTGCCACATCTTTGTCTAGGTTGACCAACCTTACCTTGTCCATGATCGTGTTGGTAATCTGCACGCCACGACCACCTGTACGCAAGTCTTTGTAAGACGCAATCAATTCACTCAGTTCTTGCAAGTTGCGGCTCAAGCCTGCATTTTCGGGCGCAGGAGTGATGTAGCTGATGATTGTGGCATAACCACGACGTTTAGCGATCGTGCCTTCTGATGGGTTGTTAACTGCGTAGTAATAGATATTAGGCAATCCACCGATCAGGCTATCGGGGTAACAATCACCAGACATACCGACTTGCTTGCCAGGCATGAATTCCATTGAGCCATGAGTACCGAAGTGGAGAACGGCATCGGCTCCCCAAATATGGTTGAGGTAGGTATAGTAAGCGACAAAGCCGTGGTGAGGAGATGCGGACTTACTAAAGAGTAAGCGCATGGGGTCGCCTTCATAGCCAAAGGTGGGCTGCACACCTACGAATAGATTTCCGTACTGCTTACCGAAGATCAGTAGGTTCTGTCCATCGGAGTTGAGATGTCCAGGAGCAGCTCCCCATTGCTCGGTAATCGCATCAACGTAGGGAGTGTTGGCTTCATATTCACTGACGGGCATCTTGTAAGCGATGTTCAATTCGGGGCTACCAACCATTGCTTCAGGGTCATGCAAGATTTCCGTCATCATTTCGTGGGAAGTCTTCGGCAGATCGGTAATGTCATAACCGTTATCGCGCAATGCTTCCGCAACCTTATGAATGGAAGAGAAAACATCTAGATAGGCGGCAGTTCCGATATTACCCTTATCGGGAGGGAAGCTAAAGATGGTGATTGCTAACTTCTTCTCATGGCGAGGTTTGCGGCGCAGGTTTGCCCACTTGATTGCACGGTTAGCGATAGTCTCGACGCGATCGCCGAGGGCATGGGCGCGACCTGTGGCACTATCACGACCAGAGAGAACGATGGGGTCAAGTCCGCCATCGAGTTCGGGTAGAGCAACTTGCAGGGCAACTTGTACAGGGTGCAGACCAAGGTCGCTATCTTGCCATTCTTCAGTAGTTTGGAAAACTAGGGGTAGTGCCACCATGTAGGGGCGGTTGAGCTTGGCGAGAGCTTCGATCGCTTTAGGATGATCTTGCTTTGCGGGCCCCCCAACGAGGGCAAAACCAGTTAAGGAGACAACGCTATCAACGATTGCGCGATCTTTTTGTTGGGGATCGTAGAAATATTCTTCCACTGCTTTCGAGAAATCTAAGCCTCCGTTGAATACGGAAATTACTCTTGCACCAAGGGATTCTAGTTCTTGTACCATTGCCACGTAATGCGCGTCATCGCCTGTGACTAGGTGAGTCCTTGCCATTAGCAGACCCACGCATGGTGCGAGAGGATCTTTCATTTCGTCAGGAATATCGGTACGGCTGTTGAACCAATCTAGATATTCGGTTGTGGACTCAAACATTTTAGGAGCGAGGGGATGCCACAGCCCCATATCAAGAAAGGTGACGGGATCTTTAATCTGTACCCGTTCGTATCCATTTTCCTTGGCGCGTTCTTTGGCGGTGGGCAGATAGTTTTGAGCAAGCATCAACAGGAAGTTTTCGAGGTTCTCGGTTGATCCGCCTAGCCAATATTGCAGGCTCAGCATGAAATTACGAGCATCCTGCGCTTTTTCCATGGGCATGTATTTGAGGATTTTGGGCAGAGTCTGTACGACCTTGAGCATACTGTCTTGGAAAGAACTGCCCGACTTCTCTTTACGCTTCCGCATAAATTGTGCGATCGCACTTTTGGACTGCCCTAGGTTTTCCATACTAAAGCTGCCCAATTTATTGAGACGCATTACCTCTGGCATGGATGGAAATACAACGCAGGCAGCTAGTCGATCGCGGTGGGGTTGCACTGCTTGGGCAATCTTGGTTGCCATATCGTCAATGAAGATCAGCGAGGCGATAAACATATCTGCTGCCGCGATATCTTCTTTAAATGCCTCATAATTTTCAGGGCTGCGTAGCTCTTCAATTAAATATCCACTTACCTCGATCGCTAGGTTAGGATTATTTTTATTAATCGACTTGACAGCCGCCGACATGGCGCTCTGGTACTGAGGTTCAAGCACCACATACACCAACTTCATTAAAACCCGACCCTGTAAGTTTTCGGGAATAATACGTCTACCAGATACGGTTGCGATCGGTGGCATAGAAGTGAACATGCAGTCTCCTTAAATTACTGTCCTGATTTTTGGGGGGATATATATTGCGTTTGGTTATATGATGTCAATTTTGTTACATACCGTAACAATTGGCAATTAAAGATTTATACCTATTCACTATTTAATACCAGACAACCATTGCAGTGGTTGATTTTGGGCAGTAAATGCAATAATTTGAAATTGATTTGTTTATATTTTGTTACATTTTGTGAGCTTTGTGATAAAGAAATGTAAAAGTTATTGTAGTGATATCCAGAGATTTCCATTAGCTGTCAGAAGCCACTGGGGTATACACAGTCACCAGCAATGACTTCTTAAAATTTGGGTTTTGTTGTTGTGAAGAAATTGCCAACGGCGATCACAACAAAATCTTCGCTATAGACTATGGAGATTGCTACGAGAAAATAACTGAAGTGCAAGGAGTTCGTTATGAGATCGGATATGAGATCGGATTACGATTACTTGATTGTCGGCAGTGGCTTATCAGCGCTGGTTTTTGGGGCTTTGATGGCAAATTCTGGTAAGCGTGTGCAAATGCTAGAAGCCCATGAGCATCCTGGTGGATTTGGGCATACTTTTACACTGGCAAAGAAATATACTTTCAATGCTCAATTTCACTATGTTTGGGATTGTGGCGAAGGTCAGACGGTAAATCGGGTACTCCAGAAATTGGGGCTAGACCAAGAGGTAACCTTTGAGCGATATGACCCTCATGGCTTTGATCATATGCGGATGGAGGGCTATGCCCTAGATATTCCGTCTGAGCCTGAGGAATTGATTCAGCGATTGATTAAATTGTTTCCAGAGGCTGGCGATCGCATTCGTGGTTTTGTGCATGAAGTGGAGAAGACGAGCATTGGTCTTAAAAATCTTGCGCCACCTGTGAGACCGATGCAACTGCTTAAACATGCCCGTGAAGTGCTGTGCGCAATTCAGTATCTCAATAGTACGCTGCAAGATGTATTTGATAAATTTCAACTGCCACAGGCTGCCCAAACGCTGTTGGCGCTGCAATGGCCAGATTTTTTACTGCCTCCGAATCAACTGTCTTTCTATGCTTGGGTCGCGCTTTTTAAGGGCTATCAGTCGGGGGCATTTTATCCGACACAGCATTTTGAGCATGTGATTAATTCACTGGTTAAGGTGATTGAATCCCACGGTGGACGAGTGTTGCTGAATCATGAGGTGATTAGTTTTAAGGTTTGCGATCGCAGTGTTACGGGTGTGGAGGCGATGAATCTCGTCACTCATGAAGGTCAAGAATTTACAGGTAAGAATGTCATCTGCAATATTGACCCCAAAAAAGCCGCCAAAATGATAGGTGAGGAAAAGTTCTCGAAGTCGGTGCGTCAAAAGCTCAATTATGACTATTCGCCATCGAACTACATGGCTTACTGTGTGGTCAAAGATCTGGATCTGCGAAACTACGGATTTGGAAATTGGAATGTTTTCCATTCGGGGCATGAGAGTTTAAATGAGTCCTTTACGCAGATGTATGAACATCATGACTTCTCTAATCCTAGCTTTGCGATTACCACACCAACTTTATTGACGGAAGTGGGTGGCGACTGTCCAGAGGATTGCCAGATTGTAGAATTTTTGACCGTTGCCAATTATGGCTACTTTCAGCAATTACTGAATCGCGATCGCAAAGCCTACAATCAGAAGAAACAGGAAATTTTTGATTCGATTGTGGATGTCGTCGAGAAGCAATATATCCCTGATTTCAGGAAACATCTGGTCTTTCATGTCACGGGTAGCCCCACTACTAATGAGCGTTTTTGTGGTTGTCCCCAAGGTAATTCCTACGGCTCTAGTCTCACGCCTCGCAATATGGGTTTGGGGCGGTTAAATCATGAAACTTCGCTTAAGAATTTCTATTTCTGTAATGCATCATCGGGTTATCCCGGATTTGCGCCCACCTTTTGGACAGGAGCGCTGCTGTATCAGAGATTATCGGGCGATGCAATTTTAACAGCTTAATACTTTACTTCCTCCGCATAGCGGAGGAAGTAATCTCAAAAACAAGTAATTTGGAGTCTAGCTATGAAAATCGCGGTCATCGGTGGTGGTGCAAGCGGTATGACTACCGCTTACTTGCTCGATCAGCAACAACATCAGGTCACAGTCTTTGAACGACAACCGATGTTGGGCGGTCACATTCGCACCTTAACCAAAAATGTGCAGCCAAATTTATCGAATTGCGATCGCATGTTGGAATGTGGTGTTTTAGAGTTTCCCACCGTATTTCACAGCTTTGTGAAACTGATGCAGGAGCTAGGCGTTGAGCTAAAACCGATTAATGTTGGTTCAGCTCTATTTCCTAAGGATGGCAGTCGTTTTTTGTCGGGCGCGACCATTGATAAAAATTATCAGGGTTTTCAAAAATTATTGGAATATCTCCGATTTGATCTAGTTCATGCAAGTTCCGTGGGATTGTGGTTAGAAGCCAGATTTGCCGAGATGGAAGACTTTTATGATCAGCCGATGTCAAAGTATGTTCACAATCACAGCATCAGTAATATTTGGCTGAAACTATTGACTATGTACAGCTATTCCATGCCCTTTGAGCTGATTGACGATTTTCCTGCCGAACTAGCTATGCCAATGTTGCGCGATTATATTGCCGTCAAGTGGCTTAGGGTGGAAGGTGGCGTTTATTCTTATATTGAGAAGATGCTCCAACGTTTTCAGGGCGAAGTTGTCCTAAATGCTGATATCCAATCGATTTCCCGCAGTCATGATGGTGTCAGTATTTTGCGATCGCAAGATCAAGTACAGAAATTTGATCGCGTCGTATTTGCGACACCACCCGATCAGGTCTTGGCGCTACTGAGCGATCCCACCGAAGCGGAGGTCAGACGGTTTTCGGCATGGCAAGCGAATCATATGCATACGATTGTGCATTGTGATTCATCCATTTATGATCGCCATGACATTCATAATCCTTCCGAATTTGACTTTTTCCAAACCGATCATCAGTGGGGATACAACAGTTACTTAAATGATCTTTGTGGATTTACAGCTCCAGAGCATTATTTTCTTTCATTTCAACTGGAAGATTTAATTGCCAAAGAACGACTAATTCATAAACAGGCACATCATACACCGCTCTATACTACGGCTGCTTTTCGATACCGTGATGAAGTTGTAAAGACTAATGGTGAAAACAAAACCTATCATGCAGGGGCTTATCTTGGTGATGGTTTACATGAGGGTGCGATTGCATCTGCTTATCGAGTTGCGGAATTACTTTCCCCTGTTGCGGTCTAATCACGGTCTACAGCGATTTGCGCTCAAACAAATTAAAGGACTATGCTCTCTGAACATAGTCCTTTAACCGTCGTTTTGATTTTTCAGAATAACCTCCATTGATCAATCTAAAGCGAACTCGGAATGGAGAAGTTAGCGATTTTCTCTCATCGGTCTCTTTACCAGATTGTGGTCTAGCTCTACTCTTTAGAAGGAGTATCACTACTACGGTTGATGGTGAAAGAAGTTTACTACGACTCCACTAATATATTAGCATAACTGCCAAAAATAGAACGACTTCAACCTTAAATCAATTTGCGTTGAATATAACTAATCATGTCTTTTAGGGAAATCAATTTACCGTAGTCAGCTTCGGGGATTTCGATGCTAAATGCCTCACTGAGGCCAATTAACAAGTTTAGAAAATCAAAGGAATCAATGCCTAAAGTGGTGCGGATATCTTCGTCCTCACCAAGGCTATCGAGATCGGCTTCTGGCGCAATATTGCCCAATAGATTACCGATGGTTTCTTTAATTTGGAGTTCGCTAGTAATAGTCATAGAGAAATCACCTCTTATTATTTTCTAGTTAATTACAGTGCTTCCACTGCTTGCAAATGAGCATTTAAAGCTTGTAGAAACTTCGCGCCAACCATGCCATCGGTGGCACGGTGATCGCCTGCGATCGTTGCAGTCACGACAGGACGAGCGCCGACCATGCCATGCTCTGCCCAAGGTTGTTCCGCTATCTTGCCGAAACCAATAATTGCCACTTGTGGCGGATAGATGACACCATAGACTTTCTCTACGCCGATATCACCGAGATTGGTAAGTGTAATCGTGGCATCGGATAGCTCAGAACTGCGGAGATGACCGCTACGGGTGCGGGCGATCAGGTCGCGCATCGCGGTCATCAGTTCGTCAAGATTTTTTAGATCGGCGTGGTGGATCGCTGGGGTGACTAATCCACCTTGACGGAGGGAAATCGCAAAACCAATATGAATACCTTCCTGCACTTGCAGATGATCATCGACCCAATAGCCATTGAGTTCAGGAACATCCACTAGGGACTTGGCTACGGCTTTAATCAACAAGACTACGGGCAAAATCCGATCCTTAATCGATCGCCGTTGATTTTCTGCTTCTAGCCATTGCAAGGGATGGCTCATATCGATGCGAGTTTCCAAATAGTAATGGGGGATATCCCGATTTGCTAAGGACATCGCCGCCGCGATCGCTCGCCGCATTCCTGATTGAAAATCGCTGGTAGAAGTGGATTTAGCAGCAGGTTTCTCGGCAGGCGGCATAACAGTTGGCGATGGTGCAGATACGGGTTGTTTTTGCAAAGTCGCCGCCCGTTCGATGTCGGCTTTCTCAATTGCGCCATCAGCACCAGTACCTTTGACCGTCGTGAGGTCAACTCCCAATTCAGTAGCTAGTTTTCGTGCAAGCGGAGAGACGCGCAGACGTTCGGATTTTGCGATCGCAGGTGCAGGTGTTGATTGAGAAACCTCTTGAGAGATTTCTTTTGGTGCAGGTATAGAAGGTGCTGAAGAAGTGACTGGTACAACCTCATTTTTGACAGTCTCTTCAGTGTGGATTTTTGCCATCACCGTTCCCACAGGAACCTTTGTCCCTGTCTCTAGCAATAACTCTTCAACCACGCCATCCATGAAGATTTCAATCTCCATAATCCCTTTGTCGGTTTCCACATCAGCGATGATGTCGCCACGTTTGAGGCGATCGCCTTGCTTGACTTTCCAATCCACTAGCGTTCCTGTTCGCATATCTGCGCCCAGACTAGGCATACAAAAATCAGCCATGTTTACTCACCATTTTGCGTACAGTTTTGACAATCGTTTCAACTTGGGGCAGAGCCGCTTGCTCTAAGTGATGGGCATAGGGAATTGGCACTTCTACCGCACAAATACGCTCAACGGGCGCATCGAGTTCATAAAAAGCCTGTTCCATAATCCTTGCGCTAATTTCTGCCGAGATACTGCCACTGCGCCAACCTTCATCTACGAGCAGAGCGCGATGGGTTTTAGCGATCGAAGCAACAATTGTGGCATCGTCGAGGGGGCGCAAAGTTCGCAAGTCGATCACCTCTGCGTCAATACCTTCTTGAGCAAGGGTTTCGGCGGCTTCTAAGGCTTTAAATAGACTCATGCTGTAGGTAATCAAGGTGATATCACGACCAACCCGACGTACACAAGCGCGATCGATGTCCACGGCTCCTGCATCGGCGGCAATTTCGCCTTCCATGTTGTAGAGCAAAGTATTCTCAAATATCAGCACAGGATCGGGATCTTGCAGAGCTGTCCAGAGCATTCCTCTAGCATCTTCTAACACCGCAGGGACGAGGACTTTAATGCCGGGGATATGGGCATACCAACATTCCAAACTGTGGGAATGTTGGGCGGCTAGTTGCTTACCGCCGCCCGTACCCATGCGGATTACCAGTGGCACATTTAACATGCCGCCTGACATATGCAAATAAGTAGCAGCAGTGTTGAGAATTTGGTCGGCGGCGAGCAAACTAAAGTTCACGGTCATGATTTCCACAATCGGACGCATTCCGCCTAGTGCTACACCAATCCCTGCACCTGTAAATCCTGATTCGCATAGGGGGGTATCGATAATGCGATCGCAACCAAATTCTTGCAGCAATCCTTTACTCACGCCAAAAGCACCACCATAGCGCCCCACATCTTCACCCATGAGGAATACCCGTTCATCCTTACGCATTGCGTCACGCATCGCTTCACGTACGGCTTCCCGATAGGTGATATGTATGGTTTTGGGAGCTTCAGGATTGACCTTGGGTTCTGTTTCCATAAACATATCCGTAAATGCGTTCATACTGAAACCTCCTGCCGATCGCTCGATTCGGAATAAACAAAGCGGGTCAAGTCCTCAACGGGTTCCCAAGTACCAGCTTCGGCAAAGGCGATCGCAGTTTCAATTTCGCGATCGATGGCTTCTTGCATGGCTGTGAGGTCAGCATCACTTAGTAACCCTTGAGCTTGCAGTTTTTGGGTGAGATTTGCGATCGGGCAGCGTTGTCGCCATTGTTCCACTTCAGCTTTATCACGATATAGCTCAGCATCAAACATAGAATGGGCGCGGAAGCGATAGGTAACGCATTCTAAGAAAAATGGTTTGACTCCTTCGCGCACTGCCGCCACCGCCTTTTGAGCCGCCGCTTCCACTGCTAATACATCCATACCATCGACCGATTGGCTATCGATGCCATAGCTACGGGCTTTTTCGGGAAAGTTATTCACGGAGTGCGAAAATCTAATCGCCGTACCCATAGCGTACTGGTTGTTTTCGCAAATAAATAGAATAGGAACTTGCCACAGGGCGGCTAAATTCAGGGCTTCATGGAATTCACCTTCGGCGGCGGCTCCATCACCAAAAAAGCAACAGGTAACTTGGTTTCTACCCATCTTTTTATCGGCTAAGGCAAGACCAACGGCAATGGGCAAGGCACTGGCGACGATCGCATTACCACCATAGAAGCGGCTAGCCTGATCGAATAGATGCATCGATCCGCCACGACCACGACAGCAGCCTTCCAGTTTGCCAAACATTTCCGCCATCACCGCATTCATGGATACTCCTCGCGCCAAAGCCTGTCCATGTTCGCGATAGGTGGCGATAATTGCATCCTCTGGTTTTAAAGCTTGGATCACACCGACAGCAACCGCCTCTTCACCGTTGTAGAGATGCATAAAACCACGAATTTTCATGGCGCTATACAGTTCAGCACAGCGATCTTCAAAGCGCCGAATCCGCAACATTTGCTGGAGCAGATCGCGTAAATGCTGACTCTGATCGGGATCAATTATGGGAGCCTTTGCCACAGGCGGCTCCACAGCATTTTTACTCTTCATTAGTTTGTCTCCAATGTCGATAAATCGCCTTCAGGTAAGCCCAACTCACGGGCTTTGAGCAAGCGCCGCATGATCTTGCCACTGCGGGTTTTTGGCAAGTTGTCTTGAAATTCAATCTCTTTGGGTGCGATCGCCGAGCCAAGTTTTTTACGGGCAAACCCGATTAAATCAAGCTTTAAGGTTTCACTGGGTTGATAGCTAGGTTTTAGGGATACAAAGGCTTTTACCAATTCGCCAATTGTGGGATTTGGTTTCCCAATTACTCCTGCTTCTGCAACGGCAGGATGTTCCATCAAAGCACTTTCTACTTCAAAAGGACCAACCATATGTCCAGAGGTTTTGATGATGTCATCTTCACGTCCGACAAACCAGAAGTAGCCATCCTCATCACGCATCGCTAAGTCACCTGTGATATACCAGTCACCCGTAGCTTCGCTTACAGAATCATTCAGAACGTCACTGACAAAGCACTTACGATAGCGAGCATCATCATGGAGGTAGCCCCGAAACATCGACGGCCATCCAGTTCGCAAGGCAAGATCGCCATCAATATTCGGTTTATCGATGATTTCCATCGTGCCATCTTCATGTCGCCGCACGATGGCTGCTTCCATTCCTGGCAAAGGACGACCCATCGAACCAGGGCGAATATCCATTACCGCGTAATTTGCGATCGCAATGCCGCCTGTTTCCGTTTGCCACCAATTATCGTGAATTGGTAAACCTAGTTTTTCTTGACCCCAGACTACAGCTTCAGGATTGAGCGGCTCACCAACGCTACAAACGAGACGGAGATGGCTCAAGTCATACTGTTGACGTGGTTCCATATCCATTCGCATCAAGCGCCGAATCGCAGTCGGAGCGGTATACCAGACCGTCACTTTTTGGGTTTCCAAAATTTTATACCAGCGATCGGCATCAAATTCTGCTTCATCAATGATGCTGGTGATGCCGTGGGTCAACGGCGCGATAATGCCATAGGAAGTTCCCGTCACCCACCCTGGATCGGCAGTACACCAATAGATATCATTGGGGTGCAGATCGAGGACATATTTAGCAGTCATATAGTGCATATAGACCGCTTGATGCACATGGATTGCCCCCTTCGGCATTCCCGTTGTGCCACTGGTAAAGTGTAGCAATGCCATGTCTTCTGGTTCTGTCACGACGGTGCGAAATTCCGTCGATGCGGATTGCATCAGTTTTGGTAATGACAGCAAGCCATCATCAACATCTTCTTCCGCATCAGCTAACAAAATGTATTGCAACTTGGGTAATCGCGATCGCAAAGACTCGACTTTTTGTTTGTAAAGTAATTTGGTGGTGATCAGCACCTTGGCATCACCGCGATCCATGCGTTGATAAATTGGTTCGGGACCAAAGGCTGAAAACAGTGGACAAAAAACGCTGCCATTCTTCAATGCACCAAGAGCGGCGATGTACAACGCAGGAATCCTTCCTGCCAAGACAAATACGCGATCGCCTTTGGTCACACCTAAGCCTTGCAAAACATTAGCAAAGCGATTACTGTGCGCCTTCAGGTCGCCATAGGTAAAGTCGCTAATTGTCCAATCCTTATCAATAAAACGCAGGGCAATGCGATGGGCTATAGCTTCTGTGGCATGATGCTCGATCGCAATATCGGCAATATTAATATTTCGATGGAGTCCACGGAGATCGCTTGCACCTGTTAATTCCTTCGCGATCGTTTCCCAAGAAAAATCACGCCGCACTGTATCGTAGTCTGACAAGTTGGGCGGCGTAGATCCTGCTGATTGGGGCTTGTGAATGGGTTTCCAGTCCATACTCAGTTCACCTCCGAGCAAAAATAGAAAACTCGCACCTATAGATAATCAGAATTTATAGATAAAGTAATTCTTAAATGGGTTCTTACACAAAAAACATTCCACTCATGCCCTTAACAGATAAGGGACGTTAGGGTGTTAAGCCTATCTGTATAAGATTAGTAGCTAAATTACTGAAAAGCTATTTGTGTAAGTTTATGAAGTTAATAGAGCTTAAATATGTATAGGCTCATCCTTAGACTACTCCACATTTACAAACGAAAATAATTAATGTCACACATCTTGATAATCTGACGTTTAGAGGCAATTTAGAAGACAATAAGGTTATAGATAGAATCTGCAAGTCATCAAGTCATAGGATTCAATGAGAGGTGTGTTATGTCTGAATCTATTGCCAAGACTTCTTATACCGATCAAATGAAGCGAGTGCGTAACCAAACTGGCAAGCTCTCTAGCGCTTTACCAGAAGTAATGAAAAACTTCTATGCTCTCAGCAAAGCTTCATCTACCGATGGTGTGATTGATGGCAAAACTAAAGAACTCATTGCCCTTGCGATCGCAGTGGCAATCCATTGTGATGACTGCATCGGTTTTCATACCAATTCTGCGCTGAAGGCAGGGGCAACGAAAGAAGAAATTATCGAAGTCTTAGGAGTAGCGGTGTTTATGGGTGGAGGGCCAGCCTTGATGTATGCAACCCATGTCATGGAAGCAATGGAAGAATTGCAACCTAGTAGCTAAATAGCTTGTACCGTCAGCTAGACGGACGGTACAAGCTATTTAGCTGGCGGAAACAACCTGACTGACTAATTTTTCGGGAACTTCCTGCAAGCGATCAAAGGTTTTACTGAAGAAGCCCACACCCATGGTTTGCGATCGCAATTCGAGGATTAAACTCTGCATCTCCATTTCAGGAATATATGCCGAAACCTTATCCCAACGTTGCCAGCCAGCTTTGGACTCATAGCCGAGAATCTGTCCGCGCCGACCGCTTACCAAACGCAAGGCACTGGATGTATATTCTGTGGGAATCGAAATTTCTACAAGATTGATCGGTTCAAGGAGAATTGGCTCACAGGTAGCCATACCCTCTTGCATCGCCAGTCTTGCCGCCTGTTTAAAAGCTTGCTCAGAGCTATCAACGGAATGATAGGAACCATTAGTCAAAGTGACCGCAATATCGACAATGGGAAACCCTAAGATGCCTTTATGCAAATATTCGCGGACACCTGTCTCGACACCCGCAATATATTGGCGTGGCACAACGCCACCAACAATCGTTTCCGCAAATTTAAAGCCTTCACCCCTTGGCAATGGTTGAATATCGAGATAAACATCCCCAAACTGTCCATGTCCGCCCGATTGGTGCTTATAGCGACCGTGGGAATTGGTGGATTTGCGGATAGTTTCTTTGTAGAGAATTTGGGGTGCATGTTGGCTAATTGGTAAGTTATATTTGCGCCGCATTCGATCAAGGGCAACTTGTAAATGGATTTCGCCCTGTCCCAAGAGCACAATTTCATGGGTTTCCGTGCGTTGCTCCCACCGCAGGGCAGGATCTTCTTCACAGAGCTTGTTGAGAACGTTGCTGAGTTTCACTTCGTCATTACGCTTTTCGGCAGCAATTGCCCAAGCAAATACTGGCTCTAGGGAATTTGCGATCGCAAGTGGCTCAATATTTTGTCCTGTGGTCAAGGTATCGCCAGTTTTTGCACCTTCCAATCGCGCAACTGCCACAATATCGCCCGCCTCGGCGCTGGTGATGGGCTGCTGTTGCCCACCCATGAGTCGATACAAGCCGCCAATACGACTACCATTCAGTACCGTGCCATCGGTGAGCTTGCCGAGCCACAGACGTACCAGTGAGAGCTTGCCACCCTGTGGTGTGTAGTAAGTCTTCAGGACTTGGGCGACAGGCGCAGCAGCATCAGTGGGTACATAACTAGCAAGTTGCTGACGGTGGGCGATTGTGGCTTCAGGTTGAGGAGATTCGATCACCAAGGCTTTGAGCAATGGACGCACCCCAAAATCTTGCTCAGCAACCCCAAAAAAGACTGGTACAATCTGGTCTTCGCTCAGTTCCTTTTGCAAATCGGCAAGCACTTCTGCTTGGGAAGGCTTAATTTCCGTCAGCAATTCTTCTAAGAGATGATCATCAAAATCGGCAATGGTTTCTAGCATGGCTTCCCGTTCCACCTGTTCCTGTGCTGCCAGTTCCTCGGATAAGGCGATCGCATCGGGAGCAGCATTGACGTGATATTGATAGGCTTGCTCGGTTACGAGGTCAATAAAACCAATCAAGTCGTTGCCAGAGCTAATCGGATATTGTTGGGCGACAAGGGGACGACTAGAGACGGTTTTGAGAGCTGCCAATTGCGATCGCAAAGCTTGGGCATGGTTGGTATCCCCAGTCAGCCGATCCATTTTGTTGATAAAAATCAGGTGGGGAATTTTCCAGTCGTCAAGGAATTTTAGTAATGGGGCAATTGTATTGACGCGATCTCCATTTGGTTCACAGACCACAATCGCCAAATCCACCCCCATCAGTGCATGATAGGTTTCTTGGAGAAATTCCACCGAACCAGGGCAATCAATCAAATTGAAGTGAATTCCTTCATAATCGATGCTGGCAACATTTACCTCCACACTCATACTGCGATCGCGAGCTTCGGTGGAACTATCCCCCACTGTGTTTTTATCGGTTACTTTACCCTTGCGAGAGATAGTCTTGGTTACGAAGAGAAGACTTTCTAAAAGTGTCGTTTTCCCGCTCAGATAAGAACCGACTAAAGCAATGTTACGTGTACTAGAAGTCTGCTTACTATTCATGATTACAAGCCTCTGAATCTGCTCTGAAACTTGTGCTAAACACTAGTAATTAGCGCAAGCTCCGATTTTGATTTTGAACTACTTAAGCAATGCTACTACGCTTCCGTGACTCCTTATAGGAAGTCGTCACATTGCGTAACCCAGACTTCACCATTTGTTGTTCCAAGATCGCAAAAAAGCGCCGCCGATCGCTACTTGTTACCACCGCTTGATTATGGGCTTCTGCTAAGGCGACAGGATAGCCATAGCCTTTTTGTACCTGTGCGAGGATGATCTGTAAAGCTTGCGATCGCAATCCTGCATCTAGGGCTGTCCAAGCAGGCATCTCCACTCTTGCTATTTCTGTACCGACATGGAGATAACAAAAATAAATATGATGTTCTCCATATTCTTGCAAAATCCGCGCTTGACTTTGCCAAAGCGGACTGCACTCGCCCACTTTTAATAAACGCTGCCACAATGCGCCATCGCGCAAAGGCTGAAGTTGGCTACAAGGCGCAACATCTAAGGGATTAGCCGCGCAATAGGTCACGCAATCAGGTTGCTCAAAGGGGCAAAGTTGTAATCGCAAAAAATTAGTTGCTTCCGTCGCACGGGGGGCGCTGATATAGCCTGCAAGGGGAATTCGTTGCGATTTCAAGTTGTCCCATGCAGCGATGATGTCTGGCAACAATTGCGATCGCGCTTCGGCAGGAATATCATCAAGTTCCCAATGAATTAATGCCCCATCGCTAAAGGCGAGCATTGGTAAAGGTGATCGCGATCGTGTTTCGATTGCTAGATTTACCAGCGCCACATTTTCGGCAACTGTCCGCCGCAAAGTCATCCATTGCTCAGTCTGGATGCCCCATTGTCGAGCCTTATAGAGATCTTCAGTTTTATAAAATACTTCAGGAAGATGATCGAGTAAGGGATAGATTCCCGAATTGTAGAAAATCGCGACTCTACCAATATTAATTAAATAGCAATAGGCAATTTCATGGCGGCTCGGTGCAATTTGTGAACCATCGGTAGCGACGACAATATGTGGTGTAGTTATGGGTATGATTTCCTGTCTTTGCGACAGATGCTCGACGGGTTCGGCACAATTAAAAATTTTGCGATCGCGAAACTGTTGGCTATGTTGACAAAGTTTGGCTTGGTTGACGGTAGCTTGCTGGAAAACAGTTTCAGCGCGATCGAGTTTGACGGTCAATTGCTGGGCTTCTCTTTGCAATTGTTCAGACATGCCTTGCATCTGTCCCATCAATTTCTGTAAATCCAGCATAATTACTTCTCTATCAGATTACAAGATTGCAAGTTGTAGGATTCATTATCACATCAACTAATTTATTAATTTCGTGAGTTTATACTTATTTTAAAAGCTTTTAATCCTTAGAAAATTTAGAAAAAAGGACATAAAAGTATTATCCTAAAAATAGTAGGTGTGGCGTTTTAGGTTTCATGTTGCGGCAAATTTTACAAATTTCTGGGGAATAGCCCTAAAAATCAATCAAGAGTATATTCAAGATGTCTATTAACAATATTGAGATTCGTTTGCTTCTAAATCTATGGGATTTGGGGGCAGGTCAGGGCATGGTGAATAAGGGCAAGGTCTTACCGTCTTTTAGTGGTAAGGATAAGGATGTCAAGAAAGCTGAGTATAAAAATGCTTTGCAAGCTTTGATCGATGGTGGGGCGATCACTGCGTCTACTAAGTATTCACTGACGGATGCGGGTTTGCAAAGTTTGGCTGATGGGTTGCGATCGCCTGATTTTAGTTTTCAAGGGGCAACGTTAGTCAGCAGTCGTTTGGCTAATGCAGCTTTGCGATGGTTTCAGCAAAATTCGGGTGAGGTTGCGGATGTTGAGTCTGCGCCGAAGATCTTGTCTTACGATGAGTTTAAGGTTGTGGCTTTAGAAACTTACGATCAACTTAACCGTGATTACAACTTTGATAATCTTGTCCCTATTTATCGGATTAGACGGGCGATCGGTGAGCGCGTCACTCGTACTCAGTTTAACGACTGGATGCTAGAAATGCAATCAAATGAAATTTTGCAACTTGTAACTGGTTTAGTTACAGACCTCACGCCAGACAAGGAAGAAGACTCGATCACGACCGAACTCGGCGGTTTGCGTTACTACGCCAAACTTTTGTAAATGAATATTGCTCTGGGCTAATGTAGCCAAATAAAAAATAATTTAAAGAGGTTTGTAATGTCTACAGCGTCATCTCTTGAGGAACTTAATGCGCTCATCAAGAAAAATAATCCATTCGACGTACCACCAATCATCACAGGGCAAGATATTTGGAATGGTAGTTTTCCCGATCTGACGACTTTAAATGCCCATGCTTCGGATGCCGTATTTGAGACAATTGAGCAAGTTCGTTCTGGTAAGCCTAAAGTAACATCTCTTGCCTTTAGTGCTGAAATTGGCGTTGGTAAAAGTCATTTAATTAGACGAATTCGCCGAGGATTACAAGCAGAAAACAAAGCTTTTTTTGTTTACGCTAACAAGTATGGTGATTTAAACCTGATTCATTATCAATTTCGCCAGATTCTAGCAGACAGTTTTAAGCAGTCTAATGGTCATGGCGTTACCCAATGGCAGGAATTAGCGGCGGCAATGGTTAACCAAGTTGTTGCTCAACAGAATACAGCATTGGATCTGGTCAAGAGGGTTCCTCAAGCACTGGGAAGAAATCATGATCTGATTGATAGACTTACCAATGCAATTCTCAACGTAAAGCCAAAAGTAAGCGATCCTGACATTGTTAGAGCAATTCTATGGACATTGGGAAGTTCTGCCCACGCACCTTTTGCGATTAGATGGCTTGCAGGTAAAGAGTTGGCTGACGCAAAAGCAAAAGAATTAGGACTACCCAACTCAACCAAGGAAATTAAACTCCTAGAAGCAGATGCGCTAAGTGCTTCTTTACAAATTATTAGTCTTGCTTCGGACTACAATCCTATTATGGTCTGTTTTGATGAGCTAGAAGGGTTAGAAGTCAATGAGTCTGGCTATTTTAAGTCGCAAGTTGTCGGAGGATTAGTCAAAGATTTGTTTGATGCTATCGAACAGTCTGATGTAACGAAAGGAGTAGTTATTTTATCTGTAATACCTCCTGCTGTTTTGCGAGACCTGTTTAAGGGAGCGTCTTTAATTGGAATAAGCGATAGGCTATCTTCAAAATATAAAGAACCTATTGAACTAAAGTATGCGGATGGTGAAACTGTTGTTAGGATTGTTGCTCTCTGGCTTCAGGATTTTTATCAGTCTCATAACCTTGTCCCTCCAACTCCTGTATTTCCTTTTGAAGAAGAGAAATTAAGATCTTTGGGCAATGAAAGACCAACCATCAGACAACTATTAAAATGGTGTCGTGACAATTTTGTTATATCTGATGTAGTTATTGACCCTCAAGAGGTATTACAGAAAGCCTATGAGCGTGAAAAATCTATTCTTGAAAATGACAAAGAGAAAGACTGGCTGGATGACAGTGATCTGATCGCTAAGGCAATCTATCTAAGTCTAACAACACTAAAGGGACAGACAGTTGAAAATGTTCTGATTACAGATGTTGAAGATAAAGTTAGACCACTAGCTGAAAACAAAGGCGCTCTGCAATTTAGAATTATTGCTGTTGAAGATGGAGTAGAACAACGGATCGGTGTAGGCGTAGTCCAGCAAACTCATGGCGGTACTGTATGGGCGAAACTGTGGCGCTTGGTTTCGTATGAAACTTTTAACCTAACAAGAGGTTGTTTGATTCGTTCACCAGAGCGACAATTCAAGAAGAAATGGGAAGCACTTACTTATTTAGGCTGGTTAGTTAATGATATGGGAGGAGAATATGTTCATTTGAAAAATGAGGAAATTGAACCACTTTTAGCTATTCTGTTTGTCTATGATAAATATGAGACTTATGGAGTCAATCAAACTGATGTTTTAGAGTACATTACAAACTCTGGAATTGCCTTTAATAATCCATTGATTAGAGAGATTTTGAGCGATCCATCTAGTGTAATTACTGCCGAAGACATTGAATCTGACTCCCCAGAAGACAAGCCAAAAATCGAAGAAAGTCCTGTATTTTTAGATATTACTGATGATAGCAGTATTGATCTAGAGAGTTTTCTAAGATGATCAAATATATTTCTATTGTAGGAAATTAGCATGGTATCTATTAATAACGCTCTAAGATTACCACAGAAAAACTTAGAGCTACTGGTGAATGGTAAATCTATCAACTGCTTATCTAAGACGTTTGTTGTAACTAATCGTTGTTTTGCACTCTATCCAGATATACAATCTCAAGAATTAGATTTTATAGATATTGATTACTGGGCAGAGTGTACAGATTGCAAAGCTATTGGTGAAGATTTCTCAATACCAAGATTGTCAAATTTAATAGGTATATCAATAGAAGAAATTACCGAAATTTTCCAGAAGCGCAAAAATATTTTCCTGACATCATTGCGAACTTATAAATTACCTAATTCATTACAAGTTGTATATCAATCCACAGGTAATTTTATACCTTTGTCAGAAATAGTTAATATCAATGAACTGTTTTCTGTGATTAGTGATCATGATTTTAATAAACTTATAAATGAGACAAAAGAGCTAGAGCTAACTATTGTGCCAGAGTTTACTTTAGAAAGTGAAGACACAATCATTGATCAAAATGAAATTTTTTTGCAACTCAAAGAAGAATTTCTAAATAATAATGATGAAGATAAAACAAAAGAGACAAAAAAAACTTGGCTCAATATCAAAGATCTAAGCTGGATAGAAGATATCTCTAAGTATGGCGATCGCAGTATTGAGACGGATACAGGTAGAAATAACTGGCAAGCAGGTACAGATTTTGAAAATATCGCAAAACAAAGCTTAGAATTTCTAGGTTTTACAATTGATGAGGCTCACAAAGGAGGCGCAGGGGGATTAGATTTATTTTGTTCAAAGCCTTATCCATTAACAGGAGAATGCAAAGCAGGGAAAAGTGTTCCTAGTCGCACAACTGAAGAATTACTTAAGCTTGGAGGTATGAGATTAGGTAGAGAAAGATTTTTAGAATCTAAGAAACTAATTGTTGGTGCTGGTAAAGTCAGCAAAGATGTAATTACAGCCGCTCACGAATGGAAAGTAAGCATTATCAAAGCTATGACATTACAAAAACTCGTTGAACTCAAAGCTAAATATGATGGTGCGATCAATCTATTTGAACTCAAAGATTATTTGCAAGCAGGGCAAATTGACGACAAGATTGATGAGTATATCCAGAAAGTTGAAGGCAAAATTAAAATACGATCTCGGATTGTTCAAACAGTTAAGGAACTTCAAGATGCAGACTCTGAATATCCTAGCCCAATCGAAATTCGGACTCATTACAACGCTAGAAAACAAGGTGCTAACGTTAGTCTTGATTCCACTAAAGAAATTTTAATCGAGCTTTCTTCGCCATTGGCGGGATATTTGGGAAGAGATAAGGGTGCTGGCGGAAATTGCGATCGCTTTTACTACTTACGAGATTTACCATGTGATACACAAGACTAAAATTTCATGTAAATCCAAGCATTTTCCGTTATAATGCAAATACTATGGATAGGTGAAGCCAATGGTAACAGCAATTAAGCAAATAGGAACTGTGGGCAAAGATGGCAAAATTGAACTTTATACTCCAGAGTTAATAGAAGGTACAAAAGTTGAGGTGATTTTATTGGTTGATCATCAAGACGAAACGGAGTATTTGCTCTCCAATGCTGCTAATGCCAAAAGATTATTAGAAGCGATCGCCAATGTAGAAAAGGGTGAAGGATTGGTAACGTTCTCGGCTGAAGAATGGCATGAGAAATATAGTATTTGAGCCGCAAGCGTTTCAGGATTTTAATAACTGGGCAAAGGAAGATAAGAAAGTTTACGGCAAAATTGTTGGCTTGATTGATGACATCTTACGCAATCCTTTTAGTGGTATTGGTAAACCTGAGCCGCTTAAATATGAGTTAAAGGGATGTTGGTCAAGGAGAATTACTGATGAGCATCGCTTGGTTTATAGGATTAATGAAGATGCTCTGACAATTATTTAGTTGTAAATTCCATTATGAAAGGTAGATCCTAATCAATGGATTCAATTTACAGGGAGAAAATAAAATGAATAAATATCATGTATGCGGCTCAAATGAAATTCACAACGAACTGATTGATGAAATTTTCTATATTTCAGGCAAACCCGTTTTAGTCGAGCATATTCCCACAAAAGTTTGCAGTCAATGCGGAGAACAAACCTTTAGCCGCCAAACAACAGAACAAATTCGCCTAATGCTTCACAGCCAAGCAAAACCAGTTAGAGCGATCGCTATTGACGTTTTCTCATTAGCCTAAGATATTTGGGAAGAGTTAAGGGTAATGGAGGAAATTGCGATCGCTTTTACTACTTGTGAGACTTACTGATCTGAGTTGTTAATCTGGTGATTGAATAGACAATCGCTGTTTATGGGATGGATAGGCGATTGCCGTTTGTTTTTCTCACAATTAATCTCCAACACAATCATTAAGCAGCTAACATAGCAGCTACAGAATCCTTAGACATAAAGCGACGAAAATCCAGAATTTCAACTAGAACCAGCTTATCGTCTGGTGAATAATGCAAAATCACTTGACCATCTTCTTCTGCATAGGCGATCGCATCATTAGAGATTTCAATCAAGAGCGCATCAACATCTTTGCTATAGCTAATCTTTTTCATATCTAGATCTCCTACCAGGATAAAGGGTGATAATTAAAATGAATGAGCCAAAATCTCGATAAACAACTCGAAGCACTAAACTTGGGTCTAGAGTTTGTTGCGCTATCAGTTTATCTTCTTCTCCAGTTTCTAATTTATCTGGCGATCGCACTGTTTCAGTAACAAAATCGAGATCGATAATTACGCCACGACTTGCTAAAACATTTATTTTTAATCGAGCGTGTTCGCTAAATCGAATTTCTTTCATAAACTGTTGATAGCATGATTTTATTTTAACCACACTAGCTAGGCGATCGCTGGGGCACTGGTCAGCTAATCGAGGATAAGCGCTGAAATGCCCATTTCATTCCGACAAAAAAGGCGCAAATACGTTGATCACACTTTAACTGTCCAGTGCCGACATTCATAAAAAAACGAATAAATGGTGTCTGGGCGATCGTCCTCTATTTTCTCCAATAATTATTCACCACTACCCATCACACTCACATTGCAAAACTTCTGAACAGTTTGTCTGACGCTACGGTAGCTTTGCGCCACCACAAAAAGTAACTGCAATTACATTGCATGACTACAATTTTTTGGTTCTATTGTGTCAAAATGTTAAGCGTGAGAGTAATTTTTGACCCAACCCAAATTTCTCGTCCTACTGCGATCGCCCTCGGAAACTTTGATGGCGTACATGTAGGACATCGCCATGTGATCGCGCCGATTTTGCCTCAATCTCTAGGCGATCGCAATCCAAGGCTAACGAGTACCGTTGTTTCCTTTTCGCCCCATCCCCAAGAATTTTTTAGCGGTAAATTGCGATCGCTACTTGCCCCCTTCGATGAAAAAGTGGCTTTATTAGAATCTCTTGGTGTCGAGCAATTAGTGTTGCTGCCCTTCGATGCAGAGCTTGCGAAGCTAAGTGCCGCCGATTTTATGCAAAAAATACTGATTGACTCCATGCAAGTCCAGTTAATCAGTGTTGGTTTTGATTTTCATTTTGGGCGAAAAAGACAAGGCAATGTTAACGATCTAAAAAATATTTGGGGCGAGCGGCTCACAGTTATTCCTGAACAAAAAATGAATGTGGGTATTACCGATCAAGCACCTGTCAGGATTAGTAGTTCTAACATTCGCACAGCACTAGCCCAAGGCGAAATTGACCTAGCCAATGCCCTGTTGGGTCGTCCATACAATTTGGTTGGTAAGGTCATCCGCGGTAAGCAACTGGGGCGCACGATTGGATTCCCCACTGCAAATCTAGAACTGCCACCTCAAAAATGCTTACCCCGTGATGGAGTCTATGCTGTCCAAGTACAGGTTAACCAAGGCAATGCCTCAGCACCAGCTTTCGGGGTGATGAATATTGGTCTGCGACCAACAGTAGATGGTACTCAGCGTTCTGTAGAAGTACATTTGTTTAACTGGCAAGGAGACTTGTATGGTCAAGAACTAAGCGTCAACCTAGTTCAATTTATTCGTCCTGAGCAGAAATTTGACTCACTTGATTTTCTCAAAGCCCAGATTCAGAAGGATTGCCAGACAGCACTAAGATATTTAGTTGCGGAACCAACCCTCATTTGTTAGATATTTAAGACGAGTGACTGAACTTCGTGCCGCCACTCGTCTTCTCTTATAGTTATATTTGCTAGCCAAATCAGGTGCGTTTCCGTAGCTTTGGGCGGTTACGCTCAGCCTTATCGCGTTCGTAATTGATTAGTCTGCCGTAATATTCATGCTTGGCTAAATTGAGCGATAAAAATACATGTTCTCTAGCATTGCCAAACCCTTTACGGTTAAAGAAATTAATTGCTGGAGTATTCGCAGGATCAGTATCAACAAGCATCAAGCGAACATTGTCTTCAATCATCCGCTCAATGATTTTATCAACAAGGCGATCAGCAATGCCTCGGCGCTGAAAGTTGGGGCTAACACCTAGCCAAGTGATGTAACCATATTTCCATGAAGCTTTGTTGATGATTGTGCCAAGGACAAAACCCGCTAACTGATCATCAATTTCTGCGACTAAGCAATATTCTGAATCGGTGTTATACATACCGATCACCTCCCACTCATCCCATGTGCGGTATAGATAGGGGTATAGGTCACTCGTAAATAATTGTTCACCTAAGTGAAAAATTGGTGCAATATCGTCAATATTCATTTCACGAATATTGACACTGCTAGACTCGATACGCTCGGAATCGCCTTCCTGATTAGGTAAATTATTCATGATTGAGAATTTATTTTCCCATTTTAAAACATATATTTCATCTATGAAAACTGTAAGACTAGGCGAATTTTGCCTGTAACTGCTTGAGGTGAACGCCATTGCTGTAATAACTTTTCTAACTTTGCGATCGCAGTTTTATCTTCTAGCGTAGTCACTTGGCGATCAATTTCAATCTGACTAATTCGATCATTGGTCGCCACCAAATCAAGGGCAACCACTCCTGCGATCGTCGTAAAGCGTTGTTCTTGGAGATATTTAACTAAGGCTGTATTGACTTCATTGGGCAATGCCGACTGGATTTGTAAAACTTTGATATTTGTGGTGAGTGCTACCTGATTATTTGGTGCATTACCACTAGCCCCAAGGGTTGAGGGACTTGCCATTCTCGAAGATGGATTAATGGCGGCAGGAGCAGATGGCGCAGATTCTAGGGCAATCGTTCTATCCATTTGGAGTTTGTCATTAGCGATAGTTCCTACAATGCTCGATGATGGACTCGGCTTTGTGGCACTGGTTGCAACCGAAGGCAAAGCTGACGAGTCCGCCGTAGATTCACGTCCTCGACTCAAATCAGGAGTAGCTAACGCAACTTGATTGTTTTGAGCCGCATTATTTTTAGCATCCAGATCTTGGGTCGCTGATGGTGATTGCTCAAGTCGATAGGGAGTCGGTGCTGCTGGAGTAGCTGGAGTAATCGGTGCGATCGCAAAATTAGGCTGTGCCGCGCTGGGAGATACTTCTTGTCTTCCTGTTTTAATTTCTGCCTTCGGGGCAGATTTTGACTCAGATTTTGCAGCTATGTTGGGTTCTAAAACTGCAACTGGAGGAATTGACTCAAGGGGTTGCCCAAGGGGTTGCTCCGAGGCGGCAGGAGTCACCGCCATTTGCCAACTGGGTTGCTCACGGGAGACTAGCCGAATTGCGCCAATGCTCAAACCAATAATTGCGATCGCACCTGCCACAACCTTGAGCCAATTAGGACTGAGGCGGCGCACCTCTAGCACCAGACTAGGCAAAATCACAAACTCATTGGCGCAAAGCTCTAGACTTTCGTATAAATCAAATAGTTGTAGCGTTGAAAGTCTGAGTTTGGGCAGTTTGGGGATATTAATATCATGATTGAGACTCACCAACTCATCTTGAGCTAGCCAGCGATCGCAGTAAGCAGTAATCGCCTCAATCAAGTTCAAAATTTGTTGCTGGTTGCCCTTAATGACCTTGCGACCATGGGCTAATTGCAATCGAAAATGCAGATTTTGCGCCACCACCTGCGATTGCCAATCGGACAAAGGCGAGCGCTCAGTCCAGACCTCTAGCAAGCAAGTTGGTAACTCATAGCGACGACTCAAAGTATTTGATTGTGAAAATGAGTTACCCATAGCGCTTAACTGGTTTAGGGACACTGAAAGGTGGAAAACGATCAATGATCGGAAAACCCTTCATTTTGTTATCCTAGCAAGAAGACAACAAGTATTGCCAACTAGGCTCCAACCAAGACTCACCGCAATGACCACAACGCCAATCGCTCCCCAACCCACTGCCCCAAATACTGCATCAACCAGCAATCGTCCCGATGCCCTCGGACGTTTCGGGATCTTTGGTGGCAAATATGTCCCCGAAACCCTAATGAGTGCTCTCACTGAGCTAGAAACGGCTTTTTATCATTACAAAAATGATCCCGACTTTAATCGCGAACTCGATGGATATTTACGCGATTATGTCGGCAGACCTAGCCCACTCTATTTTGCTGAAAGACTAACGCAGCACTACGGCACTGCTCAAATTTATCTCAAACGTGAAGATCTGAATCACACTGGCGCACATAAAATCAACAATGCCCTCGCTCAAGTTCTCCTTGCCATCCGCATGGGAAAAAAGCGCGTAATTGCGGAAACAGGCGCAGGACAGCATGGTGTCGCCACCGCCACAGTTTGCGCCCGATTCGGCTTGCAATGTGTGATCTACATGGGTGTGCAGGATATGGAGCGGCAATCCCTCAATGTATTCCGCATGAAATTAATGGGAGCAGAAGTCCGTCCCGTTGAAGCTGGCACTGGCACTCTCAAGGATGCCACTTCCGAAGCAATTCGTGACTGGGTAACCAATGTTGTCGATACCCATTACATTCTTGGATCTGTGGCTGGCCCCCATCCCTACCCAATGATTGTGCGTGACTTCCATGCTGTGATCGGCAAAGAGAGCCGTCGTCAAAGTCAAGAAAAGTGGGGCGGACTACCCGATATTTTGTTGGCTTGTGTTGGTGGTGGCTCCAATGCGATGGGGCTATTTCATGAATTTGTGGATGAACCAACCGTGCGTTTGATTGGTGTCGAAGCCGCAGGTAAAGGCACAAATACCGAATTCCACGCCGCAACCCTGACCCTTGGACGTGTTGGCGTACTCCATGGTGCAATGAGCTATCTATTGCAAGACAACCAAGGACAAGTCCAAGAAGCCCACTCGATCAGCGCTGGCCTCGATTATCCTGGTGTTGGCCCTGAGCATAGCTATCTCAAGGATCTTGGTCGTGCTGAATATTACAGCGTGACTGACCAAGAGGCTCTAGATGCATTCCAACGTCTATCTCGCTTGGAAGGAATTATTCCTGCATTAGAAACATCCCATGCGATCGCCTATCTCGAAACGCTCTGTCCACAGCTCACTCCCGATCAACGCATTATCATTAACTGCTCTGGTCGTGGCGATAAAGATGTGAACACAGTCATCCAATATCTAAATCTCTAGACATCCAAAAGAAAAGGGACACAGAGCGTCCCTTTTCTTTTGCTTATACCAGTCTAAACAAGTGCAAAAATCTGCGCCAACTGCGTATTGAACAGCACAAACTTCGATAGAAAAAGTGTTACGTGACGAAATATATCGCAAATAGTTGGAGATTCCGCATTAATGAGATAATGCTTGAAAAAATGAAGCTACATCACCTCTAAGTCGATTCTAGATCGATAAAATTATGGATATTAAGCTCATCAACATTGGCTTTGGCAATATTGTTTCCGCAAACCGAGTTGTGGCAATTGTTAGCCCCGAATCTGCACCAATCAAGCGCATCATTAGCGATGCCCGCGAACATGGCAAGTTAGTAGATGCCACTTATGGCAGACGTACCAGAGCTGTAATTGTCACCGATTCTAGTCATGTAGTTTTATCGGCAATCCAACCTGAGACTGTTGCGAATCGTTTTGTGATCAGTAAAGAAGGTGCTGCTGACTAACCACCTGACTAACCAGATTTTTAAAATCCTTGCTTTACAAGGATTTTAAAATATAATTTGAATCCTAAGTAAAGCGCTATCAATTTCACAGGAATTTACAAAACGTTGAGTGAAGGTCAATCAGAAGGCAGATTAATCGTTGTCACTGGCCCCAGCGGAGTTGGCAAAGGAACTCTCCTCCAAAAACTACTAGAACGCTATCCCGATCGCATTCTCTTTTCAATCTCGGCAACCACCCGATTGCCGCGTACTGGAGAAGAGCATGGTCGGGAATATTTTTTTTGGAGCCGTGCCGAATTTGAGCAGAAACGCGATGATGGCGAGTTTCTAGAATGGGCAGAATATGCTGGGAATCTTTACGGTACACCACGACAGGCGATTGATCAGGCAATTGCTCTAGGGCGAATTGTCCTTTTAGAAATTGAACTGGCAGGGGCGCGACAAGTGGCGCAATCATTTCCCAGTGCCAAGCGAATTTTTATTGCCCCACCTTCGATGCTTGTGTTAGAGAGTCGACTTCGAGATCGCAGTACCGACAGTGATGAACAAATTGTCAAACGATTGCATCATGCCGAATTGGAAATAGCCGCCGCCTCTGAGTTTGACATTACGATCGTTAATGATGATCTAGAGATTGCCTTGCAACAACTGGAAAGCGCCATGTTTGACTAGAATGATTGTGCTTGAAGGCATATTTATTGCTAGTTTATTTTTAGTTGTGAGTTTGTGTATGACAACATGGAGTTTTGTGGGCGCTCTGTTGCTATCGGTTTCGACTCAGGTACTCGATGGGCGCGAGGTGGGGGCAGTTCCCCGTGCGGTGATGAGCTATGCAAATCGCCCTGTTTTTGCAGCAGATGTCACCCAAGCCAACCCTGTCGCCAAACAAGCAATTGAGGCAATGCTCGCCGATCTCCAGAAAGCAGGGCTAACTAATCCCAATCAGGGGGTATGGATTCAGTCCAATGATGGGACTATCGCCGCAGGTCGTCTATCCGATCGAGCCTTACCATCTGCCTCGCTCACAAAAAATGCGACGACACTTGCCTCTCTGCAAACATGGGGTTCAAATCATCGCTTTATTACCAAAATCAGGACAACGGGTAAATTGACGGGGGACACTCTCGCAGGGGATTTGATTATTGAAGGTGGTGGCGACCCCTTATTTGTTTGGGAAGAAGCGATCGCCCTCGGTAATAAACTCAATCAGCTAGGCATTAAGCGCGTTAGCGGGAATCTCATCGTCACTGGTAACTTTGCGATGAACTTTGAAACTGATTTACAGAAATCTGCGGATCTATTGCGTGTTGCCCTTGATAGTAGCCAATGGGAAGGCGAAGTGAGTCAACAATATGCTGCCATGCCCATAGGAACACCCAAGCCACAGGTAATGATTTCGGGTGATACGAGAATAGTCCGTAACCTCGCGATCGCCAATGATTCTACTAGTAAATTAGTGATTCAGCATTCCTCATTACCGCTGTGGCAATTGCTCAAACGAATGAATACGTTTAGTAATAATGCGATGTCTGAGATGCTTGCGGCTCAATTGGGCGGAGGAAGACAGGTGGCACAAATCGCCGCTAGTGCTACGGGTATGCCCATTTCAGAAATTCAATTAATTAATGGCTCAGGCTTGGGTCAAGCTAATCAAATTTCCCCTCGTGCGAGTGTGGCGATTTTGATGGAAATCCATAATCGCGCTCAATTGGAAGGGCTGACCCTTGCCGATTTATATCCCCTTGGCAATTGTGACTGTGGCACGATTGAGGGTCGCAAAATTACGAAAGGTGCAATTGTGAAAACGGGGACGCTCTCGGATGTGAGTGCGTTGTCAGGTATTGTCCAAACCCAAGAGCATGGAGCAATTTGGTTTGCGATCGTCAATCGTGGTGAGGGGGATATTGATGCTTTTCACCGATCGCAAGAGCGCGTATTACAAGTTCTTGTAAATAAATGGGGATTGCCTAAGTCATTTAATCCGCTCTTTGCCGAAACTCCTTGGCAAGATCGCGATCGCAATGAGGTTGTTGTTAATTAATATAGCTACAGCCAGTTAAGTTAGGATAAAACCAAAACCTAAAAGAGAGGTGCGGCGTGAAGCGCCGCACCTCTCTTTTAGGTTTTGCTGAACAGCTATATGGCGATCAATAGCCACTATCTGCCACACAAATACCTTGGCACTTGATGCCATTGCTAGCAGTCCGCAGACAATGGGGGCAAAGGATTTCTTCCTGTGCTTCAGATTTATTCTCAGTTTTGAGATTCATTGCCATATTGGTGAGGGCCTCACCCATAACTCGGCAGATACGCCAATCGCGAAGCACTTCTGCACCCATGCGTCTATAAAATGCGATCGCAGGTTCATTCCAATCTAAAACTGACCACTCAAATCGTCCATATTGGCGATCTATGGCAATTTGAGCTAGTTTCGCAATCAAGGCTTTGCCGATCCCCATGCCGCGATATTCCGACAAGACAAACAGATCTTCTAAATAAATGCCACGGCGGGTTAAGAATGTGGAATAGCTCGTAAAAAACAAGGCAAATCCGACAACCTGAGAGGATTCTACTTCTGCAACAATCGCTTCAATGCAAGGCTGATCGCCAAATAAATCGACTTGTAAAGCCTCAATGCTACCTGTGAGCTGATCTGACAGTTTTTCGTAATCGGCAAGTGACTCAATTAGGGAAAATATAGCAGGGACATCGCTAATGGTGGCAGGATGAATCGTAAATTGGAGTGAGGTCATGGGTTGTAAAGATCGCAAAGCAGTGCTTTCAGAAAACATTAGCATGTAGGATTAAAGTTAACAAAAATTAACTTTATTAAGTCAATCTTAATTTAATCAACGATGAATTTACCTATTCCGCCTTCACAGGTACTGCTCTATGGAATTGCGATCGCAGCAGGGCTGATTTATTTGCCCTATGCGGTAGTTGCCTATGCAAGAGTAAGCATTGGCATCGATATGAGTGCGCCTAGAGCGATGTTTGATCGCTTACCCGACTATGCCAAACGTGCCACATGGGCGCATCAAAACTCCTTTGAAGTCTTTGCCCTATTTGCGGCAGCAGCACTCACGGCTTATGTGACCAATGTTGCTTCTGACAAAACCTCTCTTTATGTGTTGGCATTTTTAGCCGCAAGGTTTTTATTTAGTTTGTTTTATATTCTCGATTTGCCTTGGTTGCGATCGCCGATGTGGGTGGTCAGTATGGTATGTATTGCTAGCCTCTTTTCCTCGAGTCTTTTATAAAAAAGAAGCGGCACATTGTGCCGCTTCTTTTTTATTTCTTTTATTTCTGGAATGTAGAAAGATCTAAGCCATCAATGGGTTGCAAGAAAGTGAATAACCGATTCGCAATCTTATCAACGCCACCTTGAATATTTGATTCAATATTTAAAGGCATCACAGGATCATGTAATGAGAGCCTCAGTAGAAACCAACCATTCTCATCGTCAGAAGTGCAGGAAACGCGGATACCCTCATAGTTATTGGGGACAATTTGCCAGTCAGTTTGAGTATTGGCAAAGGTTTGCAAATCTTTAATCACACTCTCGCCTAAAGTTTTAAAATCTTCCACTAGCATCTTGATCCGAAACTCTTCACTCTCCATCGGTTCTTGCAAATTAATGATTAAATCCGTGAGCGATTTTCCTGCCAGTTTTGACTTCGCTAATTCAATCAAGAGTTTACTTACCAAATAAGCACCATCATCAAGGAAATGATTTTCCTTCATTGCGCCATGTCCTGAAGTCTCGATCGCTAACCAAGACTCTTGCCCTGAATGGTTCAGTCGAATTGACTCGTTAATCACATTCTTGTAACCACGCTTGAAGCGATGATGTACACCTTGCAAATCCTCGGCAATGAATTTGGCTAATCCATCGGAAGTGATGGAATCAGTGACAATAGTTGATTTGGGATGCTCTTTGAGAACAATTGCAGAAATAAGAGCAATTAGTCGATTACGATTTAGCTCTTTACCGTATTGATCAACTGCTGCACTGCGGTCAACATCGGTATCAAAAATAATTCCAAAATCCGCTTGATGTTTAATTACGGCTTCACAAATGGAAGCCATCGCTACTTTGTCTTCAGGATTGGGAACATGATTGGGAAACGTACCATCGGGTTCAAGAAATTGACTGCCTGTGATATCTGCACCCAGAGGCTCTAAGACTTTATTAGCATAGAATCCGCCAGCACCATTACCTGCATCAACGATAATTTTTAAGCCCTTTAATGGTTGTGCATAATCTTCAGGATGGTTGACGGCAACACGAATCTTATCCACAAATTGCTGAGCATAGATCGAGATAAAATCATGCTCAGTGATATTTCCTTGAGCATCGGCGATCGCAAATTCATTTTTTTCAGCAAGATTGAGAATATCCGTAATATCTTTTTTCTCTAGCCCACCCTGCGCGGTAAAAAACTTTAAGCCATTGCGATTAAAGGGTAAATGACTGGCGGTGAGCATAATCGCACCATCGCAGTTAAAGCCATCGGTAATCGTACTCATAAACATGGCAGGTGTGGATGCGATCGCAAAATCATACACGCGAGTACCAAGGGAATTAATCCCTGTCATTACTGCTTTCATTAGTTCGGAGCCTGATAGCCGACTATCCCGACCCACAGAGATTAATAGTTCGCTGGTGGGTTTATTTAATTGCTGAGATAGCCAAGTGGTAAAGGCTTGACCTAAAATTTTGGCAACGATGGGTGTGAGGTTAACCTCTTCATTGGGAACACCTGCGATCGCCACACCACGAATATCTGAGCCATTTTGCAGCTTTTTCCAATTAAAATCTTGAGTCATTGTTTTTTAATACAGCAGTTTCTTAGTAGCTCAGCATAGTTAAAAACTAAAAACCAATTTTGTTTGGGCTGCCCGCGTAGCGGGCAGCCCAAATCTCTAGGTTTTAGTGTTACTTATGCTGAATTACTTAAAACATAGTAAGAGCAATTCATTGATCCCCATTGACTCCACATCAAGTTTTTATGATTTGGAGATTAACGATAACCTGCTGCTTGCAGCGAAAAAAGATGGGCATAGCGTCCATCTGCTGCCAATAACTGTTCATGACTGCCCTGCTCGATAATTCGACCATTTGCCATCACCACAATTTTATCTGCCATGCGGACTGTGGAAAAACGATGGGAAATTAACACTACCATCTGATCCTTAGTGAGCGAACGGAAATGATTGAAGATGTTCATCTCTGCTTCGGCATCCATCGCCGCAGTTGGTTCATCGAGAACGAGAATGTCCGCTTGCGATCGCATAAAGGCTCGTGACAGCGCAATCTTTTGCCATTGACCGCCCGAAAGCTCTTGACCACCCTTAAACCATCTTCCTAACTGTGTCCCAAATTTGAGGGGCATATTTTCGATAAAGGGTTTTGCCATGCCTTTTTCCGATGCAACGTCCCATTCTTGAGCATCATTGAGGCGTTCCACATCACCGACTCCGACATTCTCTCCGACGGTGAATTGATACTGCACAAAGTTCTGAAAAATTACTCCAATTCTGCGACGTAATGTATCCAGATCCCAATCGTTTAAATCAATGCCATCTAAGAGAATGCGACCGCTACTAGGCGTATAGAGACGAGTTAACAGCTTAATTAATGTAGTCTTACCAGAACCATTCTCGCCCACAATTGCCAGTTTTTCGCCATGTTTGAGATGCAGAGAAATATCTTTTAACACTGGTTCTTGGCTGTCGGGATAGCAAAAGGAAACATTCTCAAATCTAATTCCCTCTAGGGCAATTCCTTGAATCATCCTGCCCTGAGATTGGGGAATTGGCTGTTCTAAGAATTCGTAGAGATTGGCTAAATAGAGGTTGTCTTCATACATGCCACCAATGGAAGTTAATGCGGCGGAAAAAGTGGCTTGCCCTTGGCGGAACACGACTAGATACATGGTCATTTCCCCAAGACTAATACGCCCTGCGATCGCCTCCATCACAATCCAAGCATAGGCTGCGTAAAATGCGCCCGTACTCAATAATCCCAATAAATAGCCCCAAAATCCCTTTTGGATGGTGAGGTTGCGATCTTCATCGTAGAGCCGATCAAATATATTTCGATAGCGCTCTAAAAGCATTTCTCCCAATTGATAAAGTTGGACTTCCTTGGCATAGTCTTCTCTTGCCAGTAATGTTTCTAGATAATGCTGTTGGCGGGTTTCAGGCGAGCGCCAGCGAAACAATCGAAACGCATGTTCTGAAAATCGAGTTTCGGCAATAAAGGAAGGAATCGCGGCTAATACCAACACAATTACCGCCCAAATTGAGAAGTTCCATAATAAACCACTAAAGGTAATCAGGGTTAGGGCAGATTGTCCTAAGCCAAAGGTGCGGCTAATCAGGGCAAGGGGACGACTAGAGGCTTGCGATCGCGCCTGTGTCATCTTGTCATAAAATTCGGAGTCCTCAAAGTGGGCAAGGTCGAGGGTGAGCGCTTTTTCTAAAATTAAGACATTAACGCGCTGTCCTAATAAAACCCGCAGCAACGATTGACAGACGGTTAAGCCCTTTTGCGAAGCCGCTAATCCCATAATTAAAACTGCTTCGATCGCTACATAGCTCAGTGCTGAATTGCGATCGCTAATTAAGCTACTATTCGCCGCTAAGACGACGCTATCGACGATCAATTTGCCCACATAGGCGATCGCCGCAGGTAACAACCCATTTACCAATGTAAAAATTGCGATCGCAATGGTTAATGCTCGGCTAGTAGTCCAGACTAGACCTAATGCCTTGATGCCATAGCGAAATATCGATAGGGATTTACGGAACGACTTTTTAAGGGATTTATTGCCCTTTAATTCACTTTTTTTCTTGCTAGCCATATTGCCATTTTATGACATCGCTAGATGCAAGTCGGCTATCACTATTCATAATGACACCACATTCGATAGATTTTGATCAATTTTTCTGATTCAAATACTTCGTAAACTACCCGATGTTGTTTATTGATACGGCGACTGATTAACCCTTTCATATCTCCTTTCAATAACTCATAGTCTGGTGGGTACTTTAATGGATTTTCTTCAATTATTTTGATAAGTTGCAGGATTTTTGCTTTGAGTCCACTGGAAGCAAGCTTTTTAGCATCTTTTTGAGCTTGCGTCATGAAAATTACTTTGTACATTACCAATCTAGATTATCTATGGTTATACCTTGTTCAATGGGTTCAGCACGGGCGGCTTTGATACTTTGAACCATTCCCTCAATTCCCCTCAAATACTCGTCATCACTGGCATAATCAGATTGGTCTAAAATTTTAATCTCATCTCTCGAGAATCTGTCAAGCAACCATAGAAATTTGTCGCTAACGCTATCATCAATTTGTAAGGTGATTGTTCGCATAAGTTAACCCCTTATTTTCTGTATAAATTACTTTTACATTGAGATTTATACTTTTCCATCCTATCATCTTTGTCTTGACTACTGGAAACCACGCTCTCCAAAAATACGTCTTAGCCATCTATGAAATCGTCAAAACCACCACAACCGCAATCGCAGCCCAAGCCGCCTAAATCCAAGTTGATGACCCAGCTCAATCAACTGACGCAGGTGGTTAATGGCGTATTAAAGATCAACCCCAAAGAGCGAGTTCCCAAGCTAGAAGTACGTCGATCGCAAAAAGATAAACCCGAAATTTATGACCTCGTTGGCGATCGCTATGTGCTAGGACGCAATACAGGTAAATGCGATATTGTCGTGCAGACACCACTCGTTAGCCAAATTCATGCCCAACTAGTTCGCGATCGCACTCAGAAAAAAGCACAATTTATTCTCCAAGACCAAGACTCCACCAACGGTATTTATCGTGATAAACAACGCTTAAAATCCGTGCCAATGCGTCACAAAATGAAAATTACGCTTGGCCCCCCCGAACTCGCCGAAGCGGCAAGTATTCGTTATATTGATCCGCCACCTTGGTACGTTCGCTATGTGCAGTATGCAGGCATAGGCGTAGGGTCGATCGTAGGCTTATTTGTATTGGCAATCGGCTACGAACTCAGTCGCGTGCCGTCACTCAAACCCTTGCCCGTCACTCAACAAGGCCCCGTAGAAGTGTTTGCAGGAGATGGAATCAAGCGCCTTGATCCCACAGATATCGCCAATCACACCGAATACTCAACCCTCGCTGAGTTTGGGCAATTTATTCCCAAAGCAGTTATTGCATCTGAAGATACTTCCTTTTATTGGAATATTGGCGTTGACCCTGTGGGTGTCGCCAGAGCCTTAGTTACCAACGTCAGTAGTCGGGGAACAAGACTAGAAGGGGCTAGCACAATTACGCAGCAGTTATCGCGCAACTTGTTGGGTAAAACCTATGTGGGTACAGATGACTCGGCGGGACGCAAATGGCGCGAAGCCGCCGCCGCCATTAAGCTCACTTTTACCTACAACAAAGATGAGATCATGCGCCTGTATCTCAATCGAGCCTATACAGGATACGGGGTATATGGATTTAAAGATGCCGCCAAACTCTATTTTAATAAAGAAGCCTCAGAATTAACACTCTCTGAAGCTGCAACTCTGGTTGGGTTACTGCCCTCTCCTGAAACGATTAATCCCTTTAGAAATAAAAATTTAGCGATCGAATATCGCGATCGCATTCTCAACCGCATGGCAGAGTTGGGCATGATCACCGACAAGGATGCAGAACGGGCAAGGCGATCGGTCTTAATTCTCAACGAAGCGGCGAAAACTAACCTCCAAGGCTCAGTTGCCCCCTATTACTACAGCTATGTCTTTGAGGAGTTACAGGAAATTCTTGGTGATAACTTTGCGCGAGAGGGAAATCTAATCGTCGAGACCAATCTCGATCTAGCCATGCAACAAGCCTCAGACAAAGCTTTACGCGACGCGGTAGATCGTGATGGTGGCAGCTTTGGATTTAGCCAAGGTGCGATTGTCACTGTCAACTCCAGCGATGGTGCATTGTTATCGATGACTGGTGGCGTTGATTACAAGGCGAGCCAATTTAACCGTGCTTCCCAAGCATTACGTCAACCAGGTTCCACCTTTAAGCTATTTAGCTATGCCTCGGCTCTAGAGCAAGGTATATCTCCCAATACTGCCTTTTCCTGTAGCCCTCTATCGGGAATTGTGGGTTGCCGTGGTGGTGGTGGCGCAGTCAATATGTATCGGGGCTTTGCCCTATCTGAAAACGTTGTAGCCGTAAGAGTTGCCGAAAGTGCAGGGCTAAATAATGTGATCAAGACTGCTAAGAACTTGGGGATCACCGCCAATCTTGATCCTTCGAGCAATATGGTATTGGGGGGCAATGAGGTAAAGATCCTCGAAATGGCAGGAGCCTATGCCACCGTCGTTAATGAGGGGAAGTATATTAAACCCCACGCCATCCGCCGCATCCTTGACAGTGCCGATTGTCAAAATCCGAAAGATCGTAAAACCTGTCGGGTTATTTTCGATGCCAATGCTTTTATCCAGCCCCGTCAGGTCATTGATGCAGGGGTGGCAAATACGATGGTCGAGTTAATGCGTGGTGTCGTCCAAAATGGCACAGGCAGTTCAGCCGCGATTCCTCAAGCAGCGGCGATCGGCAAGACAGGAACTACCGATGAAGGACGGGACCTTTGGTTTATTGGTGCAGTGCCAAGTCGCAATTTGGTGACAGCCGTCTGGCTGGGTAATGATGAGGGAGTGACTAATGGCTCAAGTGCAGTTGCGGCAAAGGTTTGGGGCGAGTATATGAGTAGGGCTGTGCGTTAATCAAAGTCGATCGCAATAGAGTAAATACCTATTGATTGCTTTGCTCTGAGCCACAAATTTCAAAAGTTTTGTCAAAAGCGCTTGACGGCTGCCATAGGTGCTGTAGTATTGATTCCGTCTAAATGACTGCAATCTCTAAAAAATCAAGTCTTAATCTCAAGCCACATAGGAGCTACATCTGTGAATAAAGGTGAATTAGTAGATGCGATCGCCGAAAAGGTAAATGTATCTAAGAAAAATATTGAAGTGATCGTTACTGCTGCCCTCGAATCAATTGTTGATGCTGTAGCTGAAGATGATCGCGTTACTTTAGTTGGTTTCGGTTCTTTCGAGGCGCGTGAACGCAAAGAGCGTGAAGGTCGTAACCCTCGCACTGGCGAAAAAATGGTCATTGCTGCTACTCGCGTTCCTGCATTTTCAGCTGGTAAGCAATTCAAAGAAAAAGTTGTTGAATAATTTATTCTTACAACATCAAAAAGGGACGATTAGCGTCCCTTTTTTGGTGATTTTATCCAAAACCAAAAATAGAGTTGCGACGCTTCACGTTGCAACTCTATTTTTGGTTTTGGGTTTGTCATAACATAACTGGCTACAGCTATAATTCAAAAGATAGCGGGCGGCAAAGTATTTAGGAGAAGATTGTGTCGGAAATGTTGTGGTCTGTGGTTGTGCCAACCTATAACCGTCTTCCTATTTTGCAAAAGTGTCTAGCAGCATTAGAAAAGCAAACCATAACTGAACCCTACGAAATTCTGGTCATTGATGATGGTTCATCGGATGGTACAGTGGAATTTTTGCGGTCTAACTGCGATCGCTATCCCCATTTGCGCTTATTGACTCAAGACCATGCCGCTGCCGCCACTGCTCGCAATTATGGCATCGACTCTGCGATCGGTAAATATATTGCCTTTGTTGATAGTGACATTACGGTTAATCCTGAATATCTTCAAGCTCATACTGCAGCTCTTGCCCAAGGCGAAAAAGTTTATAGTTACGGACGCATTATCGATACTAGTAACCTTGAAGCTCCCGATTCTGAGCCTGTATCGGCTGTGCCATATTTTACGGCGGCTCTATTTGATACCTGCAATTTAGCGATCGCACGTAAATGGCTAATAGAAGCAGGAAAATTTGATACGGGCTTCTTTCAGTATGGTTGGGAAGACTTTGAGCTAGGGATGCGCGTCAAAAAGTTAGGACTCAAGCGGGTGACCTGTGCAGGTGCGATCGCATTTCATTACCATGCACCGTTCTCCATCGATAAAATGCCACGCTTGCTAGATCTTGAAGAACAACGCGGCAGGATGAGCATTATCTTTTATCAGAAGCATCCCACATGGGAAGTGAAGTTAATGATTCAAAAAACTTGGTTGCATTTAGCTCTATGGGGAATTTTGACTCTTGGCGGCACGCTCAATGATCGCACTCTCAAGCCCTTGTTAACATGGCTATGCGATCAAGGCAAGTCCGAAGTCGCCATGGAAATATTCCGTATTTACATGAACTGGTACACCGTAATCTGGATGTATCGTAATTGGGATAAAGAAAGTAAGTTGCTTTTTAATAATGCTAGTGCGCGGTAATTAGCAGCCATTATTGAAATAAATTGAGATCGCTTGTTTGCGATCGCTTACTCCTAACTTATGCAAAATTGCATGAATATGCACCCTTACTGTCCCTGACGAAATATAAAGGATCTCCGCGATTTCTTGATTGGTCTTGTATTCAGACATTAAAACGAGAATCTCTTTTTCTCTTCGCGTCAAAGTATCAATTTTTGCTCCAGATGAATCATCTAAAGTAAGTTCAGAAGATTGATTTTGAAAAGTATGCTGGATTTCAGCGGTAGCAGTAGCATCCCACCAAGAAGCCCCAGCAATCACCGATCGCATTGCCAGAATTAACGTCTCGGCAGCAACTCCCTTAAGACAGTAACCCTGTGCGCCTGCGGTGACTAAACGGGAAATAAGCGATCGCTCATTACGTGAAGTGAGTACTAAAATTGGTAAGTTCGGATGATTGATCTTGATTTGGCGACAAGTTTCTAGTCCACCCAACCCTGGTAAACCAATATCAAGAAGCACGAGATCAAAGGGCTGCTGTTTAGCAAGATCGATCGCTGTTTCTCCATCATTTGCTTCTGCTAAAACTGCAATTTTAGTTTCCTGTTGCAAGCGCACCTGTAGACCGAGGCGAAAGAGTTCGTCGTCTTCAACTAAAAGGATTTTGAGGTGATCTAAGGTCATTTTTTTAGAATAAACTTCGGTGTGGCGGTCGTTTAGGTAATGTTATGGGATGAATAGGGCAAAGCTGGCAGACGAAATCCAAAGATTGCGCCATTGGGAATACGATTTTCTGCCCAAATTGTACCGCCATGGGCTTCAATAATCTGGCGAGTTAGGTACAAGCCTAGCCCAGAACCAGTAGCTAAGCGATCGCTCTGCCCTTGATAGAATCGCTCAAATAAGTGCGGCTGCTCGTCAGGCTTAAGCCCTGCACCAACATCAATTACTTGGACAATCTGGTGCGAAGATTGGGTTTCTAGCACTAATTCTACTTTTGCACCTCGCGGAGAATGATTAATTGCATTGGTCAGTAAATTTGTAAAAACTCGCCGCAATTGGAAGGCATCACCATTCACCCACAGGAATTTGCGAAAGTCTGATTCTCCATAATGTAGGTTCAAATAAACGCGACGACTGGTAGAGAGACTCAAAAGTGAAGTTGCCACATCTTCCGCTAGAATGGCTAAATTAATTGGTTCTAATTGTAATTGTAAGCCTTCTATTTCATAGCGATAGACATCAAGGAGAGTTTCCACTAGTTGCAAACTATTCTGATGACTACGGATCATCATGTTCACCACAGTTTTTTGTTTAGCATCAATAGTTCCAAATTGTTCACGATCAAAAGCTTGGAGAGTTTCGATCGCACCAAGTAAGGGAGTTTTTAAATCATGAGCTAATGTAGAGGCAAAGTCTTCGCGCACATTCATGATTTTCTCTTGCGCTTGAAGTTTGGCTTGTTGCTGCACTAAAATTTGCTGTGTTTGTCGATTGCGATCGCAGAGGATCGCGGTCACGACTAGAGCTAAGATAGTCACCAAGCGATTGACAATCATGGAAACCTGAATTGTCTGATGATAAGGAATCCAGATATTGATGAGCGTCAACACCACCGATGCAAGTGTGAACAGAAAGGTACTAGGACGGCTCAATTGGGAATTAGCGATCAGAATCGGACTGATGTAGAGATAACCCATCACATAGTCTGGCGGTGTAGAGAATTCTAAAACAATCACCGCCCAAATCAATCCTACAATCATCCAAAATGTAGGCGATCGCCAAGGTGATGCTTGTTTAGCCATGTATGTCGAATTTCCCACAACCATTTGCCTTTCTCAAAAATTAATTAAATAGCGCTCATTTACTCCTCTAGCGAAGATTCTCCAAGTCTGCTAGATCTTGAAGTCTGCCAGATGCTAATTTATTCTTTTTAAGGTTATCAAGATCGATGAATTTAACGGCTATATCGTCAAGCATTACTTCTATTTTAGATGCGTAACAGATTTGGAAGTCAATGCCATCTGGACTGGTGATTAAGTCAATTCGGTTAGGAGGATAACCGAGTTGAATAATTTGATGTGGTTCTTGAAAGTCTTGGGCAGTCAGTCCTAAGCTACCAAAGCCAAATTCTGCTAAAGCAGTAATTATTTTTTGTGAGTTCTCTTCGCTGATTTCTATCCAAATATCGATGTCTTTGGTATATCGTGGATGTCCATGTACGGCAACGGCATAGCCGCCGATGACTAAATAATTAACTTGGTTGTCGTTTAATAATTGTATAAATTCTTTGAAATCTTGGTTGAGCATTGTATTTGTACTGATGGTATTCTTGGCGAATTTGTTCAAGGGTTTCTAGTCGCTTTTGGGGCGTTTGTTGCTGCCAATATTGAAAATCACTATTTTGTTGTTTGATATTAGTTTTGGTGATTACTTTTTCCATTTTTTTGAGTTGTAGTTAGTTCTATCTTTTTAAAGGATTATTTCTATTCTAATTAATCGCTTATTCCCTCCCTAGAGATTGCTCCTAAGTAAGATAGCGACATGGTGTTTCCCGATCTAATACATCAATCATATCCTCAATTGATAGCTTCTTATGAGTACCAACTTTAAAGGAGCATTGATCAGTATAAAAGACATCAAAATGGTTCAATGGATGATATGTAGCATTGGCATTTTTAGGATCATGATCAAACCTTATATAGCCATCTTCAAAGAAAAGAAGCTCTCTAACTAAATGCCAGATTTGCTTATCTGTATTTGCATTGGTATCAATATACTCAGCAAAATCAAGGATATCTGGAAAATCAAATTCTGATGAGAATATCGAGATAACGCTAGAAGTCACTGTACTGTCTATATTCTCAACATATACTGAACTAATAGAAAGGTCTTCTTCACTTTCTCTAATAACAAATGGGAAGCGAATTGAAAATATTTTTGCCTCAGATTCAAAGAATAACCTACTCATTTTCGAGACAAGCAGAGTAATTTCGCCCCCCTTACGGTTCGGATCAACGGGTACTTTTGAATTAATCAGCTTGACTGTCTTCATTAAAAGAAGAATAACATCACGCTTATCTCTAATAGGTGAAAAGAAATTGCTTAGCTCCCAGTTCCCAATATCAAAATTATGGCGCTTCATGCTAAGTACTAATTAGTTCATCTTTGTTCATCTTTTGGTAGAGATCCATTATGAGATCTGCAATTGGAAACTTGTTGTAGTCAATATTTTCTCCAGTCATAAGCTTAACAGTCTCATACAGACGTTTTTGTAAAGGTTGGGGTACATTTTGTTTCTCAAACTCTTGGTATATGTAGTCAATATAAGAGAGATTAGTATCGTTATAGTTAATTCGCATACGGAGCTTTTTCTTTTCATCATCAGAAGGTACATCGACTGAAAGAAATCCCTTGGAATTTATAGTCTCTAGACATTCTTCAATACATTGAAGAAGATTAGGCTCATTTAGTTCACCAGAAACAAGCAAATATGACTGAATAAATGAGCGTGTAAGCATCATGTAAAGAGAGTTTCGGTAATTTAGAGCGCTCATGATTTTGCCTGTTACACAAATAACGAACGGAAACTCTAGCCCTTTGACATTGTTACGATTACTAATAAATATTGCATCCTGTGAAGCTTGTTTTGTCTCGTAGGCTTTATTAACTTTCCAGCCAAGAGATTCTGGGATGGCACGCTCTAAATAATCTGCTGTTGCATAAGTTTGCGAACCTGAATTAATAAAGATGATTCCAATATCACTTGGTAATACTGTTGGATGAGATTGTTTAATCTCATTTAAGATTCTGATTATGGCTACAACTTCATTTTCGTTATCGCTTACCCCAGTTTTTACAATTGAAACACTTGGAATCCCTTCTTGCTTAAGGTCTTCAAATCTGCTCAAAGGCTCTCTAGTTAATGTGATCTGAGTATGTTCTTGATTATAATCAACAAGATAGCCACAGGCAGTCCACTCATTTTCTTCTAACCATCTAATTGGTGGAGACTCAAATAGACCCATCCCAATTGCATGAGCAAACATAAGTGTTCTAGGATCTGTTCTGTAACATTTACTTAGAAGATAATCTGGGTCAATATCTGAAATAATTACGACATCAAAAATACTTTGAAAAATATCACCAGCTATATAGACAGATTTTTTTGTTACCATTTCGCATAGGTCAAAGAATGATTCGGGAAAATCTTGACTTTCATCAATTAACATATAGTCAAAGGCATAACCAAATTCACTTAACTTATGCTCAGTCAACTGAGATATAGCTTGCTTACAGACGTAATCAAATGGCTGAGTTCTCGACCAAGGCAGAAACGTTATCCCATAGTACTTACAAATATAACTGTATGTTCCTGAATTTGCTTGAGCGTGAGATCCCCATGCATGAACGCACCACAATCTTTTTTCCCATTGGATTTGCTCTTCAACCTTCATAAAATCGAAGAAGTCAGGTATGCGAATACGAAGTTTGTCGGCTAGTATTTTATTGTGACAAGTAAAAATAATTCTATTTTCTTTACTTGATGTGTATAACTCCCGAAGCTTATGAAGTAATAGCTCCGTCTTTCCAGTTCCCGAAAGTCCTTGAATCAAAATCCTTTTTTTGTTTGGTTTTGTATAGATAAAGCGTGTCTGTTCACCATCAAAGAGGACTATTTTTTGTTTAATCTTATCAAGAATATTATCAGGGATATTTGCTTTTACTTTCTCTACATCATTGATGCTTCCAGTTAAAAGAGATATTAGAAGTTCAATGCTTCGCTTTTGCTTACTATCTATAACAGAATTCTCAGCAATAAACATATCGAGATCAAGCATTTCATCCGTATAATCATGTTCTGCAATAAGATTCTCTTTCCAATATCTAGCCCTTCCGATAATATCTTTGTATCTGTACTTATCTGCAATTGCGGCAAGATCTTCAAGGAAATCTTCACAAAATTCTTCAAATGAACTATTTGGTGAACCGAAGTTAATCAAGAGTATCTTGGTACTTGGCGTTAAAACTATTAAGTGGTTTGTGTCTTTATAAGAGTATTTACTATCACCCAAAGGTCTATCAATAACGTAGAATTGTTTCTTGCGAGTTTCTGCGTAATCCTCAACTTCATTTATGAAATCTGAATTAGATGAGTTCTTTTCAGCTTGCAAAAAGAAATAGCTGTTTCTTTTATTCATAGTCTTTATTACCAGTAATTATATTTTGATTAAAAGCCAGTTTAGTTAGTAGATATTTTAGCAACTATAGTCAAGTGATGGCTATCATCAAAAAACAACTAAGCAACTTTAGCTAAACCTCTTGTTTGGATTTTAATAGAAGCACTTTCTAAACTGCTAAAAGTAAACTCAGTCCTAAATCCGAGCTTATCTAACATTGAAAAAAGCATATCCAAAGTAAATTTATCAATTTTTCCATTCACAATATCAGATACACGCGGCTGAGTAACCGCTAACCTTTCAGCCGCTTCCTTTTGAGTCCAACCTTTATTTTCAATTATGTCTCGAATCATGATCGTCAAGTCAGCCTTCAAAACTGACTTACTAGCGACTTCAGGCTCCTCGATCGCATGAAACGGACTTTCGTAAAACTTGATCGACATAGTTTTGAATTACATATACCTAAAATACTAGTAAATTATATAAAATTTTATATAATAAGTCAAATATAGATTTAGCGATCGCCTGTGCACTTAACCATGAAATGGCGGGGCGATCGCTAACTAAACACCATCTAAACGCTATCTAAACAGCGCAATCTCGAAAGTGTTTAAAACCTATGCTTAAGTAAGCACAAGGATTCTAAACAAAAAGATATACCTTGTCAGAGTAGAGAAATAGGTTGATGATTTGACTATCACAGCAATTGCTTGATACTTCATCGACTCAAAAGGAAGCAGAAATTTCCATGCTACAAGGATGGATTCAGATAGGAATTACGCTGGTGCTGATTGTAGCGATCGCCCCGATTTTTGGGCGCTACATCGCAAGGGTTTTCTTAGGACAAAAGACTTTACTGGATAGAGCTTTGAACCCACTGGAGAGTTTGATATTTACTCTTAGTGGAGTTAATTCTCAAACGCAAATGACAGGTTGGCAATATGCCCGTTCGATTTTGTATAGCAATTTAGTAATGGCAATCATGCTATTCCTGATGCTCATGTTTCAGGGAGCCTTACCGCTAAATCCGACAGGCTTGAGCGCTCCTAGTTGGGATCTCGCTTTGCATACGACGATTTCCTTTATTACCAATACCAATCAACAACATTATTCTGGTGAAACTACCCTTAGCTACTTTACCCAGATGCTAGGTTTAGGATTTCTATTTTTCACCTCGGCGGGAACTGGAATTGCGGTAGCGATCGCCTTTATTCGAGGTTTAACTGGGCGATCGCTTGGTAATTTCTATAGAGATTTAACTCAGGCGATTACGAGAATCCTATTACCAATTAGCATTGTTGGAGCAATAATTTTTATCGCCGCAGGTGTTCCTGAAACCTTGTCAGCGCCTGTAATTGTTCCAACTTTAGAAGATGCAAATATCAGTCAGGCGATCGCGATCGGTCCAGTGGCGCATTTTGAGATCATTAAGCAACTCGGCGAAAATGGCGGTGGTTTTTTTGGTTCTAATTCTGCCCATCCCTTTGAGAATCCCAATGGCTTCACAAATCTGATTCAGATTTTGACAATGATTTCCATACCTACAGCGTTGATTTTTGCCTATGGCGAAATTGCCAATAGTCGCAAGCAAGCATGGCTGATATTTGGCATGGTGTTCACTCTTTATGTCATTTTTATTGCTGTAGCTGCCATTGGCGAATATCAGGGCAATCCTTTAGTAAATGCAGTATTAGGTTCGCAAAGTCCCAATCTAGAAGGAAAAGAAGTTCGCTTTGGTTGGGCGCAATCGGCATTATTTACGGTGACGACAACGGGAACGATGACTGGTGCGGTTAACTCAATGCATGATTCCCTAATGCCAAGCGGCGGCTTTATAACTTTATCGAATATGTTTCTACAAATTATATGGGGTGGGCAAGGAACGGGAACTGCTTATCTATTTGCCTATTCGATTTTGGCAGTATTTGTGACTGGCTTAATGGTGGGTCGAACTCCCGAATTTCTAGGGCGCAAGATTGAGAAGAATGAAGTGGTTTTGACGAGTTTTTTGATTTTGTTAATCCATCCTATTTTTATTCTCATTCCCAGTGCGATCGCCTTAGCATTTCCTGATCAGTTAGCTGGAATTAGCAATTCAGGATTTCATGGACTCTCACAGGTGGTTTATGAATATGCTTCGGCAGCCGCAAATAATGGCTCTGGATTTGAAGGACTAGCGGATAATACGCTCTGGTGGAATCTCAGCACTTCCGTTAGTTTGTTGGGTGGGCGTTATATTCCTTTAATTGCTTTATTGCTGTTAGCCGATGGCATATCGCGTAAGCAACCTGTGGCGATGACAACAGGAACATTGCGTACCGATACTGTTCTTTTTACGAGCGTTACCGCAGGCGTGATTTTAATTATGGGTGCATTGACTTTCTTTCCTGTATTGGCTCTTGGTTCAGTAGCTGAAGCTTTTTTGATTGCTAGAGGTGGCGTATGAATAATTCAACCAAATCGATGCCTAGCGGCACTCGCGACTCGCGTAAACATACGCCCAAAGCCTCAATGGTGGGACTTTATCAACGTGCTGTTCGTGATGCTTTCCGTAAACTTAATCCCAAGATTGCGGTGCGAAATCCTGTCATGTTTATGGTTTGGGTCGGTACAATTGTGACTTTGCTAGTTACAATCGATCCCAATCTCTTTGGAACAGTTAAAGGCGACCCCACTCAGGAGCGAATTCTCAACGGCTCAATTACGATAATTCTCTTCTTTACGGTAGTATTTGCCAACTTTGCTGAGGCGATCGCTGAGGGACGAGGTAAAGCGCAAGCCGACTCATTACGCACAACGCGATCGGACACGATCGCTCGTAAAATGCTTCCCGATGGCACAATTCAGCCAACTAGTTCTACAGAATTGCGGCGTGGTGACTTAATCAAAGTAGCGATCGGGGAAATGATTCCTGCCGATGGTGAGGTGATTGGGGGACTAGCCTCAGTCGATGAGTCCGCGATCACAGGCGAATCGGCTCCCGTTCTCAAGCAAGCTGGTACAGATATTTCCAGTTCAGTTACAGGCGGTACGCGCGTAGTTTCCGATGAATTAACAATCAAGATTTCGGCTGACCCCGGACAGGGGTTCATCGATCGCATGATTGCCCTAGTTGAAGGAGCCGAGCGCTCTAAAACACCGAATGAAATTGCATTGACGGTGCTGCTGACGGTGCTAACTCAGGTATTCTTAATTGTCGTCGCCACAATTACGCCGATCGCTAATTATGTAAATACACCCACCACGATCGCAATTTTAGTTTCTCTATTGGTTGCCCTGATTCCTACCACGATTGGCGGATTGCTCAGCGCGATCGGTATTGCAGGCATGGATCGTGTCGCTCAGTTTAATGTAATCGCCACATCAGGTCGCGCCGTTGAGGCTTGCGGTGATATCAATACTCTGGTGTTAGACAAAACTGGCACAATCACGCTGGGCAATCGCCTCGCTGATGAATTTATCCCTGCGAATGGACATACTCTGGCGGAAGTTGCCACGGTTGCTCTTGCTGCAAGCATTTTTGATGAAACTCCAGAAGGTCGTTCCATAGTTCAACTCGCGGAACAATCAGGAGCCGTTGTCAAATTTGATCGCAACCAAGCTAAAGGAGTAGATTTCTCAGCTCGAACTCGCATGAGTGGAACGGATTTGCCCGAAAGTATCGAAGTTCGTAAAGGCGCAGTGGATGCGATTCGTGGCTTTGTGCGATCGCGTTCTGGAAATGTTCCAGAAGAATTTGAAGCAGCCTATGAGAAAGTCTCAAGACTGGGCGGCACACCTTTGGGAATCTGTCAGGGTGGCGATCTCTATGGTGTGATCTATCTCAAAGATATTGTCAAATCAGGACTGCGCGAACGTTTCGATCAACTACGACGCATGGGTGTCCGCACAATCATGCTCACAGGTGATAACCAGATTACAGCTTCGGTGATTGCCGAAGAAGCGGGAGTTGATGATTTCATCGCTGAAGCCACACCCGAAGACAAGATCGAAGTAATTCGTCGAGAACAGTCTCAGGGCAAGCTAGTTGCCATGACAGGTGATGGAACCAATGACGCACCAGCCCTAGCCCAAGCAAATGTCGGTGTTGCCATGAACTCAGGTACACAGGCTGCCAAAGAAGCTGCAAATATGGTGGACTTGGATAGCGATCCGACTAAGTTGATTGATCTTGTAGCGATCGGTAAACAATTACTGATCACTCGTGGCGCATTGACCACTTTCTCGATCGCCAATGATATCGCCAAATACTTCGCGATCATCCCCACCATCTTTGCCACCGCAGGGATTGGCACTCTAAATGTAATGGGTCTAAAAAGTCCCCAATCGGCAATTCTCTCGGCTCTAATTTACAATGCCTTAATTATTCCTGCCTTAATTCCCCTTGCGCTCAAAGGCGTAAAATTCCGACCTCTTACTGCCGATCAGCTATTACAGCGGAACATTTTGCTGTATGGGCTAGGTGGTGTAATCGCTCCATTTATTGCCATCAAATTCATTGATATTCTCCTGCCAATTGCCTAATACAAAAAATGTCTCCACAACTATGAAAAAAACTACTTCCCACATTTCTCCAAGCTTCCCCATAGACGATCTTAGCGATCTCTGGCAACACTCTCTTAAACAGAAATATCCTATCTATCTGTTTCTAGCGATCTGCTTTAATCTCATCATTGCTCCTGCGGTCTATGCCGCCAATGCCGAAAGCTTCACTAAATTCCAAGCCTATGCTCTAGGACTTCTAGGAATTGTCACCTTTGCCTTCTCAATTTATCTATTTGTCGTCATGTTTCAGCCTGAGAAGTTTTAGTTTTGGGTTGTTAGCTGTTAGCGATTAGCTGTTAGCTAACAAACTTTAAAAAGCCAAAAGCTAAAAGCCAAAAGCTAAAAGCCAAAAGCCAATTACCAATCCCCAATTACCAATCCCCCAATTATGAACGAAATCATTAAATCTATCCGCGTCACCATTGTCCTTTGGGTACTCGTTGCTGTGATCTATCCTTTAGGAATGCTAGCGATCGCACAGTTGCCATTCCTCTCATATCAAGCCAATGGTAGCCTCATCCGCAATGCTCAAGAGCAAGTTATCGGTTCGTCTCTAATCGGACAACCATTTACAAGCGATCGCTATTTCCACAGCCGCCCCAGTACTACCAACTACAGCACCGCTGATCCGAAAGCAGATACAGCGAATATTCTCAAAACAGGTGTTTCAGGTGCAAGCAATCTCGCGCCAAGCAATCCTGACTTGCTAAAGAGAATTAAAACGGATATATCTAAACTCCAACAATCAGGAATCTCTCCAACTGCTGATTTGGTCTATACTTCTGGCTCTAGTCTTGACCCCCACATCACTCCTGAGTCTGCAAAGGCGCAAATTACCAGAATTGCTCAAGTCCGTAAACTTGAACCTAGCCAACTCGAGCAGCTAATCGATCAAAATAGCGATCGCCGTTTTCTCGGTATATTTGGTGAAGATGGTGTGAATGTTTTAAAGCTTAACTTGGCTTTAGATTCTTTATGATTAAAACCCATCGGCGCGGCAAACATAAGATATTCATTGGCATGAGTCCGGGGGTAGGCAAGACCTATCGAATGCTGGAGGAAGGGCATCGTTTAAAAGCTGAAGGTATTGATGTGGTAATTGGTTTACTCGAAACCCACAATCGGGCTGAAACTGCGGAAAAAGCTCAAGGTTTAGAGCTAATTCCCCGTCAACAGATTAATTGGGAATCAGTATCGCTCACAGAAATGGATACCGATGCAATCCTGAAGCGGCAACCACAACTCGCTCTAGTCGATGAACTAGCCCATACTAATGTCCCCAATACCGATCGCGAAAAGCGCTATCAGGATGTAGAGGTTCTACTCGAAGCAGGAATTGATGTCTATTCCACTGTAAATATTCAACATATTGAGAGCTTAAATGATACGGTCGCCAAGATTACAGGGGTGATCGTGCGCGAGCGCATCCCCGATCGCATTTTAGAAGATGCTGATGAAGTGGTGGTGGTTGATGTTACGCCTGAAACCCTTCAGGAACGGTTACGGGAAGGTAAAATCTACGCGCCTGAAAAAATCGATCAATCGCTAAACAACTTTTTTCAGCGTCGCCATTTAATTGCTCTAAGAGAACTAGCACTAAGGGAAATTGCTGACAATATCGAAGATGATCTAGAAGCTCACGATCAGTCAGGTTCGGCAACGAACCTCGTTTGTAATATTCACGAAAGGATTTTAGTCTGCGTTTCCACTTATCCCAATTCCCTTCAGTTGCTACGCAGGGGGGCAAGACTGGCTAATTATATGCACGCCCAGCTTTATATCTTATTTGTCGATGATCCCGATCGCTTTTTGACCAAAGCTGAAAGCTTACATATCGAGACTTGTGAACGTTTATGTAAAGAGTTTGACGGTACTTTTATTCGTGTGCGAGATAGCAATGCTTTAAGAGCGATCGTGGAAACGGCTCAAAACTATCGGATTACCCAAATTGTGATGGGTGAAAGCCAAAAGTCACGCTGGCAGATTTTGTTTAAGGGATCGCTGACGCAAAGGATTTTACGATTACTCAAAAATGTGGATATTCATATTATCTCAACGAGTAAAACGAAAGAATAATAATCAAGACGGCAAATTTACAAAAACCACCACATCAGCAAGACTCCCAAAATTGAGCCAGCCACAACCTGAGCGGGTGTATGTCCTAACAGTTCCTTGAGTGGATCATGCTCTTCTTCAAAAACTTCCACCATGATTTGATTGAGAACCTTAGCTTGCTTACCTGCGGCGCGGCGGATACCTGCGGCATCGTACATCACGATAAAAGCAAACACGGTTGCGATCGCAAATTGAGGCGTATCCCATCCTTGAGTGCGCCCAATACCTGTGGCTAGAGCCGAAACTAACGCTGAGTGAGAGCTAGGCATACCACCTGTTTCAAATAGCACCTTAAATCTCACCTTACGAAACTGAGCTAACTCAATAAATAGCTTCAGAATTTGAGCAGTTAGGCTAGAACATAGCGCAATTAGCAGAACGTGGTTATCAAGGATTTCGCCAACAGGATGGAGGTTCATATCAATTGCAGGAAGTAGTTCAAGAGAGAGTTTAAGCGAGAATTTAATTTTTGCGAGCAGTAATGTAATCCGCCAAAGCCATCAATGGCAAAGCTGCATCACCATAGCTAACCAGTTGAGCCTTAGCTTGCTCCACTAGTTCCTGAGCCTTTTGCTGAGAAGCTTCAATTCCCCACAGGCTAGGATAAGTAACTTTTTGGGCAGTTAAATCTTTGCCTGCGGTCTTACCAAGTTGCTCAGAAGTCGCTGTAATATCGAGGATATCATCGATAATTTGGAAGGCTAAACCAATGTTATTAGCATAGGTGGAGAGCCGATTGATGTCAGTATCATTTGCACCAGCAAGTAATGCCCCACAGATCACACAGGACTCCAACAGAGCAGCGGTCTTATGGATATGGATAAATGTGAGGGTTTCGGCAGTTACATCTTGCTTACCTTCACATTCGAGATCAACCACCTGACCACCGACTAGCCCCGTTGCTGCCACAGCATGACCAAGATTGGCGATCGCTTTTAAAATCCTTTCTGCAGGTACACCTTGAGTCTGTTCTGCAATATATTCAAAGGCATAGGCGAGCAATGCGTCCCCCGCTAAAATCGCAATGTCATCGCCATAAACCTTGTGATTGGTGGGTCTACCTCTACGAAAGTCATCATTGTCCATGGCGGGCAAATCATCATGGATGAGGGACATGGTATGTACCATTTCCATCGCACAGGCAGTGGGCATCGCGCTCGCAATTTCTCCTCCTAGCAATTCACAGGCTGCAAGACAGAGAATCGGACGTAAGCGCTTCCCCCCAGCCATAAGTGAGTAACGCATAGATTCATAAATTTTTTCGGGATAGGTAACGGCGATGGAGGCATCAAGGGCCGCTTCTACCTCTTGTTTGCGATCGCGTAAATACTTATCTAAATTGAAAGCTACTGATTGGGACGATGTTGGACGCATGACTTGACAATGGGTTTGACAATGATCTGGTGTCAGGAGTTGAGGGTTTGGAAATGTATTTAGGAATGTATTTAAAAACGTACCAGAATGTATATACTACAGTGCTTTAGGCTTTATTGTATAAATTTGCGGCGATAGCTACACACAGTATTGTGTAATAGCATCGTCACAGTCATTGGTCCCACACCACCGGGAACAGGGGTGATATGCGAAGCAACGGCACTTACACCCGCATAGTCCACATCCCCTACCAACCGAGATTTACCTGCATCATCAGTGACACGGTTAATTCCCACATCAATTACCACTGCATCAGGTTTGACCATATCGGCAGTAATCATTTCAGGTCTACCGATCGCTGCGATTAAGATGTCAGCCTTGCTTGTAATCTCTGCCAAATTTTTGGTGCGTGAATGCACAATGGTCACGGTGGCATTTTTTTCTAGCAACATGAGCGCCACAGGTTTACCGACAAGGATGCTACGACCAATCACCACCGCATTTTTGCCTGCGATGTCAATTTTGGCTTCGGCGAGTAACTCCATCACTCCTGCGGGGGTGCAACTGCGTAAGCCATCTTCGCCGCGCACCAATTTACCAAGATTATTCGGGTGTAAACCATCAGCATCTTTTTCGGGAGCTAAACGATTTAATAATGCGATCGCATCAAGATTTTCAGGTAGTGGCAATTGAATCAAAATGCCATCCACACGATCATCGGCATTTAGTTGATCAATAACTTGCTCTAATTCTGATTGGGTAACGCTTGCAGGAAAATGTTTGCCAAAGGAGGTAATCCCCGCCCGTAGACAGGCTGTTTCTTTGTTTTTGACATAGGCAGCACTAGCGGGATTGTCGCCAACCATCAGCACTGCTAGCCCCGGAGGACGACCATACTTTGCTTGGAGTTGTGCGACTTCTGCTGCGATCGCACTTTGCATTTTTTTCGCGAGAGCCTTGCCATCAATAATTACTGCCATCGATTTCTTTTGCAATTACCCAATAAACGCTAATACTTAAATGATTGTATCGTCTGATGTCATATCCAAAAAAAAGAGGTGGTGTGCAAAGCACACCACCTCTTTTTTTGATAGCGCTTAGAACAAGCCCAAGGTCAATGACTTGTCAATTGGCAAGGCGGAGCCAATACCCAAATAGAGGGTAAAAGCAGTACCAAACAAAAATACTGCCATCGCGACGGGACGACGGAAAGGATTTTGGAACTTGTTTACATTCTCAATGAAAGGAATGAGGATCAAGCCAACGGGAATCAAACTTTGAAGCAGTACACCCAAAAGCTTGTTAGGAACAATCCGCAAAATTTGGAATGCAGGATACAAGAACCACTCTGGCAAAATTTCCAAAGGAGTTGCAAAAGGGTTTGCAGGTTCACCAACAATAGTTGGATCAAGTACAGCCAAACCAGTAATCAAGGCGATTGTGCCAGTGATTACAACGGGGAACATGTATAGCAGGTCATTCGGCCAAGCTGGTTCGCCATAGTAGTTGTGACCCATGTTCTTTTCCAACTTTGCACGCAAAATTGGATCATTTAAATCGGGGAGCTTCTCAGTCTTTGCCATGTTATTGCTCTATTTATTATTGCGTTATGGTTTTCTAAAATTATCTAATAGGAAAATCCTAAAACTGGTGACTACGATAAGAAACCTTACAAAGGACCAGAAATACCTTGCTTACGAATCATCAAGAAGTGAGCAAGCATAAATACAGCAATCAACCAAGGCAATACAAAGGTGTGCAAGCTGTAGAAACGGGTAAGGGTTGCTTGGCCAACGCTTTGACCACCACGCAATAGCTCAACTAGGGTTCCACCAACGACAGGAATTGCATCGGGTACGCCAGATACGATTTTTACTGCCCAGTAGCCCACTTGATCCCAAGGTAGGGAGTAACCAGTTACGCCGAAGGTAACGGTGATCACCGCCAAAATTACGCCAGTGATCCAAGTCAATTCGCGAGGTTTTTTGAAACCACCAGTTAGATACACGCGGAAAACGTGCAAGATCATCATCAATACCATCATGCTGGCTGACCAACGGTGAACCGAGCGAATCAACCAACCGAAGTTAACATCGGTCATGATGTAGCGTACTGATTCAAAGGCTTCTGTTACGGATGGCTTGTAGTAAAAGGTCATCGCGAATCCTGTCGCGAACTGAATTAGGAAGCAAGTGAGGGTGATGCCACCTAGACAGTAAAAAATATTGACGTGAGGGGGAACGTACTTGCTAGTAACGTCCTCTGCGATCGCCCCCACTTCAAGGCGATCGTTAAACCAATCGTAAACTTTACTCATGTAATTGAAAAACCCAAGATTGCTGAACTAGTTAACAATTTTTTGATAGCTGTAACTTATTTTAATACTTATGATCAAGTGTAGGCAAACCTAAAGACGTTTTTTAACAACTTTCCCTAAGTTTATAAGTAGCTAGGCGCAATTAAATATAAAACTCTAAAACCTGTGGCGCACGCGCAGCGTGCGCCACAGGTTTTAGCTCTGGGTTTTAATTATATAGCAAAAAAATTTTGCTTAGGACATAAACCCAAGAATCGAGTGGCGGCGCTACGCGCCGCCACTCGATTCTTGGGTTTTGATTTTTTTCACTCTAGGCTAAGTTTTGCGCCAAAAATAGCTAGTGAGAAGTGTTTCCGTGCGGCGGCAACGTGAAGTTTTTAGTTAAGACAAACTCCAAAAACAGAGAGTTGCGGTGCAAAACACCGCAACTCTCTGTTTTTGGGGAGTTATATGGCTAAGGGTTGAATTGAAATATAAAGCTAACCTTGTCACCTTTGCCAAGGGAAATACGATCGCCTGCACGCAATTTATGGCGATTACCTGCGGGAAGTGGCAAGTTGTTGATGTAAGTACCGTTAGAACTGCCTGTATCTTCAAAAAAGAATGAACCAGCTTCCACTCGAATATCGGCATGAATGCGTGAAACAATATCGGAATCGGGAAATCCAGATACATCAATATCAGGTGGAATTACTGCATTAGGTTTGCCGATATGGACAACTGGTAAATGGGGCGGAATTTCGAGTGTTAGATTAGTTTGGACATGCAGTAAAGATGCCGAAAATTGCTGTAGTTGGGTTTTGAGTGCGGCATTGGCGGGTGCGCTTGCTTGTTCTGTCGGTGAAGGACTCTCTGTGGCAACGACAGCAATATTAGGGATTTCAGAGACAATATTTTCCTCGAAGTCAGGAATAGAAGTATCGTCACTATTACTTTGATCAGGGAAAGAATTGGTCATAGGGCTAGTAATGGGGTGAGGGACAAGAACTTCGGTGGATGGGGCAAGGTTTGTCGAGGGAATCGGAGGAGTGATACTCGGATTAACAATAGTTGCTTCGCTGAGGTTAAACCCGCAATGTCCACAAAATTTGGCATCTGACAATACAGACGAATGGCAATTTGGACATTGTATATGTTGCACAGTCGGTAATGGCGTAAAACAGGACTCGCAGTTTACGGCTCCAACGGGATTTGAATGGGCGCAATTAGGACAGGTGATCATAGGAGCGACTTAGACTAGCAGTTTATCAAATCTGACTCAGAGGTGATTCAGTGATATTTAATATCACTAAACATGAATCTGGAAGAAATCAAGAATTGTTAGGGGTTTGTAGTACAGTTTTGGAGGCAATTCGAGTTTTTTTGCGATCGGATTCGCTCAGGGTTGTACCTGTTTGCAAACGAGTGGCATTGTCTTGCAGGATTGTTGAGCCATGACGATCCCCCATTTGCAGAGCAGTTTTCGCAGCAGATTGTAACATTGTCGCAGCCCCAGCGCGATCTCCTGCTTGGAGTTTCTGTTCAGCAAGCTGTGTCTGACGATATTTAGCAAGGGCTAATAAGTGAGTCTGTACAACAGGATCGACTTGTGGTGTAAAGTCCTGTACCAGATTGGCAGTGATGGTTTCTGCGTCAGACAGGACATTGATTTGCCCAAGTGCAGGGATGTCATAGCGGACTTGGGCGGTCAAGATTGGCAGCATGGCACTGGGGCTAGTGGCGGTAAAACCTTGGGGATTTATGTAGAGATTGCATAGAATGACTCTCTCCACATCGGTCATCAAGTCACCGATTCGCACAATGATTGCATCGCCTTCGGCCTGATAGTTTAACTCGATCGTATCGGGGGCAACCTGTGCGATCGGCTTTAGTTCCGCTAGCCTGACATGGGGGGCAAGTTGCAAAATCAAATAGGCATTAGTTAGACCGACTGCCTGTACCCGTTTTAATAGTTTCTGAAATTCCGCGCCTGCAGCCGAGGGTGAAGGAATATACGCCATTGCGCCGCCACCAGCATCGGCAATTTGTTCTAGTACATCTTGATTCCAGCTATCCCCAAAGCCGAGGCTGTGCAAAGTCATGTTGTACTCCGTGGCGAGGCGCGAGAACTGAAAGCAACGGTCATTATTGCCATGCTCATTTTCGCCATCGGTCAGCAAAAAAATTTGACTAATTCTACCATCTTTGCCTTTAGAGCTTTCTTGTAAACCTAGCTTAATGCCGTCGTCAATACATGTGCCCCCAGACGCTTTTAGCGATTTAATCTTGTTTTTGATGACTTCGCTGCGATCAATTGATTGATTTTCGACAACCACATGGGCTTTGTGATCAAAGCCAATCACACTAATCCGATCTTCGGGGTACATCTGATCGATGAGGTCACAGGCGGCTTGTTTGACTGTCTCTAGGGGTTGACCACCCATCGAGCCGCTATGGTCTAGGACTAGACAAAGATTGAGAGGGGCATTATTCCCATCAGTTGCAGTATTTGCTGACACTGCGATCGCAATTTGCCTCTGACTATTGCCTTGATTGCTATCCAGATTGCGATCGCTGAGTTTACAGGTCAAATTTATGCTCATTTAAGTCACTATCGCTAAGGTTTCATCAATTGCTTTGAAGGTGGGAGGTAGAACAAGGCCAATATCACAGTTTATCGGCAAACCGAGGGGTTTGATCATGTGTTCTCATGATCAAACTAGGCAGATTTAGCGGATTAACTTTGCTAGACTTAGGTCATTCTTGAGACATACTACATAAGGAATCGGGTAAGTTTATATGCCTTACTCAGCAGAGATCAGCCGCCGTCAGCCCAGTTGTTTCTTATTTCTCATCGATCAGTCAGGATCGATGGCTGATGCTTTTGCTAGTAATAGTGCTAGTAAAGGGACAAGCAGAGGCGTTAATGAAAGTTTACACAAAACCAATGAGCCAATTCAAAAGGCAAAGGCAGTTGCCGATGCTGTCAATCGACTGCTGGATTCATTGGGGCAACGTTGCGTTAAGGGTAATGAGATCTATGACTATTTTGATGTAGGTGTAATTGGTTATAACAGTGAAGTTGCTTCGGCACTAACGGCAATCACTGGGGAAAGTGCGATCGCACCCATTGGCAAGATTTATGAAAATCCGACTGAGTTAGAAAAACGCGCTCAAAGGCTTCCCGATGGTATGGGTGGGTTGGTTGAAGTTTATAATGACTTTCCCATTTGGTTTAAGCCTGTTGCCAATGGTGGCACAGCTATGTGTAGTGTCTTTGCGATGGCGCGAATTTTGCTAGAGGAATGGATTGAAAAGCATCCCAATAGTTATCCACCAACGATTATTAACATTACTGATGGTGAGTCTACTGATGGCGACCCTACCGAAGAAGCAACGGCTCTCAAAAAGTTGACTACCTCAGACGGTGCGGTGTTGCTCTACAACATTCATCTGTCCGCAGAATATACACAACCCGTATCTTTCCCAAGTACGGTGGAGGTATTAAGTGATCCCTATGCAAAGTTGATGTTTGAAATATCGAGTCCATTGCCTTACTCTGCCCAAAAAGCGGCGGAGAAGGAAGGTTACAAAATTGCCCCTGATGCTAGGGCTTTTATGTTCAATGCTGACCCTGTCAAGCTGATTCAGTTTCTCGATATCGGCACACGTACTGAAAATTTACGCTAACGGTAATACCTCTACTAAAAAGCGGCACATAGTGCCGCTTTTTTCGTTTAGCGCACAAGCAGCGTACGTCACAAGTTACTTAATAGAAACTTTCGTTATTGGCAGAGACTAAAACTGCGGCAGTAATTGGGACAACTCCTACTTCATCACTATTTAATGCGATCGCAGCGGCATGGGACAAGTCTAAATTGCGATCGCCAAAATATGGTCCACGATCATTAATTCTGACGACAACTGACTTGCCATTACTTTGATTGGTCACCTTGAGGTAAGTATCAAAGGGCAAACTAGGGTGCGCGGCGGTAAAATCCTGCTGTTCAAACTGTTCCCCTGAAGCGGTTTGTCTACCTTGGAAATAGGGACCATACCAAGAGGCAATCCCATTAATCTCCTCGCCTGTGTATGCCAACCGATACATTTGTTGTTGCGCTTCGACCAAAGTTAATGGCTCAGCCCCTGTGGACACTCGCAGATTATTGATCCATTGGGTGAGATTGAGTGAAGCATTTGCCACCTCACCTTTAGCAACTTTGAACAGGATTGCATCTTTATATTTGCCAATGTATTCATTATTTATAACTATTGGCTCTAGGTAATCAGGATCAAAATCTGGAGCATTCATGATTACTGATAACTTGGTTGCGGTAATCATGGCGTTAGGTAAATCTTTAACTACAAAAGTAGGCTGATTATTTACCATAACCATCCATTCATTCATTGAATTAGCCTTAAAATCAATGATGTGTTTAGGCTTATTTTGATTGGATAATTGTTTGTCTTTAGTCGGATTTTCTTGCTGTGCGACTAGAGCTTTAGAGATATCAAGCTGAGCAATAACTGTAGTTAAGTCTATTGGTAATGAAGCACTAGAAAGAATTGTACTGAGGGATATAACCCAGAGTACGGATGAGTTAGGCATATATTTTCGTTGATTTAATAATATAGATGCTTGTAGTTTTAGTATTTGCAAATAGGCTTTTCCGAAAGACCATTGATTGCAAATTCATAAAAAAGAACTTTATTTAAATGGTGAATCAATTTTTAAGCATGTATAGCTTGGATATGGGGTGAATACACTTAAAAACAACAACCGCTCTTTAACCTACGATATTAGTGGGGATCATAAATCATCCTTGAGAAGTAGATAGAATGAACTACATCTAATCCGCTTCAATCATATATCTGTTAATTTGCTGATTATTGGATTTGGATTTGAGTTGGTGTGATCCCCGCATAAATTTGCGATCGCAAGTTGCAATCTATATCTATTAATTGTTTGACGCATTCATCGTCTTCAAGAAATATGCGCTTAAAAAAGCGAGTTTACCGAAAAAATCGGACTCGTTATCCAAACATTAAGTTATGCAAAAATGTATTAATTAGTCAGACAAAAGCAGCAAAAACATGATTCCAGTTAACAATCCGTAAACTGCACCGATGGTTAGGGTTAAAAAATAGCCGAGATCCCTAATCAATAGTCTGCCGAGCATGACACTGGCATACCAACTCACGGTAGTAGCGAGGATCCACCATTCGGCGTGGTTAAATCTTTTCTTGAGTAGAAACCACTGTGCTAAGCCTGTAGACATGCCTCGTAAACAGGCATATATCGCCACCAGATCAATAGCATCGCCATAGGTTATGGCTAGCTGAAAACTTGCCATCATACTGATCCGTCCCCCCACAGTGCCACCGATCAACGTTGCCCATAGCCATCCCATCCCATCGAGTTGTTTTCTGAGCTGTTTTCTGATCACGAGCCACTGTGCCATCCCCATTGTCATACTCATCACGGCAAAACTGCTCCATACCCCCAGATCACCTGCAATGTAATCGGTGACAAAGCCACTAATAAAGCCACCGATGGAATAACTGAGTGCCGTAGCAACGATCCAAAGCGGCATAAATTGCCAAAGCCACTTTTTTACGGTTTTTTTTACGGTTATCGCTTTTGACCTAAACTTATTTGACAAAGGTTTGCGCCTGATATTTGAGCCTAACAAATGAGAAGACTATACTTTTTGCTGCCGGGAACTACAAATAAATTTGCCTGTGGGGGCTTGTGGGCAGAAATAAAAACTATGGAACTAGCAAAAACTGTTGTCTCTGCGGAAATAGTGACCTATCGGCAACGAGAAAAAAATCATCTGTGGCTCAAGGATCTATTGCAAGCTGAGGATGCTGCACAGCAATTGCAGGATGTAATTTTTGTGGTTAGTTGGGGTTTTGATGTGCCAAAACTTGTTCCCAAACTAAAAAGGTTTAATGTGATTTACCATGCCCATAGCGCCGAATATGGGTTTCGGTTACCTGCCAGTGTGCCAATTATTACGGTTAGCCGCAACACCATGGGCTACTGGGGACAGCGTTCCCCCCATTCTTTGATTTACTATCTCCCCAATGAAATTTCTGGTAAATTTCATAATCAACATCGCGATCGCAATATTGATGTATTGGTGCAAGCAAGAAAATCTTCGCACTATTTGATGCAGCAATTAATTCCTGCCTTGCAAAAACAATGTCGCGTGGAAGTAGTCGATCGCTATGTCGATGATTTAGAAACTTTATTTAATTCGGCAAAGGTTTATTTGTACGAATCGGCGGAATATTGGGCAGTGCAGGGAGTGACCGAAGGGTTTGGGCTGCAACCGATGGAGGCACTTGCCTGCGGTTGTCAAGTGTTTTCGAGTGTTAATCATGGCCTGTCGGACTATCTCGATCCTGCCTTTAACTGTTACAAAATTGCAGGTTACTCCCAAGGGTTTGATACGCAAAGGATCTTACAAGCACTGCATAGCTCTCAAAAACTGACCTTATCAACTAATGTATTGGATGAATATCGTGCTGAAAATATCATTGCGCGACTGCAAGTAATTTTGGAAGAACTAAATGAGTTTTTTGATTACAAGCAAATCTATCGAGGGGATATTGCGGACTTGAGCTATTGGCAAATTATGAAATTGCGATCGCAAAGAATATTTGCCAAAGCTCGACAGAAGTTTAAAGCTTAGAAAAGCTTGATATTAGATCGGTGCTGTAAAATTTGGGAGGGGGAGTAAAAACTTTGAGGTGTAGGCAAAATAATACCCACCTAAAAATCTAAATCATGAATGAGTTAGAAATTTTACAGTCGAATATCATTGAGTTAAAAGCGGAAAATTGCCGATTAAGAGAGCAGTTATCAGAATTTGTTAGCACAAACTCAGCTTTTGATCTAGGTGGGAAGTTAATTGCCGATCTAGCGCAAAATATTGTCGAAAACTTGCATACAGCGATCGTGGTTCATGCTCCTGACACCAAGATTTTATTTGCCAATAAATCCGCAGCCAAAATATTAGGACTAATTCAATCGGAACTAGCGGGCAAGTATGTTACCGATCCAGATTGGCATTTCTACCATGGTGATGGTCGCTTGATGGGGCTAGACGACTTTCCTGTTAATAAAATATTGCGAGAAAAACAACCTCTCCAAAACTATGAAATGGGTTTGTATCGCTCTGATATCGATGATATGGTCTGGGCGATCATCAATGCCTATCCTGAGTTTGATTTGCAAGGCGAAATTAAGCACATCGTGGTTACTTTTGTCGATATTACACAGCTCAAGCAAACTGCGATCGCATTGGGAGAGAGTGAAAAACGCTATATTGCTCTCAACGCAGAGCTAGAGAGGACTCGCAATTTTCTCCAAAGCACAATTGATCATTTGCCTGTGGCTGTCTTTGTCAAGGATGGCAAACCAGAAACTTTTGGGCAAATGTTGCTCTGGAATCGGACTAGTGAAGCGCTGTTTGGTTTATCCGCAGAAGAGGCAATTGGTACAACGGTCTATGATCAGTTTCCCAAAAAACAGGCTGACTTTTTTCATCAAAAAGATCTAGATGCTTTTGCCAACCAGTCGATCGAGGATATTCCTGAAGAACCTGTAGATAGCCATAGTTTAGGCAGAAGAATTTTGCATACAGTCAAGGTACCTCTCTATGACTGTGAGCAACAGCCGCAATACTTACTATGCTTTGCCGAAGACATAACTGAGCGCAAACAGTCAGAAACAGCATTGCGAGAGAGCGAAGAAAAGTTTCGCCAAATGGCAGAAAATATCCAAGAAATATTTTGGATGGTAAAGCCTGATTTCTCAGAGTTTATCTATATCAATCCTGCCTATGAGGCGATTTCAGGGCGTACCTGTACCAGTATTTATGCAGACCCCAAATCCTTTTTTGATGCGATTTATATAGAGGATCGCAAAATTGCGATCGCAACCGCCAAGGAACATGCTCATGTGGGATGGAGTATGGAATATCGGATTGTCCAACCCAATGGCGAAATCCGATGGTTGTTTGAACGTGCCGCGCCAATTTTCAACGATCTAGATGAACTGCAAAGTATTGTTGGCATTGGACAAGATATTACTGACCGTAAATTTACTGAAGAGCAACTAATTCATCAAGCCTTTCACGATAGTTTGACAGGCTTACCCAATCGCGTCTTATTTCTAGATCGCCTAGAAATGGTACTCAAAAAATCAAAACGAGTTACTAATCATCTGTTTGCGATCCTCTTCATTGACTTAGATCAATTTAAAGTGATCAATGACAGTTTGGGGCATCTGGTTGGCGATCTCCTATTAGTAGAGGTTGCCAAGATCCTTGAAAAATCGGTGAGATCCTTTGACACCGTGGCAAGACTTGGCGGCGACGAGTTTACGATTTTGCTTGATGACATTGCTAATCTTCAAGAAGCCATTAATGTCTCTGATCGGATTCATGCCCAACTGCGATCGGAAATTGCGATCGGTACGCACACAATTTTAGCTAGTGCCAGTATTGGCATCGTGATTGGTTCCCATGCCTATGAACAGGCTAATGATCTATTGCGAGATGCCGACATCGCTTTATATAGAGCCAAAGAAAAGGGTCGGGATTGTCATGCAGTCTTTAATCGCTCTATGTATGACCTTGTTGTGAGCCGATTACAACTAGAAAGTGAATTGAGGCAAGCAATCGAGCGCCGAGAATTTTTGGTCTATTACGAGCCAATCGTTTGCTTGAAGACCATGCAATTAAAAGGATTTGAAGCCTTAGTGCGTTGGCAACATCCCATCAGAGGCTTACTCACCGCAGGAGAATTTATCCCTGTTGCTGAAAATACTGGTCTCATTGTTGATTTAGGTAAGTGGGTATTACACAACGCTTGCTATCAGTTAAAACTATGGCAAGACCAGTTTCCGTCCCTTGACTTGACAATCAACATAAATCTATCGGGCAAGCAACTTAGAGATCCGAATATTGTGGATACGATCGATGCCGTATTGCAAAAATCTGGACTTGCCACAAGTTGCTTAAATCTAGAAATCACAGAGACTTTATTAATTGAAAATACGGAAATTGCCGTTAAAGTCTTCCAAGAATTGCGAGCTAGAAATATCCATTTAAGTCTGGATGACTTTGGCACAGGTTACTCTTCGCTGAGCTATCTCCAAAAATTTCCTGTCAATACGATCAAAATTGATCGATCATTCATCAGCCAAATCCATGGCGAAGAATCCGATCGCGATCGCAATATCGCCATTGTCAAAGCAATCATTGCCCTTGGTCATGCCATGAATATCAAAATCATTGCCGAGGGCATTGAGCTGCCAGAACAAATAGTGCAACTACAAGCGTGGGACTGCGACTTTGCCCAAGGGTACTTCTTCTCGCGTTCCCTATCAGTTCAAGTTGCAACCAACTTACTAGACAAAGCAGCGCAAAACGCCGCCTTGTTTTAGTTGATCGTGTTTGAGATTGGGCTTAGCTGACAAGCCCCGTTAATGGGGAACTGGCACTAGCATAGGCTTTAACAGGAATTCGACCCGATAAATATGCTGCCCGCCCCGCCTCAGTCGCCATTCCCATGGCTCGCCCCATCGCCACAGGATTATTTGCACAGGCAATCGCGGTATTAATTAACAAAGCATCTGCACCAAATTCCATCGCCGCCGCCGCTTCACTAGGCACGCCAATACCTGCATCAACGACAACAGGGACTTTAGACTCTTCAATAATGATTTTGATGTTGGCAGCATTATTAATGCCTTGCCCCGAACCAATTGGCGAACCGAGAGGCATCACCGTTACGCAACCAATTTCTTCAAGGGTTTTCGCCAAACGTGGATCAGCATTGATATAGGGTAGTACCGCAAAACCTTCTTTAACCAATTGTTCCGCCGCCTTGCAAGTCCCAAGCGGATCAGGCAACAAATATTTGAGATCGGGAATTACTTCCAGCTTCACAAAATTATTATCTTCTTGACCCAAAATTTTTGCCATCTCACGTCCCAATCTTGCCACACGCACCGCTTCATCAGCAGTCTGACATCCCGCAGTATTGGGCAACAGCCAATATTTGCTCCAGTCAATCGCTTCAGCTAACCCTTCATGTCCTGCGGCATTGGTTTGCACACGTCGCACTGCCACAGTAACAATTTCACAACCACTAGCGATGAGGGCCTGACGCATCACATCGAAGTTAGTATATTTCCCTGAGCCAGTCATTAAACGCGATCGGAACTTACGCCCCGCAATTTCAATCAGATCGTCCGAGGACTCAGTAATATCAGATATTTGGCTATTTGTTGTAAAAATTGGGTTAAAGGAAGGGGAGGAGGCGATCATAGCAAAGGATTAAAAGGTTATTTTGCAGATTTTTGACAATAGATCTACGTCAGCAGATTTATTACTATGCTAATCAATTTCAAGGATATACATTAGTTTGCGGTTTGAAGGCGCAGTTTTTTATTAAGATACTTACTTAGGATACTGTAAGTGTCTTCTGTGATATATCAAATTTTCCATAGTATTCAATAGCAAGTAGCAATTTAGTTTCATGGCTAACCTCAAATCTATCCGCGATCGCATCGGCACTGTTAAGAATACTCGCAAGATAACTGAAGCAATGCGTCTTGTCGCCGCCGCAAAGGTCAGACGCGCTCAGCAGCAAGTTTTGGCAACCCGTCCTTTTGCTGATCGCCTCGCTCAAGTTCTCTATCGTCTTCAGCAGCGCATCACCTTCGAGGATGTCAGCTTGCCTCTACTAGATAAGCGTCCTGTAAAAACTGTTGGTCTTCTGGTAATTTCAGGCGATCGTGGTCTTTGTGGTGGCTATAACTCAAATATTATCCGCCGCGCTGAAGCCCGTGCCAAAGAACTAAAGGAACAAGGTATTAATTACACCTTTATTCTGGTCGGTCGTAAAGCGGCTCAGTATTTCGCGCGTCGTGATCAACCGATCGCCGCGACTTTTACGAACCTTAATCAAATTCCCAACGCATCTGAAGCAAACAAAATTGAAGACGAAATTACCTCAGCATTTTTGGCTGGCGTGATCGATCGTGTTGAATTGATTTATACCCGTTTTGTATCTCTAATTAGCTCACGTCCTGTAATCCAAACCTTGCTGCCCCTTGAGCCTCAAGGTCTAGAACCTCAAGACGACGAAATTTTCCGCCTGATTACTCGTGGTGGTAAATTCCAAGTTGAGCGCGAAAAGATGGAAATCACGGTTAAGGAACTGCCCAAAGAATTGATTTTTGAGCAAGAGCCTGAGCAAATTTTGGATGCTTTATTGCCTCTCTACCTCAGCAATCAAATTCTGCGTGCCTTGCAAGAATCTGTAGCTAGTGAACTAGCTGCACGGATGACAGCTATGAACAACGCTAGTGAAAATGCTGGAGACCTCATCAAGGTTTTAACTTTGCAATACAACAAAGCTCGTCAAGCTGCGATTACCCAAGAAATTCTCGAAGTTGTTGGTGGTGCGGCTGCGCTTACATAAATAATTTCTAAGTAGCTAGGCTCAAAGACCAGTGGCGCACAGCGTGCGCCACTGGTCTTTGCTTTAGGCTTGAGCGTAAAGCGCGAGTACAAAAAAGAGGCGGCGCATTGCGCCGCCTCTTTTTTACAAAGCAAATTAGTCGGAAGGAGGGCTAACTTGCTCTTTGAAAGACTTGCCAGCAGAGAATGCAGGTACTTTGGTGGCGGGGATTTCCATCTTTTCGCCAGTCTTAGGGTTACGACCTTCTCTGGCTTTGCGATCGCGAGCTTCAAAGGAGCCGAAGCCTACCAAAGTTACTTTTTCGCCGCTAGCAACAGTATCGATGATTACTTCAAGGGTGGCAGAAAGAACTTCATCAGCAGTTTTTTTGTTTACTGACAAGCCCTTTTCGGCAGCTTTTTTAGCAATAGCATCAACTAGTTCACCTTTATTCATAGGTTTCCCCTTATATATGGATGAGTTAAATGTCAAATTAAAATCAAAGTCAAAGCCATGTGATCGCTTTCGACGAAACCTTGACTGACTATGACTTGTGATTGTTCATTCTAATAGCAACTTGCCACTTGTGTATATACACAACGTTTATTTTGTATGGTTTTGAGCAGTTTTTTTTAATTACTTATTGGCTTGATTCTTATCTGAATCCCCAAAACCCTTGACTGGTAAAGCATTTCAGGATCGCAACCTGTTGTTGCAATAGTGTAACGCATACAGGGTAAGCACTTCACAAAAGTTCAAGTTTTTTTGGAAATGTCATGATATATCTCTTCACTCTTGCCAATAAAAATAAAAAACAAAACTAGCTACCTACTCCATTCTCACCGAAGAAATAGACCTATAAAACCAAGAAATCACGGTGCGCGACAAAGCCGCGCACCGTGATTTCTTGACTGGGAAGAGAGTATCTACTAGATCTGAAACCCAATCTTGGTTTTGATCACGATAATATTGTTAATACTTCTTAGCATTCTTGCAATCAAACCCTGCCAGTCTAACCGCACATCTAAACTATGGATTCATCTAAGCCAGCGATCAGTTTGGGGCTAACTCGCCAGTCTCCGTTAATCATTGCGCCATTTTTCCTCTGGGGGACAGCTATGGTGGTGATGAAAGCCCTATTGCCAGAGACAAGTCCAATGTTTATGGCGGCGGTGCGACTCATTCCCGCAGGTATCCTCTTGGTAGTTGGTGGAGCTTATTTTGGCAGAGAGCAACCCAAGAGTTGGCAAGCATGGCTATGGATTAGCCTATTTGCGTTGGTTGATGGCACGATGTTTCAGGGCTTTTTGGCTCAGGGTTTGGTGCGTACCAATGCAGGGCTAGGCTCGTTGCTGATTGATTCACAACCCCTTGCTGTGGCTGTGCTAGCCGCCGTTTTATACAAAGAGCGGATTGGCATTGCCGCAACCCTTGGTCTATTAGTGGGCATCATTGGGATTGGGCTAATCGGTTTACCTACGGAACTAATGACAGCCTTGCTGGCGGGAGATGTGGGGACGGTGATCAAGGCTGGGGTGTTTACCCTTGGTGAATGGTTTATGCTCGGCGCATCATTGTCGATGGCGGTGGGGACAATTTTGATTCGTCCTGTGGTGCGCTATGCCGATCCTGTGATGGCGACTGGATGGCACATGATTATTGGTGGCTTGCCCCTACTGCTGTTTTCACAGCAGATCGAGCAGCAGCAATGGCAACACCTGTCGACTTGGGGATGGCTAGGCATGGCATATATGGCGATTATGGGCAGTGCGATCGCCTATGGATTATTTTTCTTGTTTGCATCTTCTGGCAGTTTGACGACCTTGAGCGCTTTGACTTTTTCGACCCCCGTATTTGCATTGATGTTCAGCAGTTTATTTTTAGGCGAAAACCTGACCTTGGTGCAGTGGCTCGGTGTAATTTTGACTCTGAGTAGTATTTATCTTGTCAGTATGCGTGGATCTGGTAAGGAGCATCAAGCTCCTATTGACGACCAACAGGAAATAGGAGATATTGCCACAACAAATCTTCTACCTGTGGCTGAGCAGGTTAGCGTGAGTTCACCTCTGCCAGTTTTGCAAAACCCTGTGAATGAACCACGATAAAACCTAGGAAAGCTATGCCTACTTTATATGCTGCAATTACCAATCATGGTTTTGGTCATGCTACGCGCACGGCAGCCGTCCTTTCTGAGCTGCAACGTCTAGCCCCTGAGATTAAACTGATCATTGCGACGACGGCTCCCCGTTGGTTATTGGAGGAATATATTGACGGGGATTTTATTTATCATCCCCGTGTGTTTGATGTGGGCGTAATTCAGCTTGATAGTTTGCAGGTCGATCGCGAGGCAACTTTTGCTGCATGGCAAAGGGTTTGGGAACAGCAGGCGGATTTGATTGCGGCTGAGGTGAAGTTTTTAGCCGAGCATAAGGTTGATTTAATTTTTGGAGATATTCCGCCGATGGTGGTGGAAATTGCGAAGGCTGCCAAGATTCCCTGCTGGATGGCAGGCAATTTCGGATGGGATTTTATTTATCGCGATTGGGGCGGCAAGTTTCACCAATTGGCGGATCATCTATCAGAAACCTACAGTTATTGCGATCGCTTGTTTCGGTTGCCCTTTGCCGAATCAATGAGTTCATTTTCCCATATTGAAGATGTGGGGCTAACTGGTGCAAAACCTAAGCATACGGCGGCATATCTGCGCGAGAAATTTAAGTTAGATAGTGATCGCCCTACAGCGCTGCTTACCTTTGGGGGACTAAGTTTACAGGCAATTCCCTATCAAAATCTCGAAAATTTTGCTGATTGGCAATTTATCACCTTTGATCGAGATGCACCTGACTTACCGAATCTCATTAAAGCTAATTGCGATCGCATTCGTCCTGTAGATGTGATGGTAGTTTGCGATCGCATTGTGACTAAACCCGGTTATGGCACGTTATCCGAGGCTTTGCGGATCGGTGTGCCTGTGGTATGTCTTACCCGTCAGGGCTTTTTAGAAGCAGAAACCCTGATCAATGGGGTGAAAAAATATGCTGAGCATCTGGTAATTGATCCGCAAGACTTTTATGCAGGGGATTGGTCATTTTTGACGGCTCCACTCCAACAACCCAGTTTAGATGATGTCCAAAAGCTGGATATGCATGGTGAAACTACAATTAATCAAGCAATTATAAATTTTTTGGTTGACAAGTGATAACCTGCTTGTTTTGATACACTTGGGATCTATTGGCGGCGTAAACTACAAATCTCTGTCGCTGTGGAATCGACAAACTATGGAACTCGATCAATGCTACAAACTTTTAGGCTTGACACCTAGCGCGACTTTAGAAGAAGTCAATAAAGCTTATAAAATCCTAGCGCTCCAATGGCATCCCGATCGCATTCCTAGAGAGAATGTACATCAGCAACTCCATGCCCAAGAAAAACTGAAAGAAATCAATCATGCAAGGGATAGCCTGCGGAAAGCGGCTGAGCAGAAAGCGTCACACACCCATACCAAATATACGCATACCTATCAAAGTTCTTATCAAACTGCTCACCAAACTGCTCATCAAAATCGGCAATATCACCAGCACCAGACGCGCTATCAAAGTCGTTACCAAAGCGCCTATCAAAATACGCAGGCGCAACAACAGGCTTCGCAGCAAAGTTCACAACAGACATCAGAGCGATCTTCAGAGCGTCATCGGTCTTACCAATCGCAATATCAGTCTCAAGCATCGCAAGCCTATCAGGCTTACAAGTCATCGCAGTCGGCGCAAGCGAGTCAAGCAACACCATCAGATACCTACAGCAAGTCTCAGCAACCCGCCGAAACTCCACCAAAAACACCGAAAACGGATCTCACAGGAGCCGACTTAAGGGGTGCAGATTTGCGGGAAAAGTATTTAGAGGGACGCAATTTAAGCTATGCCAACCTCAGCAACGCTAACTTAACGGATGCTTTTTTGCACCGCATCAATCTGCAAGGTGCAAACCTCCAAGGCGCAAATTTATTTCGAGCTAATTTATTTCAAGCTAATTTGCGGGATGCGGATCTACGGGGCGCAAATTTGATCGGGGCAGATCTGAGTGGAGCAGATTTAAGTGGAGCAAATTTGACGGGAGCTAAGGTGGGTTATGGCGAAAAAGTTATGGTAAAACTCACAAATGTTAACTTGCACGGTGCAACGATGCCTAATGGTGCAGTTTATTCATCGCGAAATTAAGCGATCCCTGCTCAATCCGACAGATCTAATGGCAAATGTGTAGATAAAAAATGTATATCTTTGCTTTTTTCTGTCAAAATAAAAATAGCGGGTATTGCCAAACGTTAGTTAGCAATCCACGCTATAGAGGAATTATCCGAGACATCGCAACACTCTATCGACAAAAAATCAAATCTACATCAGCAAAATTGCTTGACTTTAGATTCGTAGATATTGTCATAGAATTACAAAAAACTGGCATTTTTTGTCAGTATCCAGACCTCGCAATGCATTCTGCCATTTTTCAAGTAAAAACCTTGCTTTGAAATTTAGCGTTTTTGCAAAGCGGGGTCTATTCTTTTCTGTGGCGGTGCTTGGTGGACTGCCACTAGACTAAAATATAAGCTCACCATAGGCTCAAAAAGCTCAAAAATAATTAGGCATGGCACTTTTTACACTGCGATCACTCCGCAAAGATTTTGGTATCAAGGAAATCCTCAAGGATGCTAGCTTTAGCCTTGATGAAGGCGATAAGGTGGGGCTGATCGGTACAAATGGATCGGGCAAGTCTACCTTGCTCAAGATGATCGCAGGACTAGAGCATAGTGATGGTGGCGAACTCTGGGTAAACTCTAGCGCCAAGATTATTTATTTGCCACAGCAGCCTGACATGAATCCTGAGCATACAGTCTTAGAGCAGGTGTTTGCCGATAGTGGTGAGCAGATGTCGCTAGTCAAGGAATATGAAGAAATTTCGGATAAGTTAACCCATGGTCATGGCGATCAAGATCGCTTGCTGGAGCAGTTGTCGCGGGTTTCTGAGCGGATGGATCAGACTGGGGCTTGGGATTTAGAAACTAATGCCAAAATTGTGTTAACTAAGTTGGGCATTGATGATCTCGAAGCCAAGGTGGGCAGCCTGTCAGGTGGTTATCGGAAAAGAATTGCGATCGCATCGGCGTTATTATCTGCCCCCGATGTGTTGCTGATGGATGAGCCGACTAACCATTTAGATGCGCTCTCGGTCGAATGGTTACAAAGCTATCTCAATCGCTACCGTGGCGCATTGTTGTTAATTACCCACGATCGCTATTTTTTGGATCGAGTCACCAATCGCATTATTGAAATTGATCGTGGTGATTTGTATTCCTATGCGGGCAATTATTCTTACTATTTAGAAAAAAAGGCAGAATCGGAAGAGTCGGCACTAAGTACCCAGCGGAAACATGCGGGACTATTGCGCCGCGAACTAGAATGGCTCAAAAAGGGACCAAAGGCGCGGAGTACCAAACAAAAAGCGCGGATAGATCGCGCCCATGCCTTGCAAGCTACCGAATTTAAACAAGCCAATGCCAAGGTGGACATCACCACCGCGGGGCGACGCATTGGTAAAAAAGTCGTGGAACTCGATTGCATTAGTAAGTCCTATGGCGATCGAGTTTTAATTAAAGATTTCTCTTATAACTTCACGCCCGATGATCGCATCGGCATCATCGGCAGCAATGGTGCGGGCAAGTCCACATTGATGAATATCGTCACAGGGCGATTGCAACCTGACGAGGGTACGGTCGAGATCGGCACAACCATTCATTTTGGCTATTTCGATCAACATTCTGATGATTTGTCAGAGCATGGCAATCAGCGCGTGATTGACTATCTCAAAGATGTTGCAGAATTGGTCAAAACCTCCGATGGCAGTATCATTACTGCTTCGCAAATGCTAGAGCGGTTCCTCTTTCCAGGGAATACACAATATGCACCGATCAATAAATTGTCGGGAGGCGAAAAGCGCCGCTTATTCTTACTCAAAGTCTTGATGGCGGCTCCCAATGTTTTGATCCTTGATGAACCGACTAATGATCTTGATGTGCAGACTCTCGCCGTGTTGGAAGAGTATCTCGAAGAATTTAATGGCTGCGTAATTGTCGTTTCCCACGATCGCTATTTCCTCGATCGCACTGTGGAGATGGTTTTCTCCTTTGAGCCAGAGGGTGAAGTGCGCTTGTATCCCGGTAACTATTCGGTGTACTTGGAATACAAAAAAGACGAGGCGGAAAAAGAATCGAGTGACGCTAAGGAGCAGGCTCTCAAATCTGCTACTAAAGAACAAAAATCCAGTTCTAGTCCTGCCACAATACAGCCTGAAACCAAAAGAAATTCGCAACTTTCCTACAAAGAAAAACGGGAGTATGAAGAACTAGAGGCGAAAATCCCCAAATTGGAATCGGAAAAGGCACAAATCGAGAAAAAGCTTTATCACGATCCTCCTACTGGTCATGGCGAGTTGCAAAAGCTATCTGCTCGGTTGGCGGAACTAACAGAAACAATTGATCAGTCTACGGAGCGTTGGCTGGAACTTGCAGAGAGGGCGTGAACAACAGACCTTGATCCGACCTTTTCTGACCTTTTAGGTGTGGCTTGAGTATTAAAATGTTATGGGGCTGCCACGCATTAAAAGTGGAACTGACCAAAACAATTAATTAATCTTCAAAGTGTTGGCTGGAACTTGCAGAGTGAATTTAGCAAGAGATTGTGAAGGGCAGAACAGTTCGTCAATTCTTACGACTAGGATTTACAAAAAAAATAAATAGTCAATGAAAAGCAACCAATTGTCCACTCAAGAAACATCTAATAGCACCCATTGGAATCTGTCAAAACTAGGGATAGAAGTGCATAATTTGCGATGGTGGATTGAGTCTGGGTGCATTGCTGTTGTTTACTTTGTGTCATCTTGGTTTGCATCTAATACCATTTTCTCAACTTTTGGCCCCTCTCCTGTTTGGCCCGGATCTGGTTTAAATGTGGGCTTATTGTTAGTTTTCGGGCGATCGCGTTGGTTGGGAATGTTCTGCGGAATATTGTTGTTTAACCTGCACAGAAACTGGCTGAAAGTTTTGATACCCGCTTTAGGTGCAAGTATTGGTTCCACAATCGGTACATTAATTACAGTTTCTCTGATTTTAAAGTTTGCCCATACCAGATATCCATTTCTTAAAGTCCGCAATGTAGTTATATTTGCCATTTTTTCTACGTTTAGCGGAACTATCCTCCAAACCATAACGGGAGTTGGGATCTATACCTTAACGAGGAGATATGAAGGTGCTAATTTTATTACAAACTTTTTACTTCCTTGGTGGATTGGTGATTCGGTTGGTGTTTTAGTTTTTGCTTCCCTGGCTTTAGCATGGCTCTACCCAGAGCAGAGAAAAGAAATCACCTCTTATTTTAATTCTGAAGTAATTGCTGTTTTTGTAAGCATTGTGATCGTGGCTTGTCTTTCTTTTTACGAAGCCTACCCCCTTGAATACCTACTGTTACCACCATTACTTTGGTCAGCTTTTCGTTTTGGTCATAGGCTGACGACTTTACTGGTTATGTTTGTATCGATGGTAGCTTCGATCGCTACTGCAAATAGATACGGTGTATTTTATAAAGCGATCACGGCTGGAGATTCGCTCTTACTATTACAAATCTTTATGGGGGTGATTTCCATCACAACTCTGGCGATCTTGGCGATCGTTGCTGAAAATCGAAAAGTAAACTTGAAACTGCAAAGGGCAAATGTCGAACTAGAGCAAAAAGTGCTAGACCGCACCAGTGATTTGCGGCAGAGTGAGGCAAAGGCTCTAGAGCTTGCCGCCAAGGCAGAAGCGGCTAACCAAGCCAAAAGTACATTTATTGCCAATATGAGCCATGAACTGCGGTCACCCCTGAATGCAGTAATTGGCTTTTCCCAGTTAATGATGCGGAATAAGACTTTGCCGCCAGAGCATGTTGAAAATGCCAGTATCATCAATCGTAGTGGCGATTACCTGCTGACCTTGATTAATAATATTCTCGATCTATCTAAGATCGAGGCGGGGAAAACCAAACTGAATCCAAAGGATTTTGATCTGCATAAGTTGCTGGATGATGTGGAAGATATGCTGCACTTACAGGCAGTTAATGCAGATCTCAATTTGATTGTTAACTGCGATCGCAATATTCCCCGTTATATACATACTGATGAGGTGAAGTTGCGGCAAATTCTGATTAATTTATTGGGAAATGCGATTAAATTTACCAAAGCAGGCGAAATTTATTTGCAGGTCAATCTGGATAAACTTGATTCCCAAGATTGCGTTTTAAATTTTACAGTACGGGATACGGGGGTAGGCATTGCATCCGAAGATTTGGCTGAGCTATTTGTATCATTTACACAGGCTCAAGCAGGTCGAGATCATCAAGAAGGTACAGGCTTGGGTTTAGCAATTAGCCAGCAATTTGTGAAATTGATGGGCGGAGATATCGCCGTTACGAGCGAACTGGGTAAGGGTACAACTTTTCAATTTGATATTCATGCTCAGTTGGGTAATGAAGTAACTATTACAGATTCTAGTAAGCTCAAGCGAACTGTGGCATTAGCGCCCGATCAACCTACCTACCGCATTTTGGCTGTTGATGATAAACCGATTAACACCAAATTATTGACTAGTCTTCTTACACCGATTGGGTTTGATGTACGCGAAGCAAGTAATGGAAAAGAAGCGATCGCAATTTGGGAGGAATGGGAGCCTCATTTGATCTGGATGGACATGCGAATGCCTGTGATGGATGGCTATGAGGCAACTAAATATATCAAATCAACAATTAAAGGTAATGCGACCGCAATTATTGCGCTGACGGCAAGTGTTTTAGAAGAAGAAAAGGCGATTGTCCTCTCGACAGGATGCGATGATTTTATTCGTAAACCCTTCAGAACTGAGACAATTTTTGAAGTTATGGAAAAACACCTTGGTGTGAAATACTTATATGAAGAAGTCTCTGTCCATGAACAGGAACTTTATCGACATTTAAATAATCAAAATATTCTAGTCCCCGAAAACTTAAAAGCGATGCCAGATGACTGGATTATGAGATTATATAAAGCATCACTTGAGGCTGACTCAAATAGTGTACTTGATCTCATCGGGGTGATTCCAGACAAAGAGTCAGTTTTAAAGGAATATCTAACTAATATAGTCCGTAGTTTCCAATTTGAAAAATTACTTGATTTGACCGAACCTCTAGTTAATGAATTGGAGCTATAGATTTTTTGATTGCATTGAATAACTGCTAAATGAATACATGAGTTACATCCTTCCATCTGAAATAACTGGCAATATATTGCTGGTAGATGATACCCCTGAAAATCTGCAACTACTAACCGACCTACTATTTTCCTTGGGCTATAGTGTGCGTAGTGTGACTAGTGGCCGCATGGCAATTAAAACAGCAAAAGTGAAGAAACCAGATCTAATTCTTTTAGATATTAGAATGCCAGATATGGATGGTTATCAAGTATGTCAAGCCATGAAGGATGATCATGATTTAAAGGATATTCCGATCGTCTTTATTAGTTCTTTAGATGATGTGTTTGATAAGGTAAAAGCCTTTTGGTCAGGTGGCGTTGACTATATTTGTAAGCCTTTTAACACTGAAGAAGTGGTGGTGCGTCTCGAAAACCAACTCACGATTCAGCGTCAAAAGCAGCTTTTACAAGATGAAATCGCAAGACATAAAGAAACCGAAGAAATGCTGTATCAATCACGGGCAATGTTGACCAGTGTATTGAATAGCATCACCGATGGCATCGCCGCTATGCAAGCAGTCAGAGATACAATTACGGGGGATATTTTAGATTTTCGTTGCCTTGTGTTAAACCCTGTGGTTGCCAGACTTTTTGATCGAAGTCGCGAAGATTTAGTTGGTAGGTTAGTGCTACGACGATTTTTAGGGAAAGTCAACCCTCAGTTATTTGATCGCCTCGTCAATGTCGTGGAAACAGGGATACCTTTAGATGAAGAAGTTCCCCACCCTGCCGATCCAAATATTCGTTATCGGGTTATTGTCGTTAAGTTGGGGGATGGCTTCACAGTCACGATCAGAGATATTACTCCTAGGTAGTTCCGCACTACATTTAAAGTAAATTGCATAAATTGTGGCTACGTATGAATATTTCCCATGGTTTAGCGAGTATGGTGGCGATTGCGATCGCAGTAGCTATTGGTAGCTGTTCTACCACAGAAACAAAGGCAAATTCAGCGCCCAATGCTTCTCCAGATGTGGCGATGACACAGTCATCTACTCCAGTGGCGCAAGCTGCAACTAAGTTTCAGAAAGTTACGCTAGCCAGTGGCTTGGATCGTCCTTGGGGAATGGCGTGGCTACCCGATAGCTCAATTTTGATCACGGAGCGTGGTGGTAAGGTCAAAATTTGGCGGAATGGAGCTTTAGAAGAAATTGCGATCGCAAATATTCCTAACTTATTTGTCTCGGGGCAAGGAGGTCTGCTCGATATTGCCCTACATCCTCGCTTTACCGAAAATAAACTTGTTTACTTTACCTACGCGGCTGGCGACTTGCAATCAAATCGCACCAGTGTTTTCAGAGCCAAGTTTGATGGCAAAGCGCTCACCGATCCACAGGTAATTTTTGAAGTAAGCCCTAGCAAATCAGGTAATCAACATTTTGGGGCGCGAATCGCATGGCTACCCGATGAGACGATGCTAATTGCGATCGGTGATGGTGGCAATCCACCATTACAACTCAATGGCGAACTGATCCGTAACCAAGCTCAGAAATTAGATAGTCGTCTCGGCAAAATTGTCCGTATCAACGATGATGGCTCGATCCCTGCTGACAATCCCTTTGTGAAGTCTGCTAATGCCGATCCCGCAGTCTGGAGCTATGGACATCGCAATATCCAAGGATTATATGCCGATAACCAGTCTGGTCAAATCTGGGCAACCGAGCATGGCGCTCGCGGTGGTGATGAACTGAACTTAGTAGAAGCGGGTAAAAATTATGGCTGGCCCATAGTCACCTATAGTCAGGAGTATATTGGTGGTGCTGTGTCCGATCAGAAATCTCGCCCCGACATTCCCGAACCTAAATTAATCTGGACTCCCTCAACTGCGCCATCGGGTTTAACAGTATATCAAGGCGATCGCTTCCCTAATTGGCAGGGCAATATTTTTGCAGGCGGCTTAGTATCGAGAGATGTCGTCCGTATCAAGTTTGAAAATGGCAAAGCCAGCACACAAGAATCGATTGCGATCGGTCAAAGGGTTCGTGATGTTAGAACAGGAAAAGATGGATTGATTTATATTCTGACTGACGAAAGTAATGGGCAGTTAATTCGTTTAGAACCGCAATAAGAGCACAAAAAAGAAGGGGCAATTCATGAATTGCCCCTTCTTTCTGTGATGCCTTCACACTCACAATATCTTTATTAAAACCCAGAAGCGTGATTCGCCCTCTTTGCGGGCGAATCACGCTTCTGGGTTTTAAGGTTATTTATGCTGAACTACTTAAATTCAAATCCCGCATAGCGCAGAAATTCAAATTATTTAGATTGATTTAGATTAGGACAAGAAACTACTTTTGTGCCTGACCAATTGGTAAACGTAGTTTGATCAAGGTAATGACGTGGTGTTTGTAAAAGTAACTTCCATGCTTGACTCGCATCCATCAAATTAAATCGCTCTGGATAATGAGTTAACAGCAACTCTTGCACCATAGGATAGTAGCTAGGATTCATTCCGGGGAAAATATGATGCTCCGTATGATATGAAAAGTTAAGATGTAGAATATCAAATATTTTCGGCACACGAATAGAAAGACTATTCACCAAAGGATCATTTACTTCAGTCATACGACAAAGTAAGTGATTAGTGTAAATGTAAAACATTAAACCCGCATGTCCAATCCAAATTGGTAATAGGTATCCTAATAGAATCTTGAGTGGTGAGAAGTCGAGAATTGCAAGAATTGCGATATGTAAACCGATCATCACCAATAGCTCTACAATAATTTCTTTTCTTTCCTTTTCACTAACGCTAAAAGCAAACACTGGATATTTAGCGAAACGATTATTAAAAAATATTAATGATGTCAAATTGCGAAATGTATGTACCCCCCATGCATGACTCATACCAATTGTTAAAAGAATAGGATTTACTTCTGATGACGGTACGAAAGCATTTTGAATCCATTTTCCCCAGTTGTTGGGTTGTTGCGATAAATAATTGCGATCGGGATCTTGCTCTGAATTAGTCTTACTATGGTGTTCACGATTATGAACTGCTTTCCATAGAGTTGGCGGCATCCATAGCATTGTCAATCCCAATAGGCTCAGAAATCGGCGCAACCAAGGTGTGGTAATTGTGGAGCTATGCAATAAGCCATGGGTGCTAAACAGCAGCACAATAACACTATTTCCCATTGCGATCGCAATGGGAATATAGAGCCAAAGGTATTGCCAGTTCCACCGATCTAAATAAGACGCAATCCCCCAGCCCAAAACTAAAATGATAATATTTATCAATAAAATCCAGACCTTTTGAGGAGCTGGAGCAAAAGCTTCTACTGGAATTAATGGGCGTAATTTTTTGGCATAGTCAGCCTGTGACATTAAACAGTTTTGATCAGCAATATTCATTATGCAATTGTGTGAAATTGGCAAGTCAATTTGCGTTGATATATCCCCAAAAGACTATCTCCAAACAAGATTTAGATCTTGCTTAGGCACAAATTTATATAGAGTATGGAAAAAATTTCCCCAATACTTGAATATTTTAGCTCTTTTTAAAACAGCGTAAACTGTTGTAAGAATGTTTATAGAGTAGGTTCACGGATTATTTTTATACAAAGTGGGCATTTGCTCGTTATTTTCAGAGCAAGAGCTAGCTAGGATAAATCAAAAACAAAAAAGTGAGTTGCGGCGCAAAGCGCCGCAACTCACTTTTTTGTTTTTACAGAAAATCTTTGGGGATCTTTAAGATTTAGAAGGATAAAGTAGTGCGGATTACACCAACAGTTGCTGTGCCATTACGGGCATCGCTGCCTTGATTAAACACAAAGAACACACCCGGAGTGATACTGATATTCTTTGTAACAGGGAAGCGATAGAAGGTTTCAAGTTGATAAGGTGTGTTAGGACTTGTCAAGCTTATAAAATTAGCAGGAATTGCGCCACTAGCACTGGTAGTAAATAGAGGCTGACCAAAACTAATCGCTGCTAAATCACCTTCCTTAAACAGATCTTCACCAGAAACAGAGGCTAACCAACTAGTATTAGTTGTAGAAACAGCAGTATTCAGAGCCGTATTTCTACCATCAATAAATGACCAAGATCCCCAAACATTGAAGGTGTATTGCTTGGTGATATCCCAAATCAAGCTGCCAACAACAGTATTGCTGTTAAAAATAGAATTGGTCAAACCGGGAGTGGAACTGGCATTTAAACCTGCACCAAGACTACCTAAGGAAGTAAAAGCATTGGCATAGGTAGTACCCAAAGTGAGATTGTCGGTTGGCTTGAAGACAAACTGACCAATAAATTTAGTATCTCCACCAGTTACACCACCTAGACCAGTTGCCAATCCAGCATTAGAAGCACTGTAAGCACCTTGGAAATTAACCTTGCCAGACAGTTTCCAATCAAAACCTGCTACGGCTGGACTGCCACCAGAAGCGATACGGATTGCGGGATTAAATCTGCCAAAGCGAGAAATTGTTGCTTGACTATCGCTTTCAAGAGGGTTAAGAGGATTGATCACATCTTCTACTTGACCAATTGGGGCAATATAAGCCATGAAACTATCGCCAATTGGGAACTTGTAGTAGAGACGATTAATTTCAAAATTGTTATTGACTGTACCGCTTTCAAAGGATAGACGACTCGCATCATTAACGCCCAAAGCCGTGTCAAATCTTCCACCAGTATTGGTGTTAGATGCTTGTAAACGGGTTCTCAAAAGATCTTTACCAGTAAAACTAGTGTCAAGATTCAAGCGAACACGATAATTAAAAACTAGATTGGTTTTATCAGCTCCAGTGGGAAGAAAACTAGGTACAGCAGGGGTCGTAACCCCATCAGACGCAGCCGCAAGTCCAAAAATCGCTTCACCACGTAGTTTTGTGGTGGTAGAAAATTGCTGCGCTTCGAGCTTGGCAACCTTAGCGTCAAGGGCATCAACACGACCACGAAGGGTAGCTAGTTCGGCAGCAAACTCTTCTTGAAGTTTTTGCAAAGTAGCGAGGTCTTCTTGGGATACCTTATCAGCAAGACCAGCCGAGATGATTTCATTGATTTTATCCAAGCAAGCATTCAAGCCAGCAGCAAATTCGTAGCGGCTGGTGGCTTGGTTGCCACGGAAGGTGCTGTCGGGGTAACCAGCGATACAACCGTAACGCTCTACCAAGGATTGTAAAGCGGTGAAAGCCCAATCGGTAGGACGCACATCGCTGAGTTGAGATACAGAAGTTACATTTTGAGCAACGACATTGTTAATTGGATCTTTGCTGAGATTAGAAACACTGGTTGCTGTTTCAGCCACAGCCGCGTTTGCAGAGATACTAATTAATCCGAATAAACCTAAGCCACCAAATAGATTTGAAGCCACTTTTTTCATTATCTTACTCCTCACGAGAGTTAAGTTTTAAAATTTGTCTGAATGTAATGCGGTGACCAAGGTATATCTATCTTGTTCTTGATACAATCGGTGTTTGTAGAGAATAGACATGAATTTGAGTATTACAATTTATTTGCACAATAGCCGCAAACCCCATTCATAGGAACCAAGTTTTTTATTGTCAATCTTTTGTCAATAGGTCTAGCAAAGCATTTTAAAAAACTAGGTTTTGACTATACAAATATACAAAAACACAAAAAGACCTAGCCAATGGCTAGGTCTTTTTGTGTCGGAATACTTTAGGATCTTTAGGTCACAGTCAACTGCTGGAAGGATCTCAGGTTTACTAGTAAATTAGACTAGATAACTAGAGATAATGAACTAATTTGCCTTACAGAACAGCCCCAGCGCACAGCTCGGAAACCTGAAGACCCATACGTTTACCGTTACTACTATCTGATTGCATGGGCATCACCTCCTGTTGTCTAAATGTTTATTATCAAGTGTGATTTGGCTTGACACCAATAGTTTTTTCAAACTGAAAGCTAATATAGCCGACAAATCAGAATTTGACAATATGAATATGTACTCAATTTGCTTTACGGAAGATAATGATAGTGCGATTACTGTTACGGGCGATAGCTTCGGGAATATTGCCATGCATCATCTGTTGCAAAATCCCTTCGCGGCTAGCACCGAGCATAATCACATCACTACGCTCCTGATTGGCAAGATCAAGGATTGCATCGGCAATGGATTTTGAGCAAACAGGAATTTTCCCAACTGAAAAATGCAGGGATTTGTATAGTTGATCAGCATATATTTCTAGTTGATTCACCGTTTGTTTTTCATGGTCAGGTGAAAAGATTTGACAGAGACACACTTCTGGATATGCTGAAAGTGACATCAGGGCGGGCAGTAATAACAAGGCGTTGGCGGTATTTGGTCCACCTGAAATCGGTATTAGCCAACGATTAAAGGAAATATTTGGTCTTTTAAATTCTTGGCTAAAGGGGTTAACTTTCTGAATGCGATCGCTAAATTTGACGAGCATTACATCGCAATTGGCTTGCTTTGCTACGGTATCCACGGTATCCCCAAATATGCGATCAGGGGACTTTGGTCTGCCATGCCAGCCGATGAGTAGTAAATTAATACGGCGATCGCTAGCCACCTCTAAAATTGCTTGACCTGCGTCATGGGCGACGCGCACTTGAGTATGGATGGGAACTTTCCTTCTTTTGGCAATATCAACCGCCTGCTGAAATAATTCGAGGCTGGGATTGAGATCAACGGTAGTCTTGGACGGAGATAGATGCGTTGGTACAGAGATAATATGCAGACATTCGAGTTCATAATTATTTTTATCTGCGATCGCAAGAGCAATTTCAATTAAGTATGGTGAGGTTTGAGGATTGCTAATCGGCAATAAAAGACGACCTTGCCCCGTAGCCGTACCACGTTGTTGGTAGACCAGATAGGATGGTTTTGGTGTTTGCGAACTGACTCCCCGCAAGCGTTTTGCCTGAGCGCGTAAAATATCGCTACGGGTAATAATGCCAATTAATTTAGTGCGATCAACGACGGGCAAGCGTGAAAGTTTGTAATAGGAAAGGAGATAGAGAACTTGGGTGAGGCTTTCTTCAGGACTGACGGTAATGGGCTTGTGGGTCATGATTTGGCTAATTGGGATATCGCCCGCAGCGTTATTCTCTTGGGCTTTGACCAAATCCATTTGCGTGATGATACCAACTAGATGGTCATCGGTAACTACGGGAAAGCCACGGTGTCGTGATCGTGCAAATGCTTGCATGGCTTCATTGATGCTGATTTCACTATTGAGGTTTTCCACCTGTCGCTGCATCACATCACTGGCTCTTAGTCCATCCCATAAGGAATCGGTGACGGTTTCGGCCTGTAGATGAATCCCTTTCAGTTCCAATAAATTAGTGTACAAAGAACCTGGAGCATACTTTTCAGTGCAGAGATAGGCAACGACGCTAGTAATCATCAATGGCAAGATGATATTAAAATCTTTGGTGAGTTCAAAGACGATCACAAAAGCGGTAATGGGAACTTTCGCAACTGCCCCAAAAAAAGCACCCATCCCTGATAGGGCATAGGTTGAAAGTGTACCCATTCCTAATATTGAATATTCTAAATTTCCTACTAATGAACCAAGGGCGGCTCCTAAGATCAAGCTCGGTACAAATAATCCCCCAGAAGTTTCCGCGCTACAGGCAATCAAGGTAAGCAAAAATCGCACGACAAAAGTTCCTGCGGTAACTTGCCAATCGGATTGTCCCATTGCCAGAAATAACTGCAAGCCCGTGCTGTCACGAAAATCACTGGGCAACATTGCGATCGCAATTCCTGACACACAACCTGCGATCGCAATTCGCCATGCCAAACCAATTTTAAAAAAATTGCGATTCCATTGGATAACAGCAATGACACTGTGATTAAAAAGAGCGGCAAACCAACCAACTAGAAGTCCTAGCAGTAATAAAAAAGGGATTTCTTGGGCTGAAAATTGAATTGAAGGAATAGGCTGAGTAAAGCTCTGTCCCGACAACATCATCGACACCACACCACCAATAAAGGATGCGAGTATTGCCGTTCCCAAAGTCAAGCTAGATACATCGTGGAGAAGTTCTTCAATTACAAATAGTACCCCTGCAATTGGTGCGTTAAACCCTGCGGCAAGTCCTGCGGCGGCTCCTGCGGCAATTAACTGCCTCTGATATTCAGGCGATGTGGGAATCCATTGGCTCACCTGTCCTGCAATTGCCGCACCAATTTGTACCGTCGGGCCCTGTCGTCCCAGTGCTAGTCCTGAACCCAGAGCTAAGATTGTACTCGCAATTTTGACAACGGCAACGCGCAGATTTAGGGCAATGGGGACATAACCAAGGGCTGCCTTGACTTGGGGAATCCCACTACCCGATGCCTCAGATGCAAATTGCTCAATTAAAAAACCTGAGAGAAATCCCCCTGTTAAACCAATAATCGGTAAGGCAAACCATGCGGGTAAGTCATTAGAAATTTGAATTCTCCACCCACCAATCCAGCCAATACTCTGCTTTAGTAAGACAGCAGCTATTCCCGACACCAAGCCAATCAAACAAGCTTCAAAAATGGCTAGCCGTTTTGGTTGAAACCATTTGTGCAACGATGGCATAACGCAACTATAGTTTTATTTGCACTAATTATAAGGTAATAAAACCCCAGAGAAATTTTGGAAAGCGCTGCTAAGCGGCGCTTTCCAAAATTTCTCTGGATTGCTTATGTAAAAATTGCGCCGCCTTGCAATCGTTGATAATGCATCTCAAATTCAGCTTTTAAGGCAGGGAAATTCTCTAATGTAGGATCTTTTTTGATAATTCTTTCGGCAGCTTCACGGGCAATTTGAAAGATTTCTTGACGAGCAGCCTCGTCGGGCAATCGATCCTCAATGGAGAAGCCAGCATGACCTGATTGTTCAGTGCCTTCATCCTTGCCCTTGCCACGCATTTGGAAGTCACGTTCGGCAATAAAAAAACCATCTTGCGATTGTTCTAAAACCTGTAGGCGTTCCTGTGATGTTTGGGATTTAGAACTACTCATCAGTAAACAGTAAGACTGCGCTGCTCCGCGCCCGACCCGACCACGCAGTTGATGCAGTTGGGCTAGTCCGAAGCGATCGGCATGTTCGATTAGCATCACCGATGCGTTGGGAATATCAACACCGACTTCAATTACTGTTGTCGCGACTAAAATCTGAGTTTCTCCACGTCGAAAAACATTGATTGCTTCATCTTTTTCCGCAGAACTCATTTGTCCATGTAGTAAGCCAATTTGGAAGTGAGGAAAAACTACATTTTGGAGATGTTCTCGTTCTTGAGTTGCGGCTTTAATATCTTCCATCTTTTCTGATTCTTCGACAAGAGGAAAGACAATATAAACCTGACGACCTTGGGCAATCTCGCGACGAATCAATTCATAGGCATCTTTACGTTGAGAAGGTTTGAGAATAACGGTTTGAATGGGTTTACGACCTGGAGGAAGTTCATCAATGATGCTAACTTCGATTTCTGAATTAGTTAAATAGAGGGTGCGAGGAATTGGTGTGGCAGTCATGATCAACACATGGGGATCTGTGCCCTTTTGCAATAAACGCGATCGCTGATCACGACCAAAACGATGTTGCTCATCAATGACCGCAAGACCTAATCGGGCAAAGTTTACACCATCTTGAATGAGAGCATGGGTTCCAATAATTAACGGTAATTCTCCTGTTTCCAATTGCCGTAAGATTTCGCGCCGCTTAGCAGTTCTTGTGGAACCCGTCAAAATTTCCACTGGTAAATTAAGCTGCATGAACCATTCTACGATTTTACGATAATGCTGCTCAGTAAGTACCTCCGTAGGAGCCATGAGTGCAGTTTGATAGCCCGCTTCGATCGCAGTTAGCAATGCATAAACAGCCACAATTGTTTTCCCTGAGCCAACATCACCTTGGACAAGACGATTCATCGGCGTTTGACCTTGCAGATCGGCGCGAATTTCGGCAACTACACGCTTTTGGGCTTTGGTTAATTCAAAGGGAAGTAGTTTTTCTAATTCTGCGATCGCATGACTCTTTGGTACAAAATGTATCGCTTTTTGTTGTTGCCGCCGATATAGAGACACAAGACGGCGATAAAAATATTTATCAAAGGTGAGGCGAATTACCGCTTGCTCTAGGGTTTCACTCGAATCTGGATAATGCACCTGTGCGATCGCATCGGCAAGCTTGATCATGCCGTAATCCCGTAGAAAGCGCTCAGGCATCGGATCAGAAATTTGCGAAACAGCGGGTAAACATTGAGCAACAAGACGACGAATTGCTTCGGGCGTAATCCCCTCAGTAAGTGGATAAACAGGCACAACCCGCCCCACCGTTTTCGACTGAATTGTATCTTGGGTATGTTCTAGCACCTCCACTTCATAGTTTTCTAAGGTCATGCCGTACTTGCTTTCTTTAACCACGCCTGAGGCAGCGATCGTGCAGCCCTGCGGATAGAGTCTTTTTTGAATTTCTTGCCAACCCCGATTGGCATAGCGCTTACCTGTCCAAAATCGACTCAACTTAATTTGTCCCGTATGGTCACGGAGGATAATTTCGACAATTGTGAGGTTAGGATTTTTGGGACTAGTAAAACAGCCAAATTTCTTGACCGTACCGATTACGGTGACGGTATCGCCACCCTTGAGATTGCGAATAGGAATTTGGCGTGCATAGTCAATATGATCGCGAGGATAGTAGCTCAGGACATCTCGCACGGTATACAGCTCTAGTAATCGGAACCTTGTTGCCATCAAGGAGCCAATACCTTCTAAATCCTTTAATTCGGTATCGGGGGTGATTTTTTTAGTGGATTTTGGCTCAGTTGCAACAATTGCTTCAGTTTTTGGTCGTTTTTGCTTTGGCGCAGTATTGGTGTCCGCAATCTCACGGCGGCGAACCTCATAGAGCAATCGCCTTGTCTCGGCGATCAAATGTTGGCGACGACCCAATGGTAAATCTTGATATCGGGCATACTGATTAGCGAGGGTTTGTGCTTGTAGACGATCGCTCATTTCCCAGTTCTCAGGCAAATCGGCGCTCAAGCTGACATTCAAAAAATCTGCGAACAAAAATTGCTTTCCCTGTAAATTAGAAAAGCCCCGATCTGCCTCAATACTCAAGGCTTGTTGTAAACGATTGATATCAAGCGGCACAGGTTAAATTTAGAGAGAAGTAATTAGGATACGTGATTAAGCAGGGAGCTTTCTCGCTGCGTTAGCTCTATGATAATGTCTGTTTTAAAATCTAAGACTAAACCTTTTAATGCTTGAGCGATCGCCTGTTGTGAAGGTGGCATTTGGTTAATTAATTCCAGCATTACTTCATCATCGCAGTAATAAGCGGCCTCATGCATTTGTTGTAACCATTCAGGAGGCATCACTGCGATCGCTTCTTTAAATACTTCTAATTTTGTTATGGGAGGTGGATTTCTCTCTGTGGACAGGAGACGATCGCTTTGATTTTGATCGACTTGCTTGAATTGATTAGGTGATAGGATTTTTGCCAATGTTTGTAATAACTGCTCAATGCTGAAAGGCTTTAGCAAAAATGTGGTTGCCTTCGCCTCTAGAGCGAGTTTGCGGTTGTCAATCAGTCCGCTAATAGCAATGACTTTAACTAGAGGATTTAGGTTTTGTAAGGTGTGTATCGTCGTCATGCCATCGAGGTTCGGCATCATGATATCCATGATCACTGCGCTGACTTCCTGTTGATATTTCCCATACAGAGCGATCGCACCAATACCATCACTAGCCAAAATTGTGCGGTAGTTATGGCTCTCCAAGGCGGCCTTAATTACTTCTCGAATTTCCAGTTCATCATCCACAATCAAGATCAACTCTCCATTACCTCTAGGGCTGGATGCTTCGATGCTAGGCGTACTCACTTCCCCTGCGATCGCGGGTAAGACCACCTTAAATTCTGCACCCTTGCCCACTTCACTCTCCACGGTAACAAAGCCACCATGATGTTTGACAATTCCCATCACCGTCGATAGCCCTAGACCCGTGCCTTTGCCGACTTCTTTGGTGGTAAAAAATGGATCAAAAATGCGCGTTAATAACTCTGCGGGAATCCCTATACCTGTATCAGTCACCTTCACCACCACATATTCCCCTGCTTTGGCAGCTAAGCTTATCGGTACATCATCATCCTCTAATCGCAGATTTTCTGCACAAATTGTCAATGCGCCGCCATCGGGCATCGCGTCCCTAGCATTGATCATCAGATTCATAAATACTTGGTGGATTTGAGTCGCATCAGCCGAGATATTCCAGAGAGTTTGAGTGGAGATATCTGTGATGATCTCAATGGATTTCGGAAAAGTCTGTTTCATAATTCCAATCAACTCTAGAAGCAGAGAATGTAGCGACAATATTGCATATTCCCCCTCAGTGTTGCGACTAAACAATAAAATTTGCTTGACTAACTCCGCGCCACGTCGCGCACTGTTAGAGAGGATTGCTAATAAATTGGCTACACTTTCATCAAGGTTAGGAATTTTGAGAGGCAATAGTTGCGTAATGCCCAAAATTGGGGTCAGAATGTTATTGAAATCATGGGCGATGCCACTGGCTAAGGTTCCTAAACTCTCTAATCGTTGAGCATGATAAAACTGTTCTTCTAATCTCTTGGTTTCTGTAATATCTTCCACAAACATCAAAATTCCACCCACTTCTCCCGTCATCTGAATCCAAGGCAGCACTTCCCATTTTAATATCTGCTCTGAGCCATCGGGAAAAATAAAAGAATCTTGCTCGCATTTTCTGGTTGCTCCTGCTAAGCATTCTTGATGGATTTGTTTCCAAGCCTCAGAAAGATTTGGCAAAACCTCATAGTGCGATCGCCCCATGACATCTTCCCTAGAGCCAAGTTGATACAGATCGAGCCACTTCTGGCTGACCTCAATATAAAACATCTGGCGATCGAACATCGCCACACTCACAGGCGCATATTTGATAAATAGACTTAATTTTTCCTTCTCCTCCTGTACAGCCATTTCTGCCTGTTTGCGCTGGGTAATATCAGTTAAAACCGTATTTATATCCCAATATTCATTTGTTTTATCCCATTTAATAGATTGAGAAGCCGCCAGCCAATGCTGGCCGCCATTTTTGTCATAGAAGCGATATTCAAGATTATTACTACTTTTATTTTGCTGACAGGCGGTAAGGGTTTGGTCGATAAGCGTTTCCAAGTCTTCAGGATCAACTAGACTTGCCCAAAGATGTTGATCTGCCATCAATTCTTTTGCGGTATATCCCAAAAGAACTTCGCAACCATCAGACCAATAATAAAACACCCAAGTGCGATTGGGATAAAATCGATAACTAGTAACTGTAGCGATCGCTCGCTTCAGAATTTGGTTAAGTTTCTCCGCCTCCCTCACCTTAGATTCGGTAATATCCGTAACCACAATACTATTAATGACAAGCTGATCGAGATTAAATTGCTTTAGCGACACCTTAACGGGTATTTCTTTATTTTTGGCTATCTTTCTTCTATCTACATCTACATCTAGAGCTATCTTCCTTCTATCTATATCTATAGTTTCTACAGCACCTATCAAAGATAATTCTATTGTTAGCGTTGCTTCTTGTTGACTTTGTTGCAACATTAATCCAAAAGCTTTGCGATCTTGAGGTGATATAAAATTTTCTAATTGCGAGCCAATCAAATTTTGGAGAGGACGATTTAATAATCCTGCAAGTTGTTTATTGCAATACAAAATCAATCCTTCTTTAGAAACCGTAGCCGCCCCCTCCCCCATTTGTTCTACTAAACACTGATAAACATAATCCGCTCCTTGTAGCGTAAATACTTGTGCCCCTTGCGATGTAGATACTACTACCGCATCAACTTCCCCCGAACGAATTGCCTGTAACGTCTCTTCCGTCTCAGCTAAACGTTCTTTTGTATCCGTCAATTGTTGTCGTAAGCTATCGACTTCCTGACGCAGTGATTCAAGATAAGCTTGAGAGTTTTCCATTATCTTCCTCTCCAGTAATACCTAAACTCCCTTTTGGCAAAATATCTAAACCAATTAACACCTTTTCTGTATTCGATAAATTGCCAATCATCCTTTGTAAAGGCAATGGTAATTCTTTAATTAAAGTAGGAACTGCGACAATATTTTCAGATATTAGGGCTTCAGCCTGTTGGTATATATCGATAACTTCTAATTCATAGCGTCCTTGGAGATTTTCTTCACAAATTTTTTTAATATTTTGCAACGCTGTCACCGATTGGAGCGTTGTCCCTGCGATATAAAGACGCAGAATGTATTGCTGAGCTTTTAAATTAGATAGGGAATCCTCAAAAAGCTCCGTAGTCGTTAGTTCTAAGTCTTCTGGATCGATCATTATTCTTACCTTGAATTGATTTTACTTACTAGAGCTATTTGCTAGAATTACCTATTAGAATAACTATCTAACTCCTGCTCTACTATTCATTTGTCAGGGGAAAGATCTGCAATCCAACTAATACTTTCTCTGTATTTGATAAATCACCAATAATTTTTTTAATTGGTTCGGGCAATTTTCTCACTAGGGTTGGTAAGGCGACAATGCTGTCCTCGATCGCTAAATGAGGTTGTTTACTGAGATCGATAATCTCGATGCTGTACTGACCATGCAAATATTCTTCACAAATATTCTTCAAGTTTGCAAAAGCTACCAGAGATTTAGCAGTTTGTCCCGCCACATAGAGCCGTAATTGCCAATTCTTTGTTTTAGGAGAATTAACATGATCTTTTGATAGTTGATCTGTCATAGTTTTGCCTAGAAATTAGTTAAGAGTTGATCTTCAAGGACTAATGTGACGCAACTTTTCCATAAAAGCGCGATTTGCTACGGCTTCATTTTGACTATCTTCTTCCTCTTCTAAAAGTAACGCAAATTCTTGATCCCGACTGTCTAACTGCATTTGCAAGGCATTAATTTGTGCTTGGAGCAGTTGTTTCTCACGATCGAAATCACGTTTTTTGAGTTCAAAATTCTGCTGGCGTTTTTTAGCAAGAGATTTTTCTGCCAATTCCTGATTGACTCTTTCTGTACCTGTCAAAACTTTACCCTCACCCAAATAAACATCCACCAAGTTCACACCGTCACTGTTAACTATAAATTCGCGGACTTGGTTAGAATGGGACATCCCGCGAGACTTGAGTGCATAGAGAATCCGATTACGTTCACCATTGACTTTGATGGTTTGTAACTCTATCCAAGTATCCATCAGCGAAGAAACCCCGACTTCAGTTCTTTCTTGATCGAGGTCGATCTCACCAGACGTTAAATTGGTCAAGAAAATCGTGATTTGTTTACTCTTTAAGTAATCAATCAAACGCATAAAGAAGCTCTTGGTTTGCATTACACTTCCACTCATAATGAGATTGCTCATCGGATCGATAACGATCGCCCTTGGCTGAAACTCCTTGATCCATTTATGGATTTTAAACAGGCGCATTTCTAGGTTGTAATTGCTAGGACGTACCGCATCAAACTTTAATAATCCCTGCTCCACGTATGGATTTAAGTCCAGACTAATCGAGTTTAAATTGCGAAGAATTTGTTGCGGTGATTCTTCGGTTGCCAGATATAAGCACCGTTCGCCTCGCGCACAGGTTGCCCGAGCAAAATGACCTGCCAGTGTAGTTTTGCCCGTACCTGCCCTACCTGTGATCAGAATACTGCTGCCGCGATAGTAACCCTCACCACCAAACATCTCATCGAGTTGGGCAATCCCCGTCGAGATGCGCTCGTTAGATACCTGATGATTGAGGTTGAGGGAAGTGATCGGTAAGACAGAAATGCCATCTTCTTCGATTAAAAAAGGATATTCATTATTACTATGGCGAGAGCCGCGATATTTAATAATTTGAATGGTTCTCGTGGCAATTTCTCCAAAGGTTTTTTGATCTAATTTGATCACACAGTCGGACACATATTCTTCTAAACCTTGACGGGTTAGCGTTCTTTCGCCACGTTCCCCTGTAACTACAGCCGTAACACCTTGATCCTTTAACCAATGAAACAAACGCCGCAACTCAGCCCGCACAATATTGCTATTGTCTAAGCCTGCAAACAAAACTTCAATTGTGTCGAGAAGTACCCGTTTTGCACCAATTTTTTTAATCGCATAGCCCAAACGTAGAAAGAGGGCTTCGAGGTCATATTCTCCTGTTTCTTCGATTTCGCTAGCTTCAATATGCACATGATCGATAAAGATTTTATCTTCAGCAATTAACTTGCGTAAATTCCAGCCTAAAGAGGCGACATTCTTGGCGATTTCTGGTGCGGTTTCTTCGAAGGTAACTAAAACCCCATTCTCGCCATATTGTGTTGCTCCGCGCACCAAAAACTCCACACCAAATAAAGTTTTGCCACAACCCGCACCACCACAGATTAAGGTCGGTCTACCTTGGGGCAGTCCGCCATCGGTAATTTCATCGAGTCCTTGAATACCTGTGAGGCATTTGGTGAGCTGTATGTCTTGGGCGTCTTCCATTGAAGTTCATCCACTGAATAATTTGATAATTACAGCCTATTGAGGCTTTGAGTAGTACAGAAATATTTTTGAAAGCGGCGCGAAGCGCCGCTTTCAAAAATATTTCTGGGTTTTAATTAAGCGCAAAGCGCTGTATAGCGATCGCAATTTGTTGCGTGGGTTTGTATTGCCTGTATCTCCAGCGATATAGACCCTTAAATTTTAAGTCTAGTTATAATGAGACACTTAAAAAATGATAAGAATCTTATAACAATAGGACTTACGCAAAAAGACTGGAAACAGCGATTCTAGCGTAAGGGCAATTCATGAATTGCCCTTATGATGCGTTCTTCTGCGTAAATCCTATTAAAGCTAAACCCAGAGGCGACTGCGCTTGTGTAGCGAGCGTCATGATTTTTTAGTCTTAATAGTCAAATTTAATAGGGGCAGGACGTGCGATCGCATAACCTTGGGCGTAATCTACGCCAATTTCTCGCAGTTCTTCTAAGATGCCGATATCTTCAACATATTCAGCGATTGTTTCTAGATTCATCGCATGGGCAATACGATTAAAGCTCTCTACAATTGCCTTAGCAACATGATTATGTTTGATATTACGGACAAAAGAGCCATCAATTTTGAGATAATCAACGGGTAAATTCATGAGATAGCCAAACGAACTCAATCCGCTGCCAAAGTCATCCAGAGCAAAGCGACAACCAAATTTTTTAAGTTCACTAATGAAATATCGAGCTTGCTCAAAGTTAGAGATTGCCGCAGTTTCCGTAATTTCAAAACAAATATTTTGGGGAGGGATATTGTAGATCGGAAATTGTTCAATTAAGAAATTGAGAAACTGATTATTCGCAATGCTAGTACCAGATAGGTTGATCGTACACCAGCCATCGGGAAGAAGCTGATTTCCCAACAGGTGTTGATAATTCGAGAAGAAAGTTGTGATGACCCAGCGATCTATATCGGTAATTAATCCATAACGTTCGGCAGAGGGAATAAATGAATTGGGTGGTATTATTTCACCCTTTTCATCTAACATCCTGATCAACACTTCATAGTGTTCTGTTGATGATTTGGAACCGATTGGTACAATCTTTTGGTAGTAGAGACAGAAGTGATTAGTTTCTAAAGCGCGGCTAATTTTGGACATCACCTGCCTCTCGCCACGTTGTCTAATCAGATCACTATCATCTATACGATAGATATGGACACAATTCCGACCTTTATCTTTGGCGGCATAACAAGCCGCATCAGCCGCACCTAGCACTTCCATCAAGTCTTGACTATTTTCATCAATAGCAACAACGCCAATGCTGACACCGATGATAAAGGTTTTGTTATTCCAAGCAAATCGAAAATCATGAACTAGATCTTTGATAGTTTCGGCAATATGCTCGGCTTGGGTGAGTGGACATTGAGTTAGCAAAAGCCCGAATTCATCACCACCTAAACGCCCTAATGTATCATTAGCACGCACTCTTTTATGGATCAGACCAGTGATTTGACGCAGTAATTCATCACCTGCCATGTGACCGACAGTATCATTAACAACTTTAAATTGATCTAAATCCAAATAACAAAGCGCATGTTGCTGCTTTGTCTTTTGTACAGAAGTGATTGCTTCAACTAAGATATTTTCAAATCCACGACGGTTAATTAAGCCTGTCAGAGCATCGTGACTCGCTTCCCAAGAGAGTTGCTTGGCAAGATAACGTGATTCGGTAACATCATGAAAGACAATGACTGCACCGATAACCTGATCTTTGCGATCGCGAATTGGAGCGGCAGAATCCTCGATCGCATACTCAGTACCATCACGCGAGATGAGAATCGTATGGTTTGCCAAACCGACAATTTCCCTTTTTTGCAAAGCTTTGGTAATTGGATTGGGGGCTGGTTCTCGCGTTAATTCATTAATTATCTTAAAAATATCATACAGAGGAAGACCTTCTGCTTCTTCGGCTAGCCATCCTGTTAGTTTCTCAGCAACAGGATTAAAATATCGAATATTTCCCTCAGCATCAGTGGTAATGACCGCATCGCCGATGGATTTTAAGGTCACCTGTGCTAATTCCTTTTCAGCAAAGAAGATATCTTTGAGCCGTTGATTTTCTTCTATCTCTTTGAGGAGTTGCAAGTTTTGTTCTTGGAGACTTTTTTGCAATCGACGGATGGTGAGATGAGTTTCTACACGCGCCAATACTTCTTCGATCTGAAATGGCTTGGCAATGTAATCCACTCCTCCTGCCGATAGCCCTTGCACCTTATTCAAAGTCTCATTAAGAGCGCTCAAAAAAATAATTGGTATGTTTGCCGTGCGCTCGTCAGATTTTAATTGCTGACAGACTTCATACCCATCCATATCAGGCAATTTAATATCGAGCAAGATTAGTTCCGTTGCTGGCGACTGAGCGGCTCGCAGTGCCATTGCCCCTGTGGTTGCACTACGCACTTTATACCCCTGTTCATTCAGTGCATCTTTGAGCAATCTCAGGTTATCAGGCAAGTCGTCCACGATTAAAATATTGCCACGATGTTGGACAACTGAAGTGTTGTTCATACTGCTTGCTAGCCTAGCTACAATACCTTTATTATAAGACGAAGAGCTTCGTCAAGCATGACCAAAAAACACGTTGAATTACATCAGCAGGTCAGAGGGTGAGTTGCCCACTTGGTAGGCGACTCACCCTCTGAATTTTAAGGTTATTGAACTACCTAGAAACTAAACTGAGTGCGGAGATTGCCGACAAATACAGTGGGATTGGTCGAGAAACTATTGGGATTAAAAATTGCGTAGAAGGCTGGAACGATCGCAATGTTCTTACTGATTGGATAGTAGTAAGACATCTCTAGGTCATACTGAGTTGCACCATCGCCACCACCAGAAGCGAGGAAATTCCGACCACTGCTATAGCTGTGAGGTACAACAAAGGAAAGAACTCCTAATGCACCTTCCTTAAATAAATCAGGCAAGGCTACTCCAAATTGGAATGCATTAACATTAACGCTACCGCCTTGAACCGCAGGATTAAGCGGTGAAATGTTTGTACTACCGTATGAGTAGCGACCAAAAATCCCCAGTCCTTTAGTGATCAACCAATCAAAGTTCAAGATAAACGTATCTGCGGTGGCATTGTTAATTGCACCACCCTGACCATCATCAGCAACACCATAGGGTAAAGGCTCAGCGGTTGCGCCACTAATGCGACCTCCATTAGCTTTAATATTAGAGCGGGTATACAAGAACCGAATGTTAGCATCACGACTTGGTGAATAGACTAACTCAGCACTTAGAGTATTAGTTCCACCAAATAGTCCTTGTTCGGGATTGCTGGAGGTATTATTGTTAGGGGCAGTAAGAAATTCTGTATTTTCGCCAAGATAAGCCGCAGTAAGCCTAAATTGTGGATTGATTGTCCATGAGACAACTGCTCCTGATCCACGATCGACAGCATTTGACAACGTACTTCCATTGGAGTTAAAGCTAGTTGCCCCCGTTAAGAAATTAGTGAAACGGTTCCCATCAAAATAGCGATAGAAGTTTAGGCGCGGCCCAATCGCGATATTGACATTATCGGCAGCAGGGAAGCTATAAAACAACTCCCGAATATTAAAGATATTAGCCGTTGGTACACCTGTTTGATCTAGAAATGGTGTTCCCCAAGTATTGGTATAGCCAGCCGATACAAAGTTGTTAGCAGGAGAGTTGCCATTGCCTGTCACAAGTTGAGTCACCAAAGCATCTTTACCCGTAAATGATGTCGTGAGTGTCAAAAACAAGTAATAACTAAAGGTTACATTAGGCTTTCGAGTGACAAACTTATTTGAGACTGTGCTTCCAGCAGGACGTGGTGTTGCAAATATGCTGCCTGCGGCATTGCGCTCAGCAATCACATCACCACCAGCAGTAGCTCCAGAGATGTTAAAGAATGCAAGCCCACTTAGCTTTGTGGTTGGGGAGAATTGCTGTGCTTCGAGCTGAGCCGTCTTTGCATCAAGGGAATCCACCCGACCACGCAAGGTTGCTAATTCAGCCGCAAATTCTTCCTGCAACTTCTGCAAAGTGGCAAGATCTTCCTGAGAGACTTTATCGGCTAGCCCTGCGGAAATAATTTCATTGATCTTATCCAAACAAGCATTTAACCCAGCCGCAAACTCATATCTTGCTAAAGCTTTACCACCTTTAAAAGTACCGTCTGGATAACCCGCAATACATCCATAACGCTCTACTAAAGATTGCAGTGCTGTAAAAGCCCAATCCGTTGGACGCACATCGGATAGCTGAGAAACTGATGTTACTTGAGAAACATCGGTAGTTTCGGTCAGTTTATTTACTTCTAAATTACTGACTGGCAAATCTGTGGATAAACTTAGTTGAAGATTGACAGCTTGCTCTTGGCGCTCGATTAAATTACTAATCGATGTAGTAGCCTCTGGGGAGGTATTTGCAGATAGATTTTCTATCGATAAATTAGCTGACAACTCTTTGGATAAGTTATCAGACGCTTGAGGTACAGCCTTGGCAGGAGCCTCGTACAAAGTAGACAGTGCGACAAACATCGCTAGACATGAAAATGAACTATTGAAAGCCTTTGACATAACTCCTCAAACCAAATTAATTAAGCGACGAACAAAAATTCGCAGTAATTTGGATACCGTATACAGTATCCAAATTACTGCGATTAAACTGGAAAATTGCGATCGCTTTCTGTATTTACAAACACAGAATGTTTGACTTCAACCCACTTAAATACCTGTAGTTGTGTATACAGTATACAAATGCTAGTCACTAGTCAGCCATTATTCAAACGCTTTTGGTATCCCGTTTTACCCATGTCTTTACTTGCCGAAGACAAGCCCCAAAGCTTTCAACTACTGGGACAAAAAATTGTGGTGTGGTTAGCGGCAGAAGGTAAACCTGCTGCTGCGCCCGATCGCTGTTGTCATCGTTCGGCTAAGCTCTCCCTCGGTAAAGTGACAGATGGATTACTAGAATGTGCCTATCATGGTTGGCAATATGATGGCAGTGGTAGCTGTTTGCGTGTTCCTCAAATATCCACTGATGCGCCAATTCCCAAAAACTATCGCATTAACACCTATGCTTGCGAAGAGCGCTATGGTTATGTTTGGGTATGTTTAGAAGATCCGATTAACAAAATTCCAGAACTTCCTGAAGCGAGCGATCCAGAGTTTCGATTGATTCCCGAGTTCTATGAGATCTGGAACTGTGCGGGATTGCGGGTCATGGAAAATGAAATGGATCTCGCCCATCCCACCTTTGTGCATACGACTACTTTTGGTAGTGCAGAGCATCCCATTCCTGAAGAGTTAGAAATTACGGAAACTGATTATGGTCTGAGAGCGACGGCAACTCTGGGTGTAGTTAATCCTGAGTCTCAGCAAAAGAATTTGAAAATGGATAGCTATATCACCCATCGCAAGCTAGAAATGGATTGGTTTATGCCCTTCACTTGCAAATTACGGATTAATTATCCCAATGGCTTAGTCCATATTGTCGTTAATACAGCGACTCCGATTGATGATAAGTCTTCGCAAATTGTACAGTTCTGTATGCGAAATGATACTGAAGAACAAACCAAAGCGGCAGATGCGATCGCCTTTGATCGACAAGTTACCTTAGAGGATAAGGCGATTTTGGAGTCAACTGATTACGATGTGCCGTTAGATGCCAAATTTGAGCAGCATATGATGACCGATCGTCCTGGCTTACTCATGCGTCGCAAACTTGCCGCAATGCTTAGCACCGTGTAAATTAACACCGCAAAGCGAGGTTCCTCTTTCTAGCTTCCGCGATAGGTGCTATAAGCCCAAGGTGATACCAGTAAGGGAACATGGTAGTTAGCATTAACATCAGCAATCCCAAAGCGAATAGGAACGCGAGTTAAGAAAGGAGGTTGGGTTTGCGATACTTCTAGACTTGCAAAATAGTCACTCACATTAAACCAAATTTCATAAATACCTGACTGCATCTCTGCACCACTTAGTAATGGTTGATCGGTTCTACCATCTTGATTGGTCTGTAGAGTTTTGAGTAGGGTCTTTATTTCGTGATTGTCAATTACCCATAACTCAATCTGCATATTTCTTGCAGGCGATCCGTTTACTGTATCGAGAACATGGGTTGAGAGTTTTCCAGTCATAGTATACTGTATTTGATAATTGCATACTGTATACAATAACTTAGCTTATAACTTTAACATTGCTACTTATGACCACATCTAACGGTACAAGACGAGTATTTATCTGCGGTTCGGCATTGCGGGGACAGCCCGATCATGGCAATTTGCAAGGCGCAAAATTTATCCGTACTGCTAATACCCAATCACGCTATCGACTTCATGCGGCTGGCGACGGTTGGCATCCTGCGATTTACGAAGTAGAAACAGGTGGTATTTCTATTCCTGGAGAAGTCTATGAGATGCAAGCCGATGAATTTGAATACCTCGCTAGTAACGAGCCTCCTCATATGTATCCTACGGATGTTTATTTGGAAGATGGCGAAGTATTGACAGCTTTCTTTTATCCCCAAGAGCTAATTGAAAAATTTAATTGGAAAGATATTTCCGATCTTGGTGGTTGGGCTGCTTACAAAAGCGCCTAGACTAAGAGAAAATGGCTCGCTTTGCGAGCCATTTTCTCTTAGTCTATACGTTTTAGTCTAGACGAGCGATCGCCGCAACTGCCCCACCACCAGAAGGTCCTTGATGTTCCGCACCTCCCGATACATAAACCATCGGATCTTGGACAATAGAAGCCACTACTGCCCCAACCACTGCCCTTGCCATGCGCGTATGGTTAATATCGGAGTCATCCATCATCGTATGTCTTCTGCCTAAAAGCTGTCCCGTTGGGTCAGCTTCAGCTTTGGCAAATATATTTACGACCCGATCGCTGGTTTGACCTGTGGAGGCGATCGCTTTAGTAACTGCCTCAGCATCTAGAGCGTGTTGCATCACACTATGACCAATCACAAAATTGCTAGTGGATGTTGGTGCATTCCCTAATACCAAAATCTCGCAGTTGCGTAACTCCACCCCTGCGGATGTGGAGGCAACGCTGGAATACAAAGCATAATTTTGGCAAATATCGGCGGCGGTGAGATCTTCTAATTGAACTTCACCTAGGGCAACCGCTACGCCTAGCGCTGAGGCTCCGCGCGAGTAACCCATTGACTGATAGCTGCTTACCGATTTACTCACTGATTTCGCATCACGATCTTCATCGAGCAAGCGATCGCGACTGGTGACAAGGGGACATTTAATCTGGACAAAATGCACATCCTCTTTAGCGATTCCTGCGGTAGCGATCGCTTGATTCACGGCTAGAGCGACTTCTTTGACCATCGTTAACGAACCAATTTCCGCAGGAGTAAAATCACGGGTATGAATCACTCCTAGGGTTAAAGCCATACGAGTTGGGGTGTCTGGCAATGAAGCTTGACTTGTAAAAATTGTTAAATGGGGGCTTAAGGCTCCCTCAGTCCCCCCAGACATGACATAGACGATCTCTGCCGATTTGTCCTGACCTACAAAATTTGCAAGGTAGTGCTTTAAAGTTTGCACCGCAAAGCCGCGCGTAAAATCATTAACACAGCCATTTCCTTCGGTCTTTCCCATAATCGCGACAATGTGCTGGGGATTAATTTTACCTGAAGCGATCGCCGCCTCTAGAGACGTGAGATCATCAGGACTATTTTGCGGAAGCTTATATACATCAACTTTCATTGTTTTTTATTTGAGATAGGGTTTTGTGTCGCTGTGCGTTAGGCTGGTTTGTGGTGCTTGTGCCAATGACGAGCAATGTCAATACGGCGACAAATCCAGACGCGATCGCGACTCTGTATATAGTCTAAAAATCTTGCCAAAGCTGCTGCTCGTCCTGCTCTACCCACTAACCGACAATGCAAACCAATACTCATCATTTTGGGAGAAGTGTCGCCTTCGTCGTAGAGAACATCAAAGGCATCACGCAAATAGGCAAAAAACTGATCGCCCGAATTAAAGCCTTGGGGTGTGGCAAAGCGCATATCGTTGTTGTCGAGGGTATAGGGAATAATTAGGTGAGGCTTGCCATATTCATAGTTCCAATAGGGAAGATCGTCGGCATAGCTATCGGAATCGTAGAGAAAACCTCCTTCTTCTACAACTAAGCGGCGGGTATGCTCGCTAGTGCGCCCCGTATACCATCCGAGGGGGCGTGTTCCTGTAATCTCTGTATGAATAGCGATCGCCTTTTGCAGATGTTCGCGCTCTTGTTCGGGCGAAAAATATTTGTAATCAATCCAACGATAGCCATGACTAGCGATTTCCCAATCGGCTTCTAGCATGGCGGTAACTGCTTCAGGATTACGAGCGAGTGCCATCGCAATACCGTAAATAGTTACAGGAATATTGCGATCGCAAAACATCCGATATAAGCGCCAAAATCCTGCACGACTGCCATATTCATAGCAAGATTCCATATTCATGTGACGCAATCCATTAAAAGGAACTGCGCCCACAATTTCTGACAAAAAAGTTTCAGAGGCACTGTCTCCATGTAGGATACAAGTTTCGCCGCCTTCTTCATAATTAATCACAAACTGGACAGCCACACGAGCATTGTCTTTCCATTTTGCATCAGGAGTAAATCTCCCGTAGCCAATCATGTCTCTGGGGTAGGTCATAGGATTTTTAAAGGATTAATAGAACCACTACTCAATTAAAAATTAGTAGGGGCAATTCATGAATTGCCCCTACTAATTTTTAACTGCTAAAACTAACCGCCATCTGGCAATTTCGATAATTTCAGCGATCGCCTGATTTTTTTCTACTTCTAAATTGTTCTTAAGTCTCTGCTCAAAAGCGGCGAGAATACTATCTTTGGTATGGTTGCGAACGGCGATGATAAAAGGGAATGAGAACTTATCTTTGTAGGCTTGATTAAGATTTTGAAAGCGATCGTATTCTATAGCGGAGAGTTGATCGAGTCCGACGGTGGATTGCTCCTGTACTGAGGCTTCTGCCATTTTGAATTTACTACCCAGATCGGGATGAGCGCAAATTAACTTTAATTTCTCCGCGTCGTTCATTGCCATCACGATCGCTGCCATGACTTGATGTAAATTCTGGACATCAGCAAAAGGACACGATCGCCATGCTTCGGCAGCTATTTCGGGTGTATGTTCAAAGATCGAACCGAGCGCTTCGGTAAATTCTGCTTGACTCATTTGATTGAGAGTGTTGATCGGATAACTCAATGTAATGGACCTCCACTAATAATTTTGGCGATCGCACTGGTGACATCTGAGGGGCTTTCCTGTGAGAGTTGGTCATACCACTTTTGGGTAACTTCAGGATCTTTGCCATGAATAGCTTCTGCACGATTACGCGCTTTATTTACGATTTCTGTAGTTCTCACCTTGCGTTCTTTCTCGTAACGCATCAGGGCATCGGTGACACTTACATTAGTTGATAATAGATAGTTGGCGATGACAAAGCCATCTTCGAGGGCTTGACATCCTCCCTGTCCTAAATCTGGACAAGTCGCATGAGCCGCATCACCCAACAGAGCCACCCGACCTTTGACCATTTTTTCAATAGGTCCTACGTCATGAATTTCCACCCTTGCAACATTCTCAGGATCGAGGCGATCGATTAATAGCTGCACAGGCTTTGCCCAATTGTGAAAATGTTCCTTGAGTTCATGACGATAGTTAGTACGATCATTGGTTGTGCCTGTAGGTAGTGGCACATCAAAAAAGAAATAAAAGCGATCGCCAGCAACAGGCATCAATGAGGCGCGTTTGTGTTCTCCCACATAGATCGACCACATATCCGCAGGTGCAAGATCTCCACTAATTGGAACTAATCCATTCCAATTCACATAACCCCGATAGGTTGGTTCAATTGTTTTATTGAGAACATATTTTCGCAACAAGGAACGCACTCCGTCAGCAGCAATTAATACATCGCCTGTGGCAGAGCTTCCATCTTCAAACTTAGCACTAACATCGCGATCGCTTTCTACGCAATCAATACATTTAGTACCCAGAGTTATTGTGCCGCCGAGGGACTCAAATGATGATAAGAGAAGATTTTGTAAATCTCGTCTTGCTACAGGGTAAGGGCGTTGACCGACTTCATCGATTAAAGGTTGAAGCGGAATTTCGTTGAGTAAGCTCCCCGACAAATGGCGGTACTCCATCCGATTCATCTGTCCGCCGATCGCTGCCATTTTGTCCCCTAGCCCAAGTCGATTGAGAACTTTCACTCCATTTGACCAGAGCGAAATCCCTGCACCCGTAGGACGTAAGTCTCTTACGCGATCGTAAATCTCTACTTCATAGCCCGCCTGTCGCAGCGCAATTCCTGCCGTCAGACCGCCAATACCCGCACCGATTATGATTGCTTTTAAACCGTACACTAACTCATTCCTGCACAAAATGTATACTGTATACATAGTTATTTCTAACCATTGTATATCAAGTTACAAAGCCTCAGTGCTTACACAAAAGCAACTTAAATCTCAACAGATTTTTTCCTCGGATAATGCCGCTTTCAAGATGGTTTATTTGGCAATCATGATTTGTTTTTTTGTCAATCACTACAATACTCTCATCCAATCTAAGATTCTTATTATTCCCCCTTGATCCCCCACCCCTTTTTTTATATTGAATTTTATAAATGTTATTAGCTATGAAAAGTAATTCCTTAGATCAACTTTTTTACTCCAGTCTGGTCACTGAACATATTGTCCCCAAAGGCAGAGATTTTGCTTTTAAAAGATGGCATAACAAATTAGTTGAATCTGCAAAGCAATATGACGGCTTTTTACGATGCGATCTCTCCCCACCGCTTAGATGTAAAGATCAAATTGTCAAGTGGTATTACATTACACATTTTGATTCGCCTGAGCATCTGAATGAATGGATGGAATCAAGTGAGCGCAAACAGTTATTAGAATCTGGACGAGAAGTATTTTCTGCTTATCGATTTAAGTCTTTTACAACTGGCTTAGAAGGCTGGTTCTCAATGCAGTCAGGTAATTCAGAATATAAAGGATTAGGTCCTTCGCGATGGAAGCAGATTTTAGCAGTCGTTTTAGGGCTGTATCCTGTGGTGATGATCCAAGCGATCGCCTTTTCAATTTTAAAACTGATGCAATCTTGGTCATTAGCAAACTCAATGATTGTGAACAACCTAATTACTTCCACAATATTGAGCTTCGCAGTAATGCCTTTTGTATCAAAGCGGTTAAGTTTTTGGTTGCGCCCAGCCTATCTACCGATATCCCGTAGAGCTAATTTAATCGGTACAATTATTGTCTTTGTTAGCTTGGGGTTAATGGTAATCATATTTAATTTGGCGTTAGCACTCATACCGCAATAAAAAAGCCTCGCTAATCGAGGCTTTTTTATTGCGGTATTGAGAAAAACTAAGCAGTATTTTCTTGGGTTACAAGAACTTCATCCTCAAAACGAGGCAATAGCCAACTAAGTAAAATAGCGGTCAAACCACCTGTAGAGATAGCAGAACCAAAGAGGTTACTGAAAATCGGTGGTTTACCTACGAAAATATCAGGCACAAATACTACTCCTAAGCCTAAACCAAGGGATACTGCAACAATAATCATTGAACGGCGATCCAGTCCTGCGGATACGACGATATTTAAACCCGCTACAGCGATCGAACCAAACATAACTAGAGTTGCACCCCCCAAAACAGGCTGTGGCAGAGCTTGAAATACACCACCAATCACAGGTAACAACCCTAGGATTGCAAAAATGCCAGCTACAAAAAAACCAACATAACGACTACCTACGCCCGTCATCTGAATCACACCATTATTTTGGCTAAAGGTAGTGTTAGGAAATGTGTTGAGAACCGCAGCAATTAATGAATTAATTCCATCTCCCAGAACTCCACCCTTAATACGACGAATATATACTCCACCTTTGACTGGTTCTCCAGACACTGCTGAAGTTGCTGTTAAATCGCCAACAGTTTCGATCGCTGTCAAAATATAGAGCAGAATGAAGGGCAAGAAGGCTCCAAAGTCAAAACTGATGCCATAACGAAGAGGGATTGGAATTCTGAAGAAGGGAAGTTGACTTAGTGAGCTAAAGTTAACAATACCAAGGAACAGAGAGATAATAAAGCCAACTACTAGCCCGATGGCGATCGCACCCATTCTCAAAAAGCGGTTACTAGAAAGGGTCAAAATCACCACGATTAGCAGAACTGTTGCACCCAGAGCAAGGTTTTGAAGGCTGCCAAAGGAACCATCTTTTTTAGCTAAAGCGACCGCACCACCAGCTAAGCTAATCATCCCAGTTTTAATCAGTCCTAAACCAATAATCATTACCACCGTTCCAGAAACAACGGGAGTGATGATTTTATTTAAGAGATGTAAAAACTGACTCAAAATAATTTCGACAAAAGCCCCAAACAAGCAAACTCCAAAGATCAGAGCTAGAGCTTGTTCTGGAGAACTACCTTTTTGGATCGCAACAGTTCCTACACCTAAAATCGGTCCTAGGAAAGCAAAACTGGTTCCTTGTAAACTTAGTAAACCTGAGCCAACAGGGCCAATTCTTTTACATTGAATATAAGTACAAATTCCAGAGGCAAAGAGCGACATACTAATCAAATAGCTAGTATTCGCTGCGTCTAATCCCAAGCTAGTACAGATAATAATTGGCGGCGTAATGATGCCAACAAAGGCTGCCAGAACATGCTGAAAAGCCACAAAAATTGCTTCTATAACAGGGGGTTTATCATTAAGCCCGTAAATTAGTCCAGATTTACTGACTACTGGAGTCTCTGCGATGTTGTTGTCATATTCATCATCTAGGGCGAGAGCCTTTTCTGCATCCATAATGTCTTGCTTACGTGATTTGAAATGTGGACTCTGTATACTGTATACAAAAAAGCTGAATGATTCCGCTAGAATCACTACAAAATCAGAAATCCCTTCTCTTCTTGTGTTAAAAAGATTTCTCTAAAGAAAAAAGAGGTGCTTTGCACCTCTTTTTTCTTTAGAGAAATCTTGAGCTAAGTCGCCGTAAAATATGAATTGATTCATGCCAGAGATAGTTGGGAGTAATGCCAAAGCCAACTTTTGCTACGATTAAGGCGATCGCCACAACTGCTAATGGTATGAGAAGAGATTTTGCAATCTTTTCTAAGGATGCAAATATGATCATTGCAACAATAATTGCTGCTACTAAAAGCAACCAATCTTCAAAACGACCTGACATAATACTGTCCATTTTTATTCCTCTATCTCAATATTTTTCCTTTTGGCAGTGATTTTTTCGACAATTGATTCTACAGATGGGACTAAGGGAGACTTATCTTTTGCCATTTGCATACCAGCAGTGATTTTTGCGCCAATTTCTTCAGAAGTCGGAATAAATAGTTGCTTATTTTTTAAGAATAATGACTTCTTTTGAGCAGGTGTAAGTGTAGCAAAGATATCTTTTTTAGGAATAGCTTTAAATACATTACTCAGTTTGCTTTTTTGGGCTGGAGTGAGTGTCACGGCTTTAAAGGCTTTACGAAAACTAGTCCCTGATGCAACTTTAGTTGCAAATTCGGCTTGCTGTTCTGGAGTTAAAACACTCTCAATTTGTGGCAAGATTTCAGTCTCTAATTGTTTGAGAAGGTCAGATGCTTTATCAGTAGGTGCTGCGGCGGATTCAGTGGTAACTATTCCAGAAGTTTCAGATGGTTCTGATATCTCGGTTGCCGCAATTAGTGTCATCGGTGCAGGAATCATTTTTGCTTGCACTGCATTACCTGTGAGTAACCCCACAAAAATTACAGCACTGATAAAAAGGCATAGTAAACGTTGTTTCATTGGATTTTCCTTGAATATTTGAAAACTTTAAAAGCTTAATCAACAGATTTCTGACCATGTTCAACGTAGGCAGCGATCGCCAAAACTGAGATGATTATCAAAGGTAAAGACAGACTCCACCAAGACTCAGAGACTAAAACAAAGTAAGCTGCTAACAATCCACCAAGGGCAAAACCTACGATCGTGGGTACAAACCTGCTGATGCGTTCTAAGGATTCTTCAGCTTCAGTTTGCGTTAGTTCAGTCTGATTTTTGGCAAGCTTTGCACTCAAAAACTGTACTACATCAATGGTTAGTTGGGTGGTATTTCCCGTCATGACTGTCGTGGGAATATAGCTTTTAAATACTCCTTTCGCTTCTTTCATCAAAGCATTCTGAATTGCCATGGCAATTACACCAGAGATGCCAATGGGTAGAATCAGCTCCTCTTGAACATCAAAGAGCAATTCTGGCGAAAGGGTCATTCCCAATGATAGAAAGATGGCTAAGGCGATCGCTTCAGCAGTCAATAACACTCCAAATACACACCACTTTTGACTACGAGCATAACGAGCAAGCAGAGAAGTCAAAGCAACAGTTACAACAAATGTTGGTAACATCAGTAATCGGGTGATCGTTGTCTCAGGGTCTGCGCTAACAAAGGAGGAACCTGCTAAAGCAATGTTTCCAGTTACATGGGCGGTGAATAGTCCAAATAGAATAATAAATGCAGAAGTATCCACAAATCCTGCCACCCAACTTAATAAGAATCCTGCTGGTTTATCGCTAATTAGGTAGGCACTCAGGCTGAATTTAGATTGCGATCGCGGAATTGCCGAAGTCATTTTCTTGCCTTGAATTAGATCATGGATTATTTATTGGTATAGAGTTTTGCAAATGAGTGCATACCCATTTGCAAAACCAAAGACAATCACAGTAAAGGTTTTGAGTTTTCATCTTGCCTACGACAAACTCTAAATCTCTCTAACTTCTGACTAAGGAGTAGTTTCAGTTTCTACTGCTGTTTCGGCGGCTGGCTCTGAAGGTGTTGCTTCTGGAGATTCTGACAATTTCTCTTCTTCAATCACAGCAGCTTTTTCCGCTTCCTTAGCTTTCTTGGCTTCGAGTTTAGCGGCTTCCTTAGCTTTTTTTGCTTCGAGTTTAGCAGCTTTTTTAGCAGCTTTTTCCGCAGCTTTCGCTTCAGCAGCTTCAGCCTCGGCAGCTTCCTTTAGCTTCTTGGCTTCGAGTTTGGCGGCAGCTTTTGCTTTTTTTGCTTCGAGTTTGGCGGCGGCTTTTGCTTCGGGAGTTTCTGCGGTGGCTTCATTTTCTACCACTGCATCAGCCAATAGTAAGGGAACCGTTTTACCATCAATTTGCGATCGCATCTCAGCAATAGAGCCATCAAAATTAGAGGTGATGATATTTGCCTGTGCATTGATTGGATTGCCTAAGAAGACACCCAGCATAATTACTAGGGCTAAGCAAAGGCTACTGACTTTAGTAAGTAATTTAGAACTAGGGGATTTGAACATACAGCCGAACTTATTCCTACGCATACTTTTACAACTCTGGTTTTTGATTGCCAAAACTAATTAGTAAATCCAATCTAAATATAGTAATCAATACTTTACTCAAGAGATTTGATATCACTAGCAAATATTGTTGCAATATCAGTAAAAGATTAATTAAGCTGCTTAGTTTACTTGTTAAATCAACAAATTAGTTTGACATATAAACTTCATTACAACAGAATCCTTACAAAACAATAGTATTCTAAGTTACTTTTTTTGACAGTATTGAATTTAAACAGCTTATCTATTTAAATTTATTTAATATTTTTTCATGAAAAGCTTTTAAAATAGATAGTAAATATATATTTAATTGAGCATAAAAAATAAAAATGCATACTATATAATGCTTATACAGTATGCATTTTAACTCTGATTTTTAATTACACTTTGTTTTTGATTGTCTTTGCTTAAAACGATTTTTTGAATAAGTTTTTAAAATCATATAATATCTAAATTAATAAGCATTTAACTTATTACTTTTATCTTTAAAAAATCAATAAAATACAATCATTATTGTTGATGATGTCTGAAATATTGGCAACTATATATAGCATCATTAAAACTGGTAAGCCTGAGCTTGTTTTATGAGTGCATAAAATCTATTAAGATGCTTTTGCCATTTGTTCTAAAATTCGCTGCACAATATTTAAACCCGTAAGCATTTGCCACGAGAAAATTCCAATAATTATTGCGTTAATTGAGATATGGGAAACTCTTGCCCATTCTTTTCCCTGTTGCATTAATGGTGCGAGAGAAGCTGATGTCGCGGCTAAAAATGCTAACCCTAAGCCTGCAAATAAGTGTGCCCCGATTGCAAGTTTGCCACTGCTGTTATAGGTGACTGCCATTCCTCCAATTGCACCTCCGACCATTAGCACCAAAAAGACTGCTCCGATTTTGTAATGCTGAAGGTTGTAACGCTTAGATATTAATGCTTTCTTGATTTCGCCTTCAGATCTCCGCGCCTTGCGATATTGCAGTCCTAAGTAGGCTGCATAAATGGCGGTGGCAAAGGTGACAGTCATCAATACTGGATGGATAAATGTCACAATCGGCTGCAAGGGCTGTGGAATAGGAATAACCATAGAACTCTTAAGACTCAGTAACTGAGTGAATAAACTTTCTAAAATTTTAGAATGTACATTTATCTATGTATACAGTATACACAGATTTACGATATGACAAGATCAGGGTGACAAAAAAGTTGTGATTTTCTGCCGTTGCAGAGATTCAGACAGGAATATAAGTAAGCTTCGTGATTACGCCTCTTTCTGTAGCGTTGGTATTGTTGAGTTGGCTCCTAACTGACATCTTTACAATTGCGGCGCTTTTAGGAAAAAGAGATCAGTTGATATATATGCAAAGGTAAACCAAACGCAGAAAGTCTTTACAATAAATCAGTTAGGTTAATACTTTTCTATAGCTATCGTCATTCTTGCTAGAATCCAAAACTAGAAGACGAGTGACGATAGCTACAGAAAGAACAATAAATTTATTCAAAACATCAATCATGTCACCCGATTATATAAAAGCCCAGTTAATTCTCTTGATTTCCATCGTTGCGGGTATTGCTTTTGTCGGCTGCATTTACGAACTATCCTATGGCGCACCCGACTTTGGCTTTGCCGCCACTTGGGCAATTTTGATCGCCAGTGTGCCAGTGGGTGTCTATAGCTTTGTCAAAGCAGTCAGCCTAGCCAGAAAATCGATGGAATAGAAATAGGGTGCGATATTCGCACCCTTGTTTTTTTACTAATTAAGTAATTTGGATATCCGTCAGATTTGCGATCGCAGTCAATAAAAAAGGTACAGCCTCCGCATCCCAAAAACCTTCGCAGCATCGCCCTGCTAGTAGCTGCAAATGCAGGGTAAACGCATGGGGATAACCATTTGCCTCAAGGCTAATATCTTCAGTCTCTAGCGTACAAGAAATCTTTTCACAGTCAGATAGCTCTGCTGCCATCAGTTGCATCGTTTCAGCAAGTTGTCTTGCCAAACGACAAAAATCTTTAAACTCACCCTCAGTTAACTCGATTGCCCAACTGTCAGTCCCCACCAAACCCTTATAAAGTTCGACATCTGAGCGCCAACCAATGCGCCAATCGTCACCGCGCAATAGCTGCTTACTCTCTTGAGTTATGAAATTCAACATAATCTATGCAGCGCTTTGCGCTGAGTTAAAACCCATATAAATTTTGAGAAGCACTGTTTTGCGGTGCTTCCCAAAATTTATATGTAATGTTCAAACAAGCGGTACATTGCACCACTCACTTTAGGTATCCTCAATCACTTAAAATTTCAGGCTGGGAAATTTCATCAGACATTTCCATAATGGCTCGTAAGATTGGCTTCATCATGCGATCGTCATAGTCATCATCTTCGTAGCGTCTGAGCTTAGCGCGATTGGCAACTTGCACAGTAATCCGATAACGGTTAGAAGAAGCGTTTATTAATTCTTCGACACGACGAATAATTTGTGACGAATCAATAGAGTAACGTTTTGCCATAAAACCGAAATAAAATAAGGATCTCAAGTTTAACGCGATCGCGCCGATCTTGCAGCAAAATCCTAATTTTGTGTAATTTCAGGAAAACTATAAAACTCAGTTTCATAGCAATGATTACTGTAATATGATAATGTCGCATAGCTATTTGGGGCGGATTCTGAAAATCCATGACTGCAAAAAAAGTACTCGTAATTGACGACAGCATCATGATCCGCAAAATGGTAAAAAGCATTTTGGCAGGCAAATATGATGTCTTAGAAGCAAGTGATGGTAAATCAGGCTTAGATGCTGCTCGTAAGACTTTCCCTGACTTAATTTTACTTGACTTCGTAATGCCGAAATATAACGGCTATCAAACCTTACAGGCGATTCGACGTGTCGAAGGATTGCAAAAAGTCCCTGTAATTATGATCTCAGGGCTAAAAGAACAAGTCACTGAGCATGTTCCTGAACCATTTACAGAATTTGACTTTCTTGAAAAACCTTTCGAGGCAGATGTCCTAGTCTCGCGCATTCACAACTTTTTAAATCCTGTAAGTGAACCTGTCCAAACGGTAACAACACCAGTTGCAAGGGTTGCCGACACAGTGTCTACAGCACAACTAGCCCAGCCCCAACCTATTGCTGCCGAAGTTCAGCCCACACTCCAAACAATTATCCATCGACTGACTGCGACTGAGACTCTATTAGTACAAGGCATCGAAAACTTAATTCAGCGTGAGGTTGTCGCCAGATTTAATGAGCTAAATACTCGCATAGATCATCAGGATAATGAGATCAAGGTCTTAAATCAGCGAATGAGTAAGATTTCTGAACAAATAGATCATCAAAATAAGGGTCTAATGGTGATTTTACGAGAACTCAAGGCTTTACAAAATAAATAAATATAGCGCTTTGCGCTTACTTAAACACAAAAAGATAGTGGCAGTGCAAAACATCGCCACTATCTTTTTGTGTTTAAGTAACCAGGCATAATTAAAACCCAGAGCTAAAACCTGTGGCGCACGCTGCGCGTGCGCCACAGGTTTTAGAGTTTTATATTTAATTGCGCCAGTTATTATTTCCTTGGTAACAGGCTGCAAGCCGCTATATACTGTTGTTTTCTAGATAGTAAATTTTTAATCCTATTTCAACCGATGGTAACTACAAAATCTCAATCCAATGTTCTGCGATATGACATTGTCGGGTCACGACGCTTTAGTAACTATTGCTTTGCGGTTATTGTTGCCATAGGCGCGTCGGGCTTTCTATTAGCAGGTATTTCCAGCTTCTTAAAAATCAATTTACTGCCATTTTCTGATCCCCTACAACTAGAATTTGTGCCGCAGGGTTTGGCGCTATCTTTTTATGGCGTGGCTGGTACTTTGCTAGAGCTTTACCTCCTATATGTAATGGCGATTGACTACGGCAGTGGATACAACGAGTTCGATCGCAATACTGGTAAGGTCAAGATTTTTCGTCGTGGACGCACACAAAGCAACAACCTCGAATTTACCTATAAGATTACTGATGTGCAGGCTGTGCGTGTCGAAATTCGTAATGGTCTTAGCCCTAAGAGAGCTTTATATTTGCGTGTAAAGGGCAAGGGTGACTTGCCTCTATCGGAAGTCGGTCAACCAATTTCTTTAACTGTCCTCGAAGATCGGGCTGCGGAAATTGCTAAGTTTTTGGGCGTACCATTGGAAGGATTGTAGAAAAAGTGAGTTGCGGTACTTTACACCGCAACTCACTTCTGGTTTTTAGTTTATAAACTTATTTAAGAGCTGGAAATGAAGATGTTACGTTGGATTTTGAGTTGTGTTTTGGTAGTGACCGTTTTTATCACTGGATGCAGCAATAATGCTAGTGTCTCAGCCAGTCAAGCCCCCACTGCGATCGCAGAAGCCCCAAAATCATCACCATCACCTAGCACAAAGCCTGAAAACGAGCTAGAGGCTGCCCTTGCTAAGTTTGTACAACTCAAGGGAAAGGCAACAGTCGAACTAAAATTAAAGTCTGGTACTGTCAAAATTGAGCTTGACGGCAATAGTGCGCCACTCACCGCAGGTAACTTTGCGGATTTAGTTAAGCGTGGCGTTTATAACGGGTTAACCTTTCATCGTGTTGTCAAAGAACCATCTCCCTTTGTGGCTCAGGGTGGTGATCCCCTTGGCAATGGCACTGGAAATTTTGTTGATCCTGTTAGTTCCCAGCCGCGCTATGTGCCACTGGAAATTTTGCCCGATGGGGCAAATCAAAAGCCTGTCTATGGTGAAATTTTAGCGCCTACACAAAAGCCTAAGTTACGCCACAACAAGGGGGCGATTGCCATGGCAAGATCGCAGTCCCCAAACTCAGCATCCTGTCAGTTTTATTTTGCTCTCGATGATATCTATTTTCTTGATGGTTCCTATGCTGTATTTGGCTATGTAACTGAGGGGATGGATTTAGTCGAAAAGATTCAAGTTGGCGATCGCATTGAGTCAATGACGATCACTTCAGGTGAAGAAAATATTAAGCAACCTGCCTAATCTTTTAAAAAACAAATCCCAAATAAACAAAGACGGCGTTTCGCGCCGTCTTTGTTTATTTGGGATTGCTTATCTAACGCGAATATATCTTGTGCTGGGGCGTGAAGGAAAAGGACTATAAATTGAGTGGATTTGGTTAGGGAACTGTGATAGATAATTCACTCTCGGCAAAATCGGCTGATTCCACGAATTACTATAGTTATAGTTGGGAACTACTTGATGAATAACTCTTCTAGAGCCAATATTACGCTGAAAGCCATTGTTAAAACCATTCTGGTAGGTGCGATTGTACCTAGTTGGGTAATTATTAAAGTAAACAGGCTTACGAGTATTGACACGGTAGGGATTGTAGATCCTATTGAAGGAAGGACTTGAGCCAAATCGGATGTTAATCGAGACATCAGCTAGCGCCGAGCTGACAAAAGTTGTTGCAGCCCCTAGTAATGTGAGCGCTGAGATCATAATTTTCATAGGTTTAATGCTCCTTGAGATTTAATGCACAAACATGAAGCCACCTATCCCTAATGTAACGCAAATTTAGTTGTCAATTTGTTTGAAACTTTTGCCTTAATGCGATCGCAACTTCAGGGGTGACTAAATGACCAATTTCGCCACCAAAGCGGGCAATTTCGCGAACGACACTACTACTCAAAAAACTATATTCATTGGATGTCGATAAAAATACGGTTTCGATATCATTGGCTAGGGTTTTGTTAGTATGAGCCATTTGTAATTCCAACTCAAAATCAGAGACCGCCCGCAAGCCGCGAATTAGCACCTGAGCTTTTTTGAGACGGGCATAGGTAACTGTCAAACCTGTAAAAGTATCGACATCAACATTTTCTAAATGCTGCGTTGCTTCTCGAATTTGCAGCATTCGCTCTTCCATCGTGAAAAGAGGCGTTTTATTAGGATTGCGTAAAACCGCCACAATGACCCGCTCGAATAGATGACTGCCTCGCCGAATAATATCGAGATGCCCAAAGGTAATCGGATCAAAACTTCCTGGATAGATGGCAATCAATGCGGTCACCTATTAGCTACGCCAAAGATTATACCGTTTTGCGAGCTAGAGAAATTTCACACCTACCTACTAGTGGCGGCGCAAAGCGTCGCCATTATTACCTAGAGACTACTAGAACCAAGATACTTGCCGATCGCAGGGGAATAAACCTCATAGATCATCGTGATTGGCTCACCCCCATGCCACAGTAAATAATGTCTGCCCCAGTAAGTGTCAATTTCTGAACCAAAAGCTGCCGTCAAGTTGGGACATTTACCCTTATAAATTCCTTTAAGATCGCGGTACAGTTCAGTATATTTTTGATTGAGACTGACCCAAATTGGTAAAGATGGGTCTTTGAGATACTTTTGCATGGTTGCCTCAGACCACCAAGAAGTCGCATGGGAAAAAATTTCGCCAGTCTGCTGCGATCGCAAAAAGATTTGTCGGCGAATTCTGGGTGCAGCAATTGCTGCAATATCTGCTGGCGCATTGTCATCACTGTCACCAATGGGGGTCATTGCCACAACATCAACCGAGATTTGTGATTGAGTAAGCAACTGCAAATGCCTTGTCGGTGCTCCATCACCTAGCAAAAACATTTGCCAGATCGGAGAGAGCAGATTAAAAGGCAAGCCTTGACGCATATCTTCTTCACTGCCTTGCCACATCGGTGCTTCGATGCGATTCCAGTCAGATATATTTTCAGGATTGGCAAGCTGATTAGTGGGAATTTTTAGAATTTGCGGAGACGAAGATTTCATACAGGATTTCTCTTAACAATCCGTAACATATCTCCATTGTAATGCGATCGCACCCTAAAAAAATAAAGTATTGCCAAGTAACATAACTATCGCCAGTCTTGCTATTCCCTTCCCAATCCAAAACTGAGTGGCGGCGCATCGCGCCACCACCTAGTTTTTTGGTTTTATGTGACTACAGCAATAGTTCATGACATTCGCAATAATCTGATCTGGGCAACAATAAAAATTGCGGGAATAATTCGCCCATAGTTAGTAGCAATCGCCCGCCAGCCAAGATCCGCAAAAAACAATCCCCAAAGCGCAGGTGTAATTACTGAGAATACTGTGCGGGCGGCCGTGTATTGAGTTGCCGCCGCCGCCATACCTCGTTTAGCAAGGTAAGTTGATACATAGGCATTTAAACGGGTGGCGATCGCCGTGCTGCCTGCCTTCAAAACTTCATAGCCAACTTGATAGGAGGCAAAGTGCCACGCCATCTGTCTCGCAATTGCTGTCAAAACCGCCGAACGTACTACAGTGCTAACTGCGATCGCACTACCACCCTTAACCAGCAAACTCATGGGATTACGTTGGGCATCAAGGGGCAAGGCTCTTTGTAAATCTGACTGGGTAAGTGCAGTTTGCATCGATTCGTCAATGCTAGAACGTTCCTGTGGCGAGAGTTTTTTCCATGAATTGCTGATCAAGTTGAGAAACAGCTCTGACTCAATTTCTTCAATGGTTTGCTTTTTAGAATATTTAATATTGAGGTGCTGACATACACGCTCTAAGACTTCACGGTAACTAACCCCATTAGTTTTGCGGCGTAAAACCGTAAGCCCATCAGCCGCCAGAAATCGAAAACGTTTTGCGATCGCATCAATCAGCTCATCACGATCCCATGCCTGTAATTCTTGTATTGGCGGCGTAGCAAAATAATCAAGGGGATTTAACTTGCGCCGAAAGAGGATATCTGCGATTTGGTGTAGCTCCTCATCGGTCGCTAATGCCAAGACATTGCTCAATTCTTCCATTGCCGCATCTACTCAAATATTGAACGTATATTGAACAAAAAGTCGCTAGAATCATCTAAGCTTACAGTGCAAAGCGCCATACTGAAAGCATTTTACATGACGAAAAAATTAATTTAAGGAAGACTTAAAAAAATATTTTCCAAATGCTTGACTAAAAGTGATCATGATCTGTTATATTAATTGAGGTCAAAAAAAGACCGCCACTAATCACAAGCAAGGGCGCTTAGCTCAGTTGGTAGAGCGTCTCGTTTACACCGAGAATGTCGGGGGTTCGAGTCCCTCAGCGCCCATACATTACATCTGCATACATAATTCATTTAATCAATATTTAAGCAACATCAGTAGAATTTAACTGTGATCAATGCTGTTCAAAATGTCGGCAAGTCGATTCAAAGTAAGCTAATACATAGACCAATAAAAGCACAGAAACCAGAAAAGGTGCAAAGCGTCCTTTCTGGTTTCTGTGCTTTTAAATTATTTTAGCGGAGGCAAAGACAATTTAACATGAAGCTCTTTCAATTGTGAGTCATCAACACTTGAAGGGGCATCAGTCAATAGGTCGCGGGCCTGCTGTGTTTTCGGGAATGCAATGACATCACGGATAGAATCTGCACCTGAAATTAGCATTACTAAGCGATCGAGTCCAAAGGCTAGACCACCGTGGGGAGGTGTTCCATATTCAAAGGCTTCCATGAGAAATCCAAACTTCTCTTTTGCTTGTTCATCGCTCAGCCCGATCGCCGCAAATACCTTTTCTTGGACTTCACGCTTGTGAATCCGAATACTACCACCGCCAATTTCTGTACCATTGAGTACGAGGTCATAGGCTAGTGCGATCGTATTAACATCGATGGGTTGACCATCGGCAATATCTTCGGGACGTGGTGAGGTAAAGGGATGGTGCAGTGCCTCCAATCTTTTCTCGTCAGCATTCCATTCAAACATTGGGAAGTCAGTAATCCAGACAAAATTGAGTTTATTGTCATCAATCAATTCCAACTCACGACCAAGAGCAAGACGCAGACGATAGAGCGATTCATTAACGATTGCCTTTTCACCAGCACCAAATAGTAGAATTGTGCCTGCGGTTGCGCCCGTGCGTTCTAGAAGTTCCTTTTTCACTTCTTCAGTGATGCTATCTTTGAGAGCGCCGATGGTGTCGATCACACCACCTTCACGCACGCGGATGAATGCTAAGCCCTTTGCACCATACTGGGCTACTAAATTGGAAAGATCCCCACCTGGTTTAATGCGAGTATTGGAAATCGCTTCGTCGCCACCGATGACGGGGATGACTTTGATAATGCCACCATTGGCAACGGTGTTGGCAAATACTTTAAAGCCAGAGTTGGCAAATAAATCTGTGACATTTACCAGTTCCATGCCGAAGCGAGTATCAGGACGATCGCAACCATATCTATCCATGGACTCGGCATAGGTGAGACGAGGGAAATCACCAAGTTCTACACCTTTAACGGTTTTAAAAACGTACCGAATTAGGTTCTCATTTAGCTCGATAATTTCTTCCTGTGACATGAAACTCATTTCCATGTCAAGTTGGGTAAATTCAGGCTGGCGATCGGCGCGAAGGTCTTCATCACGGAAACATCGCGCAATCTGATAATAGCGATCGCAACCACCGACCATTAGCAATTGCTTAAATAATTGTGGCGATTGAGGTAACGCATACCATTGACCAGCATTGACACGGCTCGGTACAAGGTAATCACGCGCACCTTCAGGAGTGGAACGGCAAAGAATTGGGGTTTCCACTTCCATAAATCCATATTCATCCTCAAGGAAGCGGCGAATGGATTTGACAACTTCAAAGCGGAGTTTTAGGTTACTAGACAGACGCTCACCACGCATGTCTAAGTAACGATATTTCAGGCGCAATTCTTCTTTGATCGTGTCAGCTTCAGAAATTAAGAAAGGTAGTGGTTTGCTGACGGCATTGAGCAATTCAATAGATTCTGCATAAATTTCTACTTCACCCGTCGCTAATTTAGAATTTAGAGATTCTTCGGGGCGTTGGGAAACTTTACCGATAATTTTGACTACATATTCATTTCTCAACTCTCCTGCAAGGTCATAGGAAACAGGAGTACGTTGAGGATCGCTGACTATTTGGACGATTCCTGTGCGATCGCGCAAATCTAAAAAGATTACACCACCATGATCCCGTCTGCGATCAATCCAACCGCACAGGCTAACTGTTTGTCCAAGATGTTCGGTATTGAGGTGACCGCAATAGTTGCTACGCATCATGATGTTGTTGGCGAAACTTTTGAGAAAAAAGTAAAAAATGTAATTTTGACCATTTCCGATCATAACTGCTAATGATGGCAATGCAAATCTAATTTTGGAGAATTGCCCATTTCGCTATGGGATAGCAAGTTTTGAAAAACAGAAGACTGGTGCGAAGCGCCGGCACCAGTCTTCTGTTTTTCAATACCGATTAGGCTAAGATACAGCTAAATTTTGGTTTCTAGATCAATCCAATGACAGCAGTAACGACGGTTCGCACTCACCGATTGACAAAGCAGTTTGATCATCATATTGCCGTTAATCATGTCGATTTAGAGATCTCGCAGGGTGAGATCTATGGACTAATTGGCCCCAATGGTGCAGGTAAAACTACATTAATCAGGATGCTTGCTGCTGCTGAAGAACCGACCGCAGGCGAAATTTATATTAATGGGGTACATTTTTTGCGTGGGCAAAATAATCCTGAGCTAAAGAGACAGTTGGGATATTTACCCGATGATTTCCCTCTTTATGATGACTTAACGGTTTGGGACTATCTTGATTATTTTGCGCGTTTATATTTTTTGCGTGATCCCCAGCGATCGCAAAGATTGTGTGAAGTAATCGAGTTAGTGGAGCTAGAGCAGAAGAGAAATGAGGCGATCGCAACCTTGTCTAGGGGCATGAGACAACGATTGAGCCTCGCTCGCAGCATTATTCATAATCCGACCTTGCTATTACTAGATGAGCCAGTCTCAGGGCTTGATCCCATTGCGAGAGTACAAGTTCGCAATATTATTAAATCACTGCAAAAACAAGGGATGACAATTCTGATTTCATCGCATATTTTGAGTGATCTTGCCGAAATATGCACATCGATTGGGATTATGGAATTGGGTAGTTTGGTGGAAAGCTCACGGTTGCAGGAGCTTTACGATCGCAATAATCAAGATCAACGGCAATTGCTGATCTCTACCCTTGGTAAAGTTGAGGAGCTAAAGGCAGCACTTTTGCGATCGCAATTAGTGCAGGAAGTCGAGACTTTAAATGGTTCAATGACTGTGCGTGTCCAGTTTGCAGGCAGTATCGAGGATTGTGCGGCATTACTCAAATCCTTAATCGATTCAGAAATACCAATTTCCAATTTTCATCAGTCTCAAGATAGTCTTGAGAATATTTTCCTAAAGCTAGGCTATAAACAAACTAGTTAAGAAAACTGAAAACAACAAAAAAGCTTTGCGGTGCAAAGCTCTTACGGGAATCCCAAAGAATAAATATATTGGGAAATATAAATTGTCTATATATTTATTAGTCTTCGTACAAGCGACATTCAGCAGCTTCAGGATTGTCATCACAGTAAACCTCAAGGGAGTTCTTAGGCTTAGATTCAGATTGGTGTGATGATTCAGCTTGTAGCTCTTCGACGGCATCCCATGCAGCAGCACATTCCTTAGAGTCAGTGCCAGTAGTGTCACAAGTTTCTCTGGCTTGCTTTAATTCGTCTTGAATTTTTTCTGAAATATTACTCATGTATTTTTTCTACTATCTGTAATCTAGATACTATCAGAATGATACCAGCTAAGCATCATACATCAGGAGTAGGAAGCTAAGGCATAAGGTCTAATCTATACCCAGTAATGATGACAGCATTCCCAAAAGAATAATGAAGCCGACCCAGACATGTTGCCCAAATGCTTTTTGATAAAAATTATTAGGAATTTCTGTCTGAGATAGTTGCTTACATTGCCATACCCATATTATCCCTGCCGTCAAGCAAGATAGGTAGTAGAAATAACTAAGCTGAATTTCCCAACCAAACCAAACTAAGCATCCAAGGGTGAGTATCAAAAATATTGCGATCGCAAATGTTACATATCTTCCAAAAAAGAGCGCACTGGAATTAACTCCCACCTTGAGATCATCCTCGCGATCGCTCATTGCATAAATTGTGTCGAATCCCATTGTCCACGCAATTACCGCGCCCCATAGTTCCCAAGCATAGCGATCTAACCCACCTGTGACCGCACTCCAAGGGATGAGAACGGCAAAGCCCCATGCAATTGACAAGACCAATTGTGGGACTGGAAAAAATCGCTTACAGGCGGGATAAATTGCAATTACAGGTACAGCCACAAAACAGAGTCCAAAGCTGAGTGGGCTGAGGTAAGTTGAGAGCAAAAAGGCACAAAGTCCTGATACTAGTAAAACTGCGATCCCCACTTGAATTGATAGGGAACGATCGGCGAGGGGACGGCTTTTGGTGCGATCGACCTGTGGATCAATATTGCGATCCCAGAGGTCATTAATCACACAACCGGCAGCACTAGTTGCCAAACTGCCAAGGATCACCACAATGATCAAATCAATTGGCGGTGACTGGCTTGTGGTTTTGGCGGCGGCGACGGTTGCCCATAGTGCAGGCAACATCAAAATTAATCTTCCTGCGGGCTTGTGCCAACGTAACAATCGCACAATTTTGGTGAATGTTGATGCTGGAGGCGGTTCTGGGTTACTGATATCTGTGGTCATAGGGAATGCTATTTAAGTATGCTTATAGATTTCTGGTTAAAGTTCTGGTTAAAGTTTTTAACAGGAGGTTAAATTTCTAGCTCACCATCAAGACAAATATGCTAGGATCTATGACCGATCGGGGAATTAGCTCAGTTGGTAGAGTGCTGCGATCGCACCGCAGAGGTCAGGGGTTCGAGCCTCCTATTCTCCATTTTGTTCACAGGTCGTCTGCTTTGCAGACGACCTGCTTAATTATGCAAGCATAGATTCTTGGCGATTGTCGCGAGATATTGATCAATAAATTTTGGCCACCCGACCACAATTAATTGATTGTGAGTCAATTTATTAGGGTCAATATCATCATAACCAAAGCCAATTTCTCGTCCTTGCAAATCACAACAAATTAATCCTGCTGCTTTTGCGATCGCAAGGGGGCCAACTGTGTCCCACAACTTAACCCGACGATTGAGATAGATATAGGCATTAGCGCGACCATTCACTACTTCTAATACCTTCAAGCCAAAGCTGCCTAAACTATAAAACTCGACATTGGGTACGGCTGCCCGAATCGCATCACCATAGGCAAGATCATCTTTTTTGCTGACAATAATGCGATCGCAGCTTGCTCCAATTGGTTCATGGGGATACAAAGGCTCAGCAATATTGCCATTGGTAATTGTAAATACCCCATTGACTGCCTTGCCGCCAAAGTAGAGATGATCGCTTTTGGGAGCATAGACCCAGCCGCATACAGGCTGAAAGCCCTCCAAAACCCCCACCATCACTGAATAAAATTCACGACCATGGATAAAATCATCCGTGCCATCAATGGGATCAATCAACCAAAATTTTGAGGCAAAGTCAGGTTTCTGTCTCCATAGCTCTAGCGATCGCAAATTTTCTTCGCTAATCACCACATCATCGGGAAACCATGCCACAAACTTCTGACTGAGTAGTTGATCAAGCTCGCGATCGACATTAGTTACATAGTCATCAAAACCCTTCTCATCGACTTCAAAGCCTTGTTTCCTGAGTTGTACAGCTTTTTGCCCAATTTCGCGAATAAATTGGCAGATTTCAGTTTGCAATGCTGGTTGTATAGAGCAATTCATAAATTAGTGGCGGCGTAAAAAAAGACGAAAATAAAGCGATCGACATAGTTCCTTAATCGGATAGGCGACAAAAGTAATCGGATTAATCGTCACGATAATATCCTTTACATTAAGTTTGGCTAAAGCGACGATTGCCCAAGCAACAAAGCTTGACGACATCACACCATAGGGATTGAGATCGCTTTTAAATGGCCCCAAAATCAACTTGCGAATTTGACAAGGTGCATCAAGGCGACGCAATGTGATTAAATCTCCGATTGCCCTTTTTGATAGTTCGTATAACGGGCTAAATGCAGGATTGACCTCTGCTTCTGAGGTATTTACCCAAATTTCCTTAGATGCAATATTGGGGGAATCCCCCAATGTTGCTAAAAATAGATCAATCCATCTAAATACCGAAAAGGTATTCACTTCATAGGACTTATAGATTGATTGCGAATCTCTTTCTCCCAAAACATTGATCCCATGATTGAGAATCAGAATATCAACATTTTTGATGCGATCGCAAAATTCTGTTTCCTTGCCCAACTGCCATGTCCATACCTCTATTGGCACAACTTCAGATTCATCAACTTCAATTGTCTGAAATTTGGCATTGGGTGAAGTTGTGAGCGCAATTATACTTGCCCCAGACTTGGCAAGTTCTATCATCAACGCTCGCCCCATCGTGCCAGAAGCACCTGTAATCGCAATGCTTTTGCCTTTAAGTGACAAGGTTGCACCCAAAACTTTAACCTACAGTTGTAAACTTACTACAAAAACTTCCCCTCGAGCAAAGTTTTGTCTCTATCTATGATTAGTAGCAGTTGGTGTATCGCTTTTCTTATACCTAAACTATGAATGGGGGGACTGGTCATCTAATCGATGATGGGTTCTGATATTTCCATTTCATGATGACCAAAAAGACATAAATACGCCGATCAAGATTTAACTACCTAGTGCCTTGAAGCAACCGATTAACTGACCACTGACATAATTTAGGATCGCTATATATTCGTCAATGTCATCGAATAAAAACCTTGGAATCTTTTTGAAGTAAATGTAGCTTATAATACAAATATGAATTTAAATTTATGTGCTGAAAAAAGACTATGCAAACTCTTACTAAGAATATCAAGCAACAAAAAGGTAATAATTATGATGATTGTCTAACATTCAAGGAGGTTGATTTTAAAGAGGTAGATGCTCATCCAATATTTGAAGATGTAATTGAAAATTATGAGCCAAAGGATTATCTCCATCCAAACTATCGCCATTGGGCATGGTTACCAAAACCTAACTAGCAAACAATAAAAAAGCTCGCATACGCGAGCTTTTTTATTGTTTGCTAGAGGATTACCTTGCCCAGTAAATCACTTTCTTTTCTATGGCGACAAATAAGGCGTATAGCATCACACCCAGAATCGCAAGGGCAATCAACGCGGCAAAAGCAAGAGGCACATTAAAATCTGATGCGGCCTGTACGATCAGATAACCTAAACCTGCATTAGAAGCGATCGACTCAGCAATTACGGCTCCGATAAAGGAAAAGGAAACTGCGATTTTGAGAGAAGCGAATACATAGGGTAAGGTATGTGGCCAGCCAACTTTCTGGAATATCTCAAAATCAGATGCTCCCAAAGCATGTAAAACATCTTTCATCTCTGGTTCAATGGTTTCTAAACCTAGAGCGACATTAACTGCGATCGGAAAAAATGCTAACAAGAAGGCGGTGACGATCGCAGGAATGGCATTAGCGCCAAACCAGACTGCTAGCAATGGTACTAGTGCTGACTTTGGAATTGTATTAAAGGCAACTAGTAACGGATAGAAAGTTAGATAAATGAATCTAGAGTAACCAATTAGAAAACCTAAAACTACACCAACGACGCTTGCGATCGCAAAACCTGCAAAGGTCGTCCAGACTGTTCTCAAAGAGTTTTCAGCAAGTTGAGGTGCAAACTTGATAGTTGCTTCTAAAATTTTGGAAGGTGCAGGTAAATTAAAAGGCTGAATCTTCAAAGCCCATACTGCAAATTCCCAGATGATAAATAATACAACTGTGGCGATCGCTGGCAAAATGACCGTCGCAGCTTTAGTATTCAGAAAAGCATTAAAGTCAAACTTCTTGGGCGATCGTCTTGCATTCTCAATAGTTCCCTGCATATTTTCTCCTGATGATCATTGTCATATAAGTAGCTAGGCAAAATTAAATATAAAACCTTCAAAGCTATAGCGCACGTATAGTGTTCGCTACAGCTCTGAAGGTTTAGTTTTTATGAATATGACGACGTAATTCGGCGGCAAGGTGAGCAAACTCATCACTGAGACACATTTCTAGAGTTCTTGGACGAGGTAAATCAATATTCAATTTGAAAGCAATCTCGCTGGGTCTAGGACTCATTACATAAACTGTATCTGATAAAAATACAGCTTCTCTCAAATCATGGGTAATTAGAATCCCCACGCATTTTGCTTCCATCCACAACTTTTGCAGCATTACCCACATTTCTTCACGGGTAAAGGCATCTAGCGCCCCAAATGGTTCATCTAATAGTAGGATTTCTGGCTTATGAATCAAGGAACGACAAAGGGAAGCTCTCTGACGCATACCACCAGATAACTGCCAAGGGAACTGCTGTTGAAAATCCTTTAAACCTACTGCCTGCAATAATTTTTGTGCCATCTCCACGTAATAAGCGTGATTAACTTTAAAATCGCGTTTATAAGGATGTACTACTTCTAATGGCAATAATACATTATCAATAGTCCTCCGCCAAGGTAGTAATACCGGATTCTGGAAAGCAATACCCACATTTTTGAGTGGTTTGGTGACGGGTTGCCCATGACATCGCAACTCACCAATTTTAGTTGGACTTAAGCCTGAAACCATTCGTAAAATCGAAGTTTTACCGCATCCACTAGGTCCGACAAAGGAGACAAATTCACCAGCTTTGATATCAAGTGAGATTTCTTGAATAATCTGACGCATTGATTCGCCAAATGGATATTCCAAACCAATACGATCAAATTCTAACAAGGGTATAGAATGAGTAGCAGTTTCAGCAGAAGAGGAAGTTATAGGCTGAACCATTTTAGCTGTGCCTTTTAATTAAGTATTAAAGATCAAACCCAACAAGAGTTTTAAAAGCACAAAATGGCATAGTCATTTTGTGCTTTGGTATTAAAGTAATGGTTTACGCTCGCTAGCAGGAGGAATCATCCGTTGTTCTTTAGGAGGTAAAAACTTGTCGGTAAACAAATCTGCGGAGGTAACAGGATTCAATTTGAAACCTTCGACAGTTTGAGCGATACTCTTATCGAGCCGTTTCATGTCCGCACTCCCTAAACCAGATGCTTCTAATTCTGGAGTCACATACATCCGTTCGAGGGCAAGTTTTAGACGTAGCTTCTCTGCATCTCGATCCATTAACTTACTTTGATCTGTGGATACAACTAAATCAAGGGCAGCACTAGGATCTTTGATAACCTCCTGCATTGCGCGAAAATAGGCTTTGAGGAAAGCTTTGATTGCTTCAGGATTTTTGGTCATGAAATCTTGTTTGACTAAAATGCCATTACCATAAAAATCTAGACCATATTCGTCATAGAAAAAGATTTGGATATCTTCCATTGTCTTTCCACCCTTGATCAAGGATGGAATAACTGAAGTGTAGAAACCACTGACTGCGTCAACCTTACCTTGTAGCAAAAAGGTCTCACGCAGCTTGGGTTCCATTGTATCCCAAGTAACTGAATCAGGAGAGATTTTGACTTCTTTTGCCAAAAGTGGAAATAGCTTGCGAGGTCCATCCCCTGCTGGCGCACCAAGCTTTTTACCAACTAAGTCCGCAGGACTTTTAATTCCATTTGCCTTGAAGGTGACAATCGAGAAAGGAGCTTTATTTTGATAAAAGGCTACGGCAAGAATCTTGTCATTAGGATTTTTGTCATTAAACTCCATTGCATTATAGATATCGCTAAATGCCATGTCATATTTGCCAGTACCCAACTTACTAATGGTATCTGCGTTCCCAAAACCGCGTTCGTAGCTGACATTCAATCCTTCTTCTGCAAAATAACCTTTTTCGATCGCCCAAATTAGCGGTGCATCAAGACTTTGCTTTAGAAAAGGAAGCTGCACACGAATATCTTGTTTAGTCTTTTGATCAGGATTTCCTGACTGGGGCGTTGTTGCTGTTGTTGCAGGCTTATCGCCAGAGGTTGTACTTGGGCTTGGTGGTGCAGTGTTACAAGCAGCAAGCACTGTTGTGGAAACTGCAATAAAAAGAATTCTGTGTAACTGTTTCTTGAAAGTATGAAGCATTATCTCTCTGCAAAGCTAAATATGTATACTGTATACAGAACCAATCTGTATTTAAGGTTAGTAGCTATAAAGTTTCTGTATACAGTAATACATAGATATCTATACCTCTTATCGGTCTAAAGAGCAGAAGACGAATTGCGGATATTTGCACCGTAATTCGTCTTCTGCTCTTTAGACCTGCAACATCGCAAGAGATAATTTATTTGTCCGTTCAATCAGCATTGGTAGATCGACAGTAGCTAATTGCCCACGATCAATTACCATTCGACCATTAATAAAACTGTAATCCACATTCCCGACAGGACAAAAAATCAAAGCAGCGACTAAGTCGTGATGTGCCCCTGCAAACTCTGGACGATCCACATTTATGGCAATGAAATCTGCCGCCATCTGAGGAGCGATCGCACCAATGTCATCTCTCCCCAATACCTTCGCGCCGCCTAATGTAGCGACTTCTAAAATATCTCTCGCGGTCATTGACTTAGCATCGCCACTACCGACCCTTGCTAAGAGAAAAGCAGTTCTAGCTTCTTGCATCAAGTTCCCGATGTCATTGGAAGCGGAACCATCTACCCCCAAGCCCACAGGCACACCATGATTAAGCATTTTCCGAATTGATGCAATGCCACTCGCTAGACGCATATTGCTACAAGGACAATGCGCCACACCAGTGCCAGTGCGTCCAAATTTTAAAATTGCCCGATCACTTAACTTCACACAATGGGCGTGCCAGACATCATCACCAAGCCAACCGACTGATTCCGCATAGTCTTCAGGAGTCATTCCAAACTTCTGCAAACTATAATCAATATCAGATTGGTTTTCCGCAAGATGAGTATGCAGTCTCACACTGGTATAGGATCGCGCCATTCTTGCCGACTCGCGCATGAGGTCAGGAGAAACGGAGAAAGGTGAACAGGGAGCCAATGTCATTCGCAACATCGAATAGCGCGAAGGATCGTGATACTGTTCGATTAATCGTTGGGAATCTTTGAGAATATCTGCTTCCTTCTCCACTAAACTATCTGGAGGTAAGCCCCCAAGACTCTCGCCCACACTCATACTGCCGCGACTGGCATGAAAACGGATTCCGATCGCTTTCATCGCCGCAATTTCATCATCTAAGGTGCAGTCATTGGGATAGATATAGAGGTGATCGCTAGCAGTGGTGCAGCCAGAAAGCATGAGTTCGGCGGCGGCCATCTGAGCACTCACATAGACACCTTCAGCAGTCAGCTTTGACCAAATGGGATAGAGTGTTTTTAACCAGTTGAATAAATCGCAATTTTGAGCATCGGGAACTACTTTCGTCAGAGTTTGGTAGAAATGATGGTGGGTATTGACTAACCCTGGCATGACGATATGTCGTCCTTGCAAATCGAGAACTTGATCCGCCTCTTGAGGTAAATCTTCAGTTAGTCCTACCTGTGCGATCGCCTGATCTTGCACAAAAATTGCCACATTATGAAGCTCACGGCGATCGCGATCCATTGTCACCAAAGTATGAATATTTTTGACAAGAACTGTACCCATTACAATTTACCTTCTAGGTTTTATAGTGAACAACTTTGGGGGGCGGCTCCACTGCCCCCAAAGTTGTTCACTGGGAAGACTAAAGATTATGGATAGCAATTATCGATCGCCAAAAGTGTATGTAATAGAACATTTGTTCCTTGAGCACATTGTTCAGGAGAAGTATATTCATCTTGAGAATGGCTAATACCGTCACGACTTGGCACAAAAATCATTCCCATATCTGTAAAACGTCCGATCTCTTGGGCATCATGTCCTGCCCGACTTGGTAAATAAGCATAACTAAGTTTGAGGTCTTGACAAACTTTGGCGATCGCCTCCATTAGTTCCGATTTAGCTGGAGTTGGCAAAACATGGAGCTTCTGCTCAATCGTAATTTCTGTACCAGTGTTTGTGGCGATCGTCTTACATTCCCGTTCAATCTCGGCAATCAGAAACCGTAAATTATCTTCTGAAAGGTCACGCAGATCTATACTCAAATCAACTCTCGCAGGCACAACATTAGTGGCATTCGGTGCAACTGTGAGATATCCTACCGTGGCAACTTGCTCGCCATTACCTGAAATTCCCAAACGATTAATTGCTAATACCAGTTGAGCAGCCGCCACAAGAGCATCCTTTCGCATATTCATTGGTGTTGTTCCTGCATGGTTGGGGCGACCGACAATCTGCACCATAAAGCGATACTGGCCGACAATGCCTGTTACCACGCCGATCTGTTTATCTAGAGATTCCAATACTCCACCCTGCTCGACATGGAGTTCAATGAAAGCTGCTATGTCACAGCGATCGCGCTTTGCGGTTGCTAAAGCATTCCAATCACCGCCAACTTTAGCCAAACAATCCTGAATTGCTGTCCCATCTTTGCGGCGATAGCGTTCAGGATCTGTGGGCGCGTTACCTGCAATCGCTTTGCAACCAATCACGCTATTTTCTTCATCAGAGAAAACAATTACTTCAAAAGGATGACGTAAACGAAACTGATTTTCTTGAAATACTCGTGCTACTTCAATCCCTGCTAAGACACCCAGACATCCATCATAACGCCCCCCCACAGGCACGGTGTCAATGTGCGAACCTGTCGCCAAAGCCCCAATCCCTACCTCTGTACCCGCATAAGTGCCAATGATATTCCCGACCGCATCACTGCGCACGCTCATCCCTGCTTCTAACATCCAAGTTTTGATCCGCGATCGTGCCTGCATATCGGCATCGGAAAAAGCTAGTCTACATACGCCTCCATTAGGTAGTCTACCTATTTCTGCAAGTTCAGCAAGATGGCGATCAATGCGATCGCAGTTTATTGATAGTCCTGAAAGTGTTACGATCATAGTCTAACTTTTTTTATGGTAATTTCTGTGATATCACAGATCATAGTGCATACAATATACTGTATACATAGCGATTTTTCGTTAGGAGTTTTTTGATTAATGTTTTCTTCATCTGCGCCAATTCAGCGTCCACAGTCTTTGCGCGAACAGACCTACCAAGTATTGCGATCGGCTATCTTGTCAGGTGAGTTTGCCTCTGACTCACGTTTGGTAGAAACGCAAATTGCCAAGAAACTGCAAGTTAGTCGGACACCGATTCGTGAAGCTCTGCAACAGTTACAAAAAGAACAACTTATTGTTGCCGATGGAAATGGAAACTTACGAGTAATTAGTTTCTCCATTGAAGATGCCCAAAATCTCTATCGTTGTCGATTAGTGTTAGAGCAGGAGTCGGTATCAGATGCTTGTAAACACGCTACGCCTGAACAGTTAGAAAAAATAGAATTACTTGTTCAAGAAGCTGAAAAAGCCAGCGCTCAGCACCCCAATCCGCTTACTAGTTATCAACTACTTCACCTTGACTATCAGTTTCATCGTGCGCTCGTCGAATGTTCGGGCAATCCTTGGTTATCACTTCTGCTCGATCAGTTGTTTGACAAGATGGCATTGTTACGAATCCAAACGGTTCAACGTAATCTCCAAGTTTTAGAGATTCGCTCTGAACATCGACAAATATATGAAGCAATTGCCCAACGCAATGTTAAGAAAGCTCTAGCTTCAATTCGTACTCACCTTACTTCAAGCCAAAATCGAGTGATTGCTGAAATTGAACAATTGCAAGCCAAGGTATAGCACAAAGTCTTATCTTGATTATGACAGTGCTCAGGGAATTATTGACATGAGAAAAATAGACACCGAGTACAAGGAGAAATCCATAAAATGCCCATACTGCCAAAGCCAAAAGAGCATTAAAAACAGTAAACATTGCTATCAAGACTGCAAAGATACCTAAAAATTACCTATGCAAGGAATGCTGCAAAAGATTCAGTAAAAGCACAAGAACGATAATGTTAATACTGAGAACATCAGCAAGTATCGTATCTTTGGAACTAAAGATGGGGAGTGAAAGAATGGAGACTAGAACCAGTGGAGGATTTTTAGAAAGATTTCATGCCAGCGAGGGGTTTTCTTCAAAAACTGGTTTACTCGCTGTTGTTACTGCGATACTTGATCTTTCAATAGAATGTACCGTGCAATACATAAGATTAAAAAAAGAGAGTCCGCTGATGCGAACTCTCTTTTTTTAATTAATCTTCATCATCAAAATCATCATCTTCATCGTCTTCATCATCTTCAAACTCCACATCATCATCTACTAGCTCATCATCAAAGCTACGACGACTGCGAGGCTTATCAATAACGCGAATTGGCTCAATCCGAGGCTCAATGATTTGATAATTACGCGCAGTATTGTCATCAATGATCACATCATCCGCTTCTTCGTCATAGCCAAGATCTGGTTCATAGCCAGTCTCAACATCCACAATTGGCGTATCGTAAGCATTGAAACCAGTACCCGCAGGAATCAGACGACCAATAATCACGTTCTCCTTCAATCCGCGCAACCAGTCAGACTTACCTTCGATCGCGGCTTCCGTGAGAACACGTGTGGTTTCTTGGAAACTAGCTGCGGAGATAAAGCTGTCAGTATTCAAACTTGCTTTGGTAATGCCCATCAATACAGGTGTGTAATCCGCAGGCGCACCACCAGTGATTTCCATTGCTTCGTTGATTTGCTCAACTTGATGGAGTTCAACAAGCTCACCAGGCAGACGGGTAGTGTCACCACCATCCTCAATCCGCACCTTCGATGTCATCTGCTTAACGATTACCTCAATGTGCTTATCGGAAATATCTACACCCTGTGATTGATAAACCGACTGAACTTCATTCATCAAAAATTCTTGAACCTTTTGCAATCCAATCAGAGCGGCTTGGCGTACACCAAGGGATTCCTTGTAAGCGTGGAAATAGATATCAAGAATATCATGGGGATTAGCAGGCCCATCGGTAATTGCTTCACCTGCTGATACATGCTGACCATCGGAGATAATTACACTTTGACCAGCATTGAATGAGTAATCATCATCAACAATACCGTCATCGCCAACAATGCGTACTTCAGGATTATCATCAGAGTCATAGGTAACTTGAGCAGTACCCGATACCCGTGCAAGTACACACATTTCCTTCGGTTTACGTGCTTCAAGGAGTTCTTCAATCCGAGGTAGACCTTGGATAATATCGCCAGTTTTAGCACGCTCGAACACTAGCAATGCAATGTTGTCACCACGTTGCACAAGGTCAGCATCATGGATCTGCAACAATGCGCCTGGAGATACCAGATACGGACGACCGATACGGAATACAACTGTGCCGTTTTCGACCTTGAGAACTTGCCCTGATTCTTCGGTAATTACACCTTGCCCAATTTCATCCCCAGATCGCAACAAATCTCCAGGTTGAACAGTGGGATTAGGACAGGTTGTTGTAATACAATCTGCTTCTGTAACTACTAGCAAGCGGCGAACTATTTCCGAGCCTTGGCGAATTCCACGAATCTGGCCTGCTTTCTTACAAAGAATTTCGGTGCGAGCAACGACAGCACCAGGATCAATGCGATCGCCATCATTTACCAGCAAACGGGTGCGGGAATTAGTATGAGCAGGATCTCCAGAAGTATCTTGACGAATTACTAGAGACTCCAAAATTACTAATTGCAGACGTAGGCTACCAGGATCACTCTCGTTAGGAATAAACTCAATATCAGCCGCCAATTGAGGTGCATCAGTGTCAACTTCCAGCAATAGCTGAGTTTTCAATAGCTCAACACTATCAATCGCTTTAACGCGATCGCCATCTTTGTAAGGAATACGCTGTACAGCACGTAAGCCAATTGAACGACCTTCTTGATTAACTGATTCTTGGCTAGGAACCGTCGGTACATCAGGAACTTGGTACTCTTCAACAGGACGTAACAGTAACGCAGGCCCTTCAGTTGAATCCAGATATTCCACATAACGGAGTTCAGGTGAAGTTAACCCTGGCATAATCTCGGTACCTGGTTGAGCTAAAGTTCCATTCTTTTGCATGGCAGTTTGCGGATCATCAACCAAGTGTAAATCCCCTGGCTTGATCACAATTTCACGCAAAATGTCATTTTTTTGGAATACTTCAACCACTCCTGCGGTTTGGCTAAAGATATCTTTGACGACTTCAGTACCAGCTTCAATAAACTGGTTTTCTTCCACCATCAACAACGAAGCGTCTTTGTTAACTTCATGGGTTTCTTCAGGAACCCATAGTAAAGTTCCGCCCTTGACGACTTCATATCCCTGTTTGCCCTTGCTGCGCTTTGCAACTTCCACACCCGCAAACTTGATAATACCGCCACTCTTAGTGTGATAAGTATCATCAATCAATTCGGCAACTACTTGATTGTTAGTAAGTTTGGTTCCAGGGGAAGCCTTGAGCGAGAAGCTTTGTCCACCTTGGGTTTCGAGAACATAATGTTCACGCCCTTGGTAGCTTTCTTCCTTAACGATCGCTTGATCCAGTACCACTGAAGCAGTAATAATCTCAACTTCACGGTTATGGCGGCTATCTTCTTCGCTAAGGCGAACGACCCCTCCATGCTCGGTGATCAAGCGAGTTTCTGCTAATACATCACCTTCAGTGACATAGGCTTCATTTTTGACAGTCGGTTCCGCAGTTGGTGGCAAGTCATAGACTTCACCCGCTAAAACCCACACCCGTCCCTTTTCACCGCGAGCTACATAACTAGTATTACCTTGACGATCTTTCTTCTCTTCGATTGCCAAATCCGAAAACAAGACCTCACCTGCTAGACCAGTATTTAGGGCTTTAGTTGCCTTCTCCGTAGTTTTACGCGAAGTCTTACCTGTTGCCGAAACCTCAGCCATCATCTGAGACTTAGTAACTTTCTCTCCATCGCGAACTAACAGAGTTGAACCTTGGGTCACTGCATAACTGCGCTTACCTTCAGAACCTTCCAGACTAAAGTCACCATTAGATTCGACGATAAACGCATCTTCACCGTGACGAGTCCGCATTGGACGTACTTTTAGCTTCTTGCTATACTTGACCGTGCCATCAAAAGGAGCACGTTGTTGTTCCGCAACTTCCCCCGTAAATACACCACCAGTGTGGAAGGTACGCATGGTTAGCTGTGTTCCGGGTTCACCGATGGACTGAGCCGCAATAATGCCAACGGCCTCACCGATGTCAACAAGTTCTGCATGAGCCAAACTCCAGCCATAGCACATCTGACAAACCGATCGCGTCGATTCGCAGGTAAAGGCAGAACGCACACAGACTTCTTCAACACCAGCTTTTTGAACCGCCAAGGATAGATCTTCGGAAATCTCTTGGTTACGCATGACGATTACTTCGCCCGTTTGTGGATCAACAATGTCCTCGGCCGCCACACGACCAAATAGGCGATCGGATAGCTTGATCAGGGTCTTTTCCCCATCACGCATCGCTTTGAGCTTAATACCACGAGTTGTACCACAATCATTTTCGCGGACGATCACATCCTGAGATACGTCTACCAAACGACGAGTCAAGTATCCAGAGTCGGCCGTCCGTAACGCTGTATCTACCAGTCCCTTACGCGCACCATAGGATGAGATGATGTACTCCGTAACCGTCAAACCTTCGCGGAAATTAGTTTTAATTGGCAAGTCAATAATTTCCCCTTGGGGATCTGCCATCAAGCCACGCATACCGACTAGCTGACGCACCTGTGAGATATTGCCACGAGCTCCAGAGAACGCCATCATATAGACAGAGTTGAGCGGATTGTTACTGCGGAAGTTTTTAACTACTTCATCCTTGAGGTTTTCATTGGCAACATTCCATGTATCAATGACCTTTTGGAATCTTTCTACTTCCGTGATTTCGCCTCTTGTATAGCGGCTTTCCGTAGCCTCAATTTCCTGCTCAGCCGCAGCTAGTAGAGCTTTCTTGGTGGCAGGCACTTGCAAATCATCAATACTAATTGACACCCCCGCCTGTGTCGCATAGCGAAAGCCCAATTCTTTTAGTTTGTCAGCAACATGGGCAGCGCTGGTTGTACCGTAGTGAGTAAAAGCCCAAGCAATCAACTTTTTGAGTTGTCCCTTATCAATGGTGCGATTGATAAAACGCTGAGGTTGGGTTTCAGCAGGCGAATCAGTGCTGATAGTGGTGAAATCTGCCATGGTATTAAGCTGTTAAATAATCTTTTGAGTAATTAATCTGGAGAATCTATAAGTCCCACTTTGATTAAGAGAGACTTATAGATGTTTCTCCTTACAAAACAAGGACTAAGGTGGAGTTTAGCTAGCTAGAGATTCATAAATCGCTTGATTGAAAATCACACGACCCGCACTAGTTTTGATGTATTGAGAAATCAATCCACCTTCAGCATCTTCACGAATACGGCGAAATTCAAATTCTTTTACTTTTGTACCGTCCTCTAAAACTGTAACCTTTGGCTCTTCATTTTCCTTAGCTTCACCTTGACCTTCAACGATGCCCTCAAATCTCACCCAAACATTTGCATGGATATCAATTTCACCTTGCTCGTATGCCATCACCACATCATTGAAGTTGGAGAAATAACGCCCCAGTCCTTTTTGCTTATATGGATTTTCGGTGGTGAGATAGTAACAACCCAAAACCATATCTTGGCTGGGAGTCACAATCGGACGACCTGTTGCAGGAGAAAGGATATTGTTAGAAGCCAACATCAACAGACGAGCTTCAGCTTGGGCCTCGATCGATAATGGTACGTGAACTGCCATCTGGTCACCGTCAAAGTCAGCGTTAAACGCAGGACAGACTAGGGGGTGTAATTGAATCGCACGACCACTTACTAGTAATGGTTCAAAAGCTTGAATACCTAAACGGTGCAATGTCGGAGCACGGTTCAGCATAACGGGGTGTTCGCGGATCACATCCTCAAGAACATCCCAAACGGCTGGATCGTTACGCTGGATCAATTTCTTTGCAGCTTTGATGTTATTCACCAAACCTGTTTTAATCAAACGATGAATTACAAAGGGCTGGAATAGCTCGATCGCCATTTCCTTAGGCAAACCGCATTGGTGAATCTTGAGGTTAGGACCAACGACGATAACGGAACGACCAGAGTAGTCAACCCGTTTACCGAGCAAGTTTTGACGAAAACGACCTTGCTTACCTTCGATGATGTCAGACAGAGACTTAAGTGGACGGTTATTTGCGCCAACTACAGTCCGACCACGGCGACCGTTATCGATGAGAGCGTCTACCGCTTCTTGCAACATCCGTTTTTCGTTACGGACGATAATTTCAGGCGCAAGAATTTCTTGGAGCCTTGCTAAACGGTTGTTACGGTTGATCACGCGACGATAGAGATCATTCAAGTCGCTAGTGGCAAAGCGTCCACCATCAAGCTGTACCATCGGGCGCAAATCTGGCGGGATTACAGGAATAACATCTAATACCATCCAGTCTGGCTTAGAGCCTGTTGCTACAAAGTTATCAACCACACGTAAACGTTTGATCAGTTTGGCGCGTTTTTGCCCCTTAGAATTTTCAATATCATTACGGAGTCGCTCGGCTTCCTTTTCGAGATTGATATTTTGGAGTAATTGCTTGATTGCTTCAGCCCCAATTCCTACTTCAACGCCATCTAGGACTGGATCTTCGGCATAAATTTGATCCTCAAGATCAATCCATTGATCCTCAGAAAGTAATTGCTTATAGCTAAGACCATAGGCGCTGGCGATCGCTTCGCCAGCTTCTACTACTTTGCCTTCGGAAACTGTGGACACATGCTTAGGATGCAGATGGTAAGATCTCTCAATCCCATCAACACCACGAATACGAATTTCGCTACTATTGACGGAGACAATTACACCATCAACCTCAGATTGAATGCCAGGATTAAGGACAACGTAGGCATTAAAGTAAACAATTTGCTCAACATCACGCAAGGGGATATCTAGCAAAGTTGCCATATAGCTAGGAATACCCTTGAGATACCATACATGGGTAACGGAGGCAGCTAGCTTAATGAAGCCCATGCGATGGCGACGAACTCTTGATTCGGTTACTTCTACGCCGCAACGTTCGCAAACGATGCCACGATGGCGCACACGCTTATACTTGCCACAGTGACACTCCCAATCCTTTGCAGGACCAAAAATTCGCTCACAGAATAAGCCATCCATTTCGGGCTTAAGTGTGCGGTAGTTAATAGTCTCAGGTTTTGTGACTTCGCCAACCAAACTGCCATTTGGTAGGACTCTCTCGCCCCATTTACGAATGCGATCGGGTGATGCCAAGCCAATCTTGACATAGTCAAATCGCTGTTCCACTTTCGCCATACGTTACAACGTCCTTAAATTAAGTTCTTTAGGTTGAAAGCTGTTAGCTATTAGCGGTTAGCTTTTAGCTTTTTTATGATTGAATTGTGCTAGCTTGCATTGCGTAGCAAATCGCTGAATTGCAGCACCAAACTTGAGTTAGCTATTAAGGTTTAGCATTTAGCTATTAGCGTTTAGCTTGGATATTTCAAAAGCTAACAGCTAATAGCCAACCGCTAACAGCTAATTACTAATCATCATCCTCATCAAAGTTAATATCACTTCGATAGGCTGACTCATAGGTTGGACGGTTTGGAGTGCGGCGCGAGCCAGTGTCCACCATCAAATCCACTTCTGTATCTTGGTTACTACCATCTTCGGAGAGTTTGTGAACTGAAACATCTAAGCAAAGAGACTGAAGTTCGCGTACCAAAACCTTGAAGGATTCAGGTGTACCAGGACGAGGAATTGCATGTCCCTTAACGATCGCATTGAGCGCTTCATTACGTCCCGTCATATCGTCAGACTTGACTGTGAGCAATTCTTGAAGAATATAAGCCGCACCGAAAGCTTCCAGTGCCCATACTTCCATTTCTCCAAAGCGCTGACCACCCTGTTGAGCTTTACCACCGAGAGGTTGCTGGGTAACTAGAGAGTAAGGACCAGTCGAACGTGCGTGAATCTTGTCATCGACGAGGTGAACTAGTTTCAGCATATAAGCCTTACCAACGGTCACAGGCTGATCGAATGGCTCACCAGTACGTCCGTCATAGACTGTCAATTTACCGGGGAAACCATCATTGAAGATCCAGTCTTTGCCAGTGTGGTTACGGGCATGTTCTAGCTGACCATGTACCAACTCGCGAGAAGCCTCTTCACCGTACATTTCATCAAAAGGTACGATCTTAAAGCGGGCATTCAAGTTTTCCGCAGCCCAACCGAGCAAGCATTCAAACACCTGTCCGACGTTCATCCGAGAAGGCACACCTAGAGGGTTCAATACGATGTCAAGAGGAGTACCATCGGGCAAGAAAGGCATATCTTCCTTCGGTAGAATGCGGGAAATAATGCCCTTGTTGCCGTGACGACCTGCCATCTTATCGCCGACTTGGATCTTGCGCTTTTGAGCAACATAGACACGAACAACCATGTTTGCCCCCGGAGGAAGCTCATCGCCTTGTTCGCGAGTAAATACGCGCACATCAACGACACGACCCTTTTCACCGTTGGGTACACGCAAAGAGTTATCTCTTACATCCCTAGCTTTTTCACCAAAGATTGCTCTTAACAGCTTTTCTTCAGGTGGCTGATCAGATTCACCCTTAGGTGTGACCTTACCGACAAGGATTTCTCCAGAACTTACCCAAGCGCCAATGCGGATAATGCCCTGCTCATCAAGGTTACGTAGAGAGTCTTCACCAACGTTCGGAATTTCACGGGTGATTTCTTCGGGACCTAACTTGGTTTGACGCGCCTCAATTTCGTATTTTTCAACGTGAATCGAGGTGTAAACGTCATCAATTACGAGACGCTCATTAATCAAAATTGCGTCTTCGTAGTTGTAGCCTTCCCAAGGCATATAGGCAACCAGAATGTTCTGACCGAGGGCGATTTCACCACCTTCAGTTGCGGAGCCATCAGCAAGCACTTGCCCTGCTACGACCGTATCGCCAACCCATACCAGAGGACGCTGATTTAAGCAGGTATCTTGGTTTGATCGCTGATATTTTTGCAGACGGTAGATGCTTTCCAGTCCAGTATCATCAGCTTTAACGCGAATTTCATCGGCAGAGACATAGGAGACTTCACCTGTGACTCGCGAGACGATTACCATCCCTGAGTCACGCGCAGCTTGAGCTTCGAGTCCAGTACCAACGAGAGGACGCTCAGGACGCAAGAGAGGAACCGCTTGACGTTGCATGTTCGATCCCATCAGGGCGCGGTTAGCATCATCATGCTCAAGGAACGGAATCAGCGATGTTGCTACCGAGATGATCTGTACAGGAGAAACTGCAACATAGTCAATTTCTTCAGGTGTTGCTGTACCCCATTCTTGGCGGTAACGAATCGGTACAATTTCGTTAAAAATGTAACCGTCATCGTTAGTGGCTACGTCACCAGGAGCTACGCGGAATTCATCTTCTTCATCGGCAGTCATGTATACAGGTTCTTCGTTCTTGAGAACTTTGCCATTTTCGACTGCGTAATAAGGGGTTTCGATGAAGCCGTATTGATTCACACGAGCGTGAGTTGCCAAGGAACCGATCAGACCTGCGTTAGGTCCTTCAGGAGTCTCAATAGGGCAGATGCGACCATAGTGGCTAGGGTGAATATCTCGTACCGCAAAGCCTGCGCGTTCACGGGTCAAACCACCAGGACCAAGGGCGCTAAGACGACGCTTGTGGGTCAACTCAGCTAGGGGATTGGTCTGATCCATAAACTGAGATAGTTGGCTAGAACCAAAGAATTCTTTGATCGCGGCTACTAGTGGTTTGGGGTTAACCAAGGATGCAGGTGTTAATGCATCAACATCAGAGACAGTCATCCGTTCGCGAATGATCCGTTCTAGACGGTTTAAGCCAACACGAACTTGGTTTTGCAGTAGTTCACCAACTGACCTGACGCGACGGTTGCCTAAGTGGTCAATGTCGTCGATTTCACCGATATCAAATTTGAGGTTGATTAGGTAGTTAATCGCGGTGAGAATATCCTTCTCGGTCAATACCCGCATCGTGTCAGGGGTATTTAAGCGCAATTTCTTATTGAGCTTGTAACGTCCAACCTTTCCGAGGTCATAACGTTTGGGGTCAAAAAAGCGCGATCGCAAGAGTTCACGACCACCCGACTCGGTAGGTGGCTCACCCGGACGGAGCTTGCGATAAAGCTCTTTCAGTGCCTCGTCTTCGTCGAACTGACCTTCTTTATCAATTGTTTTCTGGAAATACTCACGGTGAGTAAGCGCATCAAGAATTTCCGCATCACTTAAGCCGATCGCTTTAAGTAATACCTGTGCGGAAAGTTTACGAGTTTTGTCAATGCGTACCCATACAAGATCATTCTTGTCGGTTTCAAACTTGAGCCATGCACCTCGGTTAGGAATCAGGCTAGCGTTGTAGGTACGGCGACCGTTCTTGTCAATCTCTTGCTTGTAATAAACCCCAGGGCTACGGACAATCTGATTGACGATGACTCGCTCAGCGCCATTGATGATAAAGGTTCCACGATCTGTCATCAGTGGCAGATCGCCAATAAAAACTTCTTGCTCTTTTATCTCTCCTGTTTCTTTATTAATAAGCCTTGTGGGAACGTACATCTGTACGGCATAGGTGGCATCCCGACGTTTGGACTCATCAACACTATATTTTGGACGCTTGAGTTTATAATCTTTGGCAATAAAATGGAGTTCCATTTTGCCCGTATAATCTGTAATCGGTGAGAAACTCTCAAGCTCTTCAATAAGTCCTTCTTCTAGGAACCATCGAAAACTCTCCCGCTGGATTTCTACAAGATCTGGTAGAACGAAGGCAGGAGTAACAAGAGTAGGCTTATTCATGCACTAATGACTGCAGTTTTAGTGGGCGGAGTACATGTCAAGACATACGTCAAGACATAAGCACATAATCATATCCTGTCTTTCTTTTAATTGTCAAGCAATTCTGATATTCATTTGACGAGTGCTGCGGTTGATACCTTCTTGTTATGCGTAGCACAAGCTATGCTGAACTACTGACTTAACACTTTGTAATAAGTTTGTAATAACATAGGGATTGGGTTTGCCGATCAATTGTCTTCTGCACTCAACACAACGCCATAGCTGCAATCAATTGCGATCGCAATTAGCCGCCCAAATTTTCTTCACCACAAACAGAATCGTATGCTGGAACCTTCTCTCGCCTTAACTAAATCCGATGCCAACATCAACGTCATTCCCGAAACATCATCATTGAAGGTTCCCGCTTTTTCTCTCAGCCAATCAGATCAAGACTATATTGGCGCATGTCTTAGCGATACAGATTTTGCTCCTACTGATAGCTTTATCAGTCGTCATATAGGCGCTACATCCTCAGAAATACAGCAAATGCTGGCGGCGATTGGCTGTAACTCACTGGATGAAATGATTGAAAAGACCGTACCTGCTGCCATCAGGATCAACAAGCCTTTGCAATTAGGAGAAGCCCGTGGGGAGCATGAATTACTACAGGAACTAAAAGCGATCGCCTCGAAAAACCAAGTTTGGCGCTCATATATTGGCACTGGTTATTACAACTGCATCACGCCACCAATTATTCAGCGCAATATTTTGGAAAATCCAGGTTGGTATACACAGTACACTCCATATCAAGCGGAAATTGCCCAAGGGCGTTTAGAGGCTTTGCTGAATTTTCAAACCATGATTATTGATTTGACGGGGCTGGAAATTGCCAATGCTTCGCTTTTGGATGAAGGAACGGCGGCGGCGGAAGCGATGACGATGGCGGCAGGTATTGCTAAGAATAAGGGCAATAAATTTTTTGTATCTGCGGATTGTCATCCGCAGACAATCGCCGTTGTCAAAACCCGTGCAATTCCTTTGGGGATTGAGGTAATTATTGGTAAGCACGATCAATTTAACTTTGACAAGGATTGCTTTGGCGCTTTACTACAATATCCTGCTAGTGATGGTGCAGTTTATGACTACAGCGATTGTGTTGCTCAGATTCATGCTCAGGGTGGTTTAGCAATTGTGGCGGCCGACTTATTGGCTCTAACCTTGATCAAAGCTCCTGCGGAATTTGGCGTAGATATTGCGATCGGTAGCGCCCAGAGATTTGGCGTTCCCTTGGGTTATGGTGGCCCCCATGCAGCATATATGGCAACTAAGGAAACTTACAAGCGCCAAATGCCAGGTCGAATGATCGGGGTTTCTAAGGATGTGCATGGTCGTCCTGCGTTGCGTTTAGCATTGCAAACCCGCGAGCAACACATTCGTCGTGATAAAGCAACGAGCAATATTTGTACGGCGCAAGTTTTACTTGCGATCATGGCTAGCATGTATGCCGTTTACCATGGTGCAGAAGGGCTTAAACGTATTGCTAAACGGGTACATTTACTAACATCGACTCTTGCTCAATCTCTCGAAAAGCTAGGACATAAAGTTTCCCATCAAGCTTTCTTCGATACGATTCGTGTGGAAGTAAAGGGGATTTCTAATGATGAATTCAAAGCAAGAGCGGCGGCAAAACAAATTAATTTGCGCTACCTTGCTGATGGTGTGATCGCAATTAGTCTTGATGAAACTGTTACTAAGCAGGATTTAGTTGATTTAATTGAGATTTGTGGCGGACAAGAAATTGCGATCGCAACAAATCAGCAATTTGTAATTCCTGACTCTCTAACTCGCAATACTCCCTACCTAACCCACCCCGTCTTTAACTCTTACCATTCGGAATCGGAGTTGCTGCGTTACATTCATCGTCTGCAATCTAAGGATCTATCCCTAACCACATCGATGATTCCTCTCGGTTCCTGCACGATGAAATTAAATGCAACCTCGGAAATGCTGCCTGTAACATGGGCTGAGTTTGCCAATATTCATCCCTTTGCACCGCTCGAACAAACCCAAGGCTATCAAATTCTTTTTCAGCAATTAGAAACTTGGCTATCGGAAATCACTGGGTTTGCGGGTGTATCGCTGCAACCTAACGCAGGCTCGCAGGGTGAATATGCAGGCTTACTTACCATCCGCGAATATCATCAACACCGTGGGCAAACCAATCGCCATATTTGCTTAATTCCGACTTCGGCGCATGGCACAAACCCCGCCAGCGCTGTTATGGCAGGCATGAAAGTAGTTACGGTTAATTGTGATCGCGAAGGCAATATTGATATTGAAGATCTCAAGGCAAAGGCAAAAAAATATCAACATGAGCTAGCGGCGCTCATGATCACTTACCCATCAACCCATGGCGTATTTGAAGAATCCATTAAGGATATTTGCGACACCATCCACTATTACGGTGGGCAAGTATATATGGATGGGGCAAACATGAATGCCCAAGTCGGCCTTTGTCGTCCCGGCGACATCGGCGCAGATGTTTGTCACCTTAACCTGCACAAAACCTTCTGCATTCCCCATGGTGGTGGTGGACCTGGCATGGGACCAATTTGCGTTGCGCCGCAGCTATTACCATTTTTGCCCAAGCATCCTTTTAACGGTAATCCTGAACAAACCACCATCTCGGCGGCTCCTTGGGGGAGTGCCAGCATTCTTACGATCTCTTGGGTATATATTGCTTTGATGGGAGGTAAGGGTTTGAAATTAGCGACAGAAGTGGCTATTTTGAACGCTAACTATATGGCGCAACGTCTTGCACCGCATTACCCCATTCTGTATACAGGGAAAAATGGCTTAGTTGCCCATGAATGTATTATCGATCTGCATGACTGTAAGGCGATCGCAGGGATTGAGGTGGATGATATCGCCAAACGCTTGATGGACTATGGTTTTCATGCGCCAACTGTCTCTTGGCCAGTGGCGGGAACGATGATGATCGAGCCAACGGAAAGTGAGTCTAAGGCAGAGCTAGATCGCTACTGTGATGCGATGATTGCCATTAAGCAAGAAGTGAATGTGATCGCAGATGGAAGTATGGATAGACTAGATAATCCGCTCAAAAATGCGCCCCATACTGCCGAAATTTTGCTTGCTAATGATTGGACGCATCCCTACACCCGCCATCAGGCAGCCTATCCTGCGCCTTGGCTAAAGGAACACAAGTTTTGGACAAGTGTGGGACGGATTGACAATGCCTTTGGCGATCGCAATTTTGTTTGCTCTTGTTTACCCATCGAAGCCTACGCCGAATAATTACAAATGTAACTATCGCCAGCATTGCTACAACACAAAACCAGAAGGCGAGTTGCGGCGCAAAGCGCTGTAACTCGCATCCTCAAATAAAAGCCCTGCATTGCAGGGCTTTTATTTGAGGATAATTACTTCACCGCGTTCACTTGCCATTTGAAACTCCTCGCCAAAATCACAATTTGCTGGCTCTCCAAGCTGAATATTTCGCTCAAATTCTGTTAGGGCTGGGTTAACTTCTAGTGATCGCAAACAAAGCGACAGGCGAGTAATTTCGATCGCCTCTTCGACGACATCGCAACCAAATAAATTGTGTTGCAAGATATGGGCGATGATTTCCGTTGGTGTTTGATGCACAATGGTCTCCGCATCCTGAGAAAATTTTGTGATTAGATAATGAATACGTTCATGCTCGGACAACAAAAACTCTAAAGCTGTGGAGAGAAATACACCTGCGCCACATTTAGGATGCAAGATTTTAATTTTTAATAAACGCTGTTGATATGCTTGGCAATATGCCAAGGTGTCTTGGGTGAGTTGGGACTCTGGATCTTGATTTTGCTTGGAAATTGCTAAATGTTGCTGCAATGTCCGAATCACCGATTCACTTTGCAAAATGGTTTTACAGGGAAGTTTGGGGATACGACGCTTGCTGAGATTGCTTAAATCTTTGCGATATTGGGATAACTCTCTGATCGACTCATCAAAGAGGCAAGTAAGAATGTGGCGCGTGATATCTTCGCAAAAGTCAAATCGGGCAATCTCTTTAATCTGGCGGCATAATTCATCACCGACGAAGAGAGCTTGATCTAAAATGCGATCGCACTCGAATAGACTAATCGGATAGGCGTTAACTGGACTGTGATAGTTAGGATTGCCATTTTGTACCCAACTAAATATGGCTTTGTAATTTTCCCAAATCGGTTGCTCTATATAAGGATTGACAAATTCATAGGCATCTTTGATCAGGTTTTCAGGCAATAACTCCCGATCTTCACAGTAGGCAACAAATAAAATTCGGTTTAGCAGCTTTTGGGCTTGATAGATGGCGATTGCGATCGCATTTTCCAGCTTGAGATTGAGATTATTGTCAGTGTCTTCGGCGGGGTGAGCGAGCAACTGTAACCGATAGCGAAAGTCCTTAATCAGTTGGCTACGGATTTTGTAATAGTGGCTATAAAAATTTTTGAGAACCTCAGACTCTAGTTGGTGCGATTCTTCCAGCAGATGGGTTGTGCGTGAGCGCTCTTCACTATTAGCAATCCCCCTTAGCAAAGTACGTCTCGATAGCAAAAAATAAAAAGCTTTGAGCTGCTCTAGGTCTGCCAACGAGTCCCAAGTAAAACGCTGACAAAATAGGCTCGATACTTGCCGATGATAAAGGCATATTTCTCGATAGTCCAAGACTATGAGCCATTCTGTCGTGTCATGGGCTGGCTCTGGTTTGACGATTGCCCCCTCTTCGGCTGTATTTACCCGAATTTCAGCAATAACATTCGCAGAATCTTCCTTAAAAAAGCCAAGGGCAGGATGGGGATGCAATTCTAATTCCCATGTGCCACCATTGCTCTCGAAAGGTGATTTATAGCCGAGAATGTCCACAAAAATATCATGGAGAAACTGAGCTTCAGCAATTAAATTCGATGGCTCACCGTCGTTGGCAAAGCATAGCCATTTTTGGATAATTTGAAAACGATCGCCTAAATCTCTCGGAAAGCCAAAGGAACTAATCCGCTTGGCAAGCGGCTTAGGATGAAATAGAGAATAATAGGGCGATCGCTGATTCATTCATCTTTGACGACATTTTTGACAACATCTTCGGACATGGTTTGCACTGCTAACTTTTCTGCTTCGACTTCAGACAGCAAACGTTCGCGCTCTTCGGGAGACATTTCTTCTAATTGCTTAGTCAACACTGCTTTTTTGTATTCATCGAGCTGTTGGTTATAGGTCATCGTTTGGGTAACTGCCCGAAATACATAGGTGGAAATCCAAGCGATGAGTACACCGACTAGAACGACTTGGCTCCATACACCTGCATTGATTACATCAAATCCAGAGGTACGAAACACCCAAAAGGCAATGCCACCAAATCCAAAGAAGGCAACCATAATTGCGATGGCATCAATGCGGCGCATAGTTTTAGTCTCTCAGATATTTTTTATGAAAATTTAAATTTCTCGCATCTGAGGTCGAAAGTTAAAAAATGGGGAGAGCAGCAGGAGTCCAGGAAAAAAGAAAAATGCTAGAAAACAGAGAAATACCCTTTCTAAGGAGCCAGTTTTATACCAACGGGCTTTGAAGTAAAACAAAACGATCAGAGGGATCACCAGTAAATATGTACCTGCGATCGCGGCATAGACAATTGGGGCAATCGGGAGGGAAAGGAGCAAAGACATATTTCTAGATAGGATTGTGTAGATTTATCTATCTAAAGATTGTAACAGTATCGGAATCGCCATACCCAAAAAGGTGATAGGGATTACGCTTTAAGATTTAGGATGGCTACATTGGCCTTGAGAATTCTTGCTGAGCTGGTTTATGAACGCACAAGAGATCCGATCACTAGAAATTGAAAATTATCCCGTGGCTGGTGTGGACGAAGTAGGACGTGGGGCGCTTTTTGGTGATGTCGTGGCGGCGGCAGTAATTTTACCCGTTGAGCAATGGGAGCATCTCATTAATTCAGGTGTAACCGATAGTAAAAAGCTATCGCCAAAACGGCGCGAACAATTAGATTTGCTAATTCGTGAAATTGCGATCGCAGTCGAAATTGGGACTGCTTCGGTCACCGAGATTGATGAAATGAATATTCTTGCTGCTAGTCTCTTGGCAATGGAGCGGGCGATCGCCAAATTACAGACCCAGCCTAAACATTGCTTAATTGATGGCAATCAGCTTTTACGGTTTCAACTCATTGAGCCAATCACCCAAACGACGGTGATCAAAGGTGACTCTTTATCAATATCAATTGCCGCTGCGAGTATCGTCGCAAAGGTATGGCGCGATCGCAAAATGTTGGAACTAGCAGAAATCTATACAGGCTATGATATTGCTACCAATAAGGGCTATGGCACTGCCAAACATCGATCTGCGATCGCAAAGTTAGGCTACAGCGAGTTACACCGCAAAACGTTTAAAATCAAACCTGCGATCGCAAAGTAATCACAAGCAATCCATTGGTTAAACCACAAAGACTATGCGCTTAATTCATACCTCTGATTGGCATTTGGGCAGAAAACTCAAAGGCGTTGATCGTACTCCTGAGATTGAAGCAGCCCTTGCAGAAATACTTACCTATGCTCAAGAATTTGAAGTTGATGCGGTACTTGTGGCAGGGGATATTTTTGATGTACCGAATCCCAATACTGAGGCGGAACGGGTTGCTTACGAATTTTTCTATAAGCTCAATCAGTTAAGCATTCCCTCCGTTGCGATTGCAGGCAATCATGACTCCGCCAATCGCATTGATAGTCTCTCGCATTTGTTGTCTTTGGCAGGGGTAAGGGCTTTGGGCAGGCCCCGTATTGCCGCAGAAGGCGGCGTGGTGAATATTGATACGGCGGGTGGGAAACTTTGTGTGGGGGCAATGCCCTTTGCCTCAGAGCGGCGATTATTAGCGGCGGAGGATGTGTGGCATAAAGACGATTTAGAACAACGTAGTGATTACAAAAGCCTTGTCACCTATGTATTACAAGATCTTGCCAAGGGTTTTCAAAATGATGCGGTGAATGTGATGATGGCGCATATGACCATTGATGGCGCGAAGTTTACAGGCTCGGAGGCAGCTTTTTATAGTGGTGCTGTCTATAGTTTGTCGGGACAGTCGATTCCTTCAGAATGTCAGTATGTTGGTTTAGGGCATATTCACCGTCCTCAACAGGTGGCCAATGCTGCCCCCACCTACTATGCAGGATCGCTAATTCAAGTCGATTTTGGAGAGGTTGGAGAAGAGAAGGGATTTAACCTGATTGAAGTGGAAAGGGGAAGACCTGCACAGGTGAAATTTCAGCCACTTACTTGTCAGAAACCCCTCAAGCGTGTGGAATGTCATCTTGATCATTTAGAAGAACATTTAGAGTCCCATCGTGATTATCAGGGATACTTAAAATTTGCGATCGCAGTGGATACGCCACCGATTGGACTCGCTGATCGGGTGCGAAAAGTATGTCCACAGGCAGTCATGGTAGAGCCGAAATTGATTGTCAATACATCAGCGCAAACACCAGAAGTCAAGGATTATGATCGCTTCGATCCGATTGCCGAGTTTCAAAAATTCTATAGCGATCGCGAGAAAAATCTATCTCCCGATGTAATGGCAGCCTTCAAGGATTTGTATATGGAGTTTAATGATGCGTCAAATTAACAAAAACTTTTGAACCGACTGCTACGCAGTCGGTTCAAGTAAAACCAGAAGCGTGAGTCACCCACTTCTGATTTTTAAGGTTATTTATGCTGAACTACTTAGCACCTTTTGTTTTCCTGAAAAGACTTGCCGATCGCAGGGATTAGCAAAATAGTCAGCGCAATTGTGCTGGAAATAGCAATGTATGGATTTAGGGTCATGATCAATGACACAGATGCATTGTTATTTGTGCTAAACACTCCATCAAATACTGTAGGAACTTCCATCAATTTACTGACTGAAGGTGGCGAGATTATCTTGAGAGAAGCGGCGATCGCAGGAAAAGCTAGCGCACTAAAAAAGCAAATACTCAAAAATCTTGCCCAAGACTTTAAAGTCCATAGTCCGATTGCTAAAACCATGGGAACTAAACTTACACCAAGAAATGTAATGTCAGAAACTATCTGTAGATTTACATAGTCTCCATCGATGGCAGGGCTATGAGCTTCTAGAAAACGATACAAATAAAAATGCAAAATGCGATCGCAAAAGAATAGCAAACTGCTGGTGATCATGGCAGTTGCTAAAATCGTAATGAAAATAGGACGTTTGGTTGATGATTTCATGAGCTTAAATGACTGTATGGGGCGTGAAATTAATCCACTAGGGTTGACTGAGATAGCGTGGTAAATTCCGAACCAGTTTGCTCGATTGCAACATCCGCAGCATGTAATAAGCAGAAGTTGGCAAAAATATCACCATTGACCAGCCAAACTGATCGGGAACTTCGATTTGAAAAAAGCGGGGGAATATTAGCATCACTATTCCTAAAATACCGACGGATAGAATACCGAGTAGCGAGGCAGTCGGATTTTTAATGAGGGTGCGGAACTTCCATATGGAAATGCCAGTGATATTCCAAAATACAAATAGACAGAACAACATGCCAATCAAGGTGCTAACACATTGGGCTTGACCTCTAGCCATATCTTGAAAGGTCTCAGAACTAAGTATTGCTGAGCCAGTGACACTCTTGAGTAAAGCCCAACCGCTAATGTAGTAGGAGAAGACATAACCAATCGTCATGGCGATTGCTCCAAAAATTCCTGCAATGCAACTGTATCCCAAGACATCGCGAAGGAAGTTTTCTAGTCTCACTGGTTTTAGCCAACCAAAGGCAATCCAAATTGTAGGTAATCCTACTACTGCCATAGTCAAGATCGTCATATGTCTTGGTTCAATCGGAAAAGGAAGCTGCACAAACCCTGCAAAGGAGATTGTCAGAATCACCATGATATTTTTGGTGAGATAAAGTAGCGCCGAAGAGAGAATCTTTTGTTTAATATCATCCCCTGCACTAAAGGCTTGGGGCAATGCTGATAGGTTGTTATCTAAAAGAACGATATCGGCAACATCCTTGCTGATTTGTGCGCCATCATTCATTGCGATCGCAAGTTGAGCTTCTTTAAAGGCAGGGACATCATTAACTCCATCGCCGACCATCCCCACATAGCCGCCTCGTTTCACCATTGCCGAAATCAAACGACGTTTCGTGTCGGGGGTGATTCTGCCAAAGACTGTGCCAGAAGAAGCTGCACGGCTAAAGGTGGGTGCATCCATTTCATCTAGAGTCTTTTGCGTAAATACCGCATCATCGGGAACGGCTATCCCTGCTTGGCGGGCAATTGAAGCCACGGTTTCGACACTATCGCCTGAAATTACCTTGAGGCGAATATTTTTATTTTGTAATTCGGAGATCGTTTCAATCACATCAGGACGGAGACTGTCTTCGAGTAAGACAATACCGCGAGCGCGCCGATTGTTTGGCAACGCAGGGTTTTTTTCAGAAGTATCAAAACTATCTTCACTGCTGACAACGGCGATCGCCCTTAAACCTTGTCTACCATATTGCTTAGCTTGTTCCTGTGTCTCAGGACTGGTGAATAGAATTTCAGGCGCACCGATCATGATCGTTGTGCCGATATCAAGGCTAATCGCGCCCCATTTGCGACTAGAACTAAAGGGAACTTCGCTGACCAGTTGCGATTGCGATCGCGGTTTGTCAGTAAATGTCGCCATCGCCTTGGCACTACTATTTTGCGATCCCATCAAATTTGTATAGAGGGCAATTAGCTCGCGCAGTGAATCCTCATCGGTATCACCCAGAGGCACGATCTCTTTGACCACCAGCTTGTTTTGAGTCAGCGTTCCTGTTTTATCAGTGCAGAGAATCCGCACACTATTCATCGAATCAACGGCATTAATTTTCTGAATTAACGTCCTGCGTTTACTGATTTCCACAGCCCCAATCGCAAAGGCAACGCTAATCGAGAGAATTAAACCTGCTGGCACAAAACTATTGATAATGACCGAGGCATAGCGAATCGTATCCACCATCGATCGTCCTGAATTGAGGCTAGAGGCAACATGCAAAAATGCAGCCACAATCAGCACTAACACAAAAATTTCAACGAGAATATCAATCTTTTTCTGCAATGGCGTAAAGACGCGCTTATAAACTCGCGAAGATTGCGATAACTTTACGGCATAGCTTTCATTGCCAATTTTATCGGCACTAAATATGCAGCTTCCTGCTAAACAAAAAGAACCTGATAGCACAATATCGCCCTGTTGCTTAGCAACAGGATCGGATTCTCCTGTGAGCAGCGACTCATCCATTTCCACATTTTGTGAGATTAATACTGTGCCATCGACAGGAGCGCGATCGCCCGGATTTAGCTCGATTAGGTCATCGCGTACCACATCACCAACGGGAATTGCCTGTGATACTCCGTCGCGTCTCACCGTTACCTTCTGCACTGATAACAACGCTAATTTATCCAGTGTCAGCTTGGCTTGAATTTCCTGCACCACGCCCACAAGAATATTCATGAATACGGAAAATCCTGAAAATATGGCATCAGTAATTTGTCCTAACGCCATCATCAGAATCAAGATCACGCCAAAGGTGACGTTAAATAAAGTAAAGACGTTTTCCTTGAAAATATCTTGATAGGTGCGGCTGGAACGCAACACAACTACATTGATATCGCCACTCCGTTTGCGATCTAATACTTCAGATTCGCTAAGTCCTGTAATGGGATCAGTGGGATCAGTCACAGGAGGCTTGGTGTCATTGATTTCTCGATCTGGCTGATTTTCTGGTGATGTAGGTTGTGGCATGGACACACAGGTATCATTTTTAGTAAGAAGTATAGCAATCAAAAAAACAAAAATATGATTACCTTGAAAGTCAATGGGGACGAGCAGATCTGTAAGCCCAATCTCACTATGGTTGAATTGCTCCAATCTTTAGGACTCAATCCTCGCTTGGTGGCAGTCGAATATAACGGGGAGATTTTGCATCGTCAATTGTGGGAACAGACGATTATTCAAAATTTCGATCGCTTAGAAGTCGTCACAATTGTCGGTGGTGGTTAAATGCCTTAGCAAATTAAGAGCGCTATAATTTGGTCAGTACATCTTTAAATTAACTAGCATCGCAGGCAAATTGGCATCGGCTATGATCGCAACATCACAAATTCCCGCAACTGTGCTGACAGGCTTCCTCGGCGCAGGTAAAACCACACTTCTCAATCACATTCTTACGGCGGAACATGGCAAAAAAGTTGCCGTTATCGTCAATGAGTTTGGCGAAGTTGGTATTGATCAGCAATTGGTAATTGGTGCTGATGAAGAGATTTTTGAAATGAATAATGGTTGCATTTGCTGCACCGTGCGCGGCGATCTGATCCGAATTATTGGCAATTTGATGCGTCGCCGCAACAAGTTTGATCATTTACTGATCGAAACTACTGGCTTAGCCGATCCCGGCCCTGTGATTCAGACTTTCTTTATGGATGAAGATATTCATCGCCAAGTAGAGCTTGATGCGGTCGTTACTGTGGTTGATGCTAAGCATGTGCAGCAGCACTGGGGCGATCGCGAAGTTCTCGAACAAATTGGTTTTGCCGATGTAATTTTGCTAAATAAAACTGACTTGGTGACTGAATCGGAATTAGAGGAACTAGAAGCTAAAATCAAGCATTTAAATATTTTGGCAAGGATCGAGCGAGTCCAATTGAATCAGACAAATACTGAGAATATCGAAGACAGTATTAACAAGGTTCTTAATGTTGGTGGCTTTGATCTCGAGCGTATTCTTGAGAAGAATCCAGAGTTTCTTGCTGCTCAAGTCAAAGAGGAACATAGTCATGTCCATGATCACGAGCATGATCACGACCACGACCACCACGATCATGCTCACGAACATCATCACCATATCCATGATGAGGAAGTTGGCTCTGTCAGCATTTTGGAAGCAGGTGCAGTTAATCCTTATAAGTTTCAAGCATGGATTAGTGAGTTATTAAAAACCCAAGGTCAAGATATTTTCCGTTCTAAGGGAATCATTAATCTGTCTGGATCTGAGGAGCGTTTGGTATTTCAAGGTGTGCATATGCAGTTCGATGCCACTCGCGATCGTCCTTGGAAAGAAAATGAACTCCGCAAGAATCAATTAGTCTTCATCGGCAGACATTTAGAAAGTGAGAAGCTCCGCGAAGGCTTTTTAGGTTGTTTGGTTTAAGTAAATCTAAAAGCCTGTGCCGCCTGCTTAGCAGGCGGCACAGGCTTTTAAAGCTTGTCGGCAATATATTTCGCAATCTTGGCGGAAGCCCCTGCCGTTCCCATGCGCTCGCGTCCATTCAGACGCACTTCTTGAAAATAGTCCGCATCTTGCAACAGTTTGGTGATCACTTCTGCGACTTGGGCAGGCTTATCGATTAAATTAATTGAACAACCCAACAAATCTGCTTGGTCTTCGGCGAATTGGCGTGTAAATTGTGGCCCATCACCTGCGATCGTAATCACAGGCTTACCTAAACCAACTAACTGCTCTGTGGCTGTCCCTGCCATTGCCAAACCTAAATGAGCTTGATGGAGGCAATCGCCAAAGCCATCCTGCAATAGAATTAGTCTTGCATTTTGTACTTTAAAAGTGGTTTCATCAATGCGAAGCCAGCCCTTTTGAATGATGCTTTGACCAATGACTTCCACATCTAAATCGGGGGCGATCGCGACTAAAAAATGCACACTATGGGGAATTGCCCTCGCCACAACTTGAGCGCAGAGCATTAATGTCATCCAATTTTCGTAAGCTTCAGGGGCGCGGGAACCGGGGAGAATGGTGACCACCCATTCATCTTCGCCCACACCAAAATCTAATCCTTTTGGTTCTAGACCATCCATCATCGGATTACCAAGATAGGTCGCAGACATTTTAAAATTTTGATTTAATACTTCTTCGGTCAGTAGATCCCTGACGAATACCGCTTTGCAGTAACTACTGCCCATTAGTGCGCGTTCCCATGGAAAGAAGATTGAGCCACCAAAGGGCTTTTTAATATGAGGTAAAGCATTTTTGCGATCGCGCCAGTAATATTCTGATTTTGCTGTGGCGATAAAGGCATATTTGCAACCACCAAAACGGGTGGGCAACCATGCAAAGAGCAATGGCACGATATCCCCTACTGCCAAAACTAAGCGTTTATCTTTGCGCTGCCCCCTTGACCAGTTCCACACAAAGCCCAGTTGTTTGCGCGTTAACCCCATCAGCCCACTTTTGACATCCCGTGCTAGCTGTCGGCTATCCATCCGCACAAATCCCCCCGACGGCATTGCCTGTGTGTATTGATTTGCGATCGCAATATTAGCCTTAGCATAGGCATGTCCCACACCCACAAGGGGCAATGCAATTGTCGAGAATCCTAATTTTTCTAGTTCAACGCAGATACGGGCAGCAATGATATCTTCACCATGTCCGTTACTGATACATAAAATTTCCACTTTTTACCAAAAAACTTGAATCTAACTAATAGGGTTACTGTAACTTTAGTAGAGACTGCGACATTATGCCCGTTTCAACGGGAAACAAATTGTAGGTTGCGTAAGTAAAAGCAGAGCTTGTGATACTTACAAGCTCTGCTTTTAGAGATTAATGCAAGAAGTGACGCACACCTGTGAAGATCATGACTAAGCCTAGTTCATCGGCGGCCTTGATCGAGTCAGCATCACGCATACTGCCCCCTGGTTGCACGATGGCAGTAATACCTGCGGCGGCGGCGGCGCGTACTGAGTCATCAAAGGGGAAAAATCCATCACTTGCTAGGAATGCCCCTTTGACCTTTTCCCCAGCCTGCTCAACGGCAATTTTGGCAGAACCAATGCGATTGGTTTGACCTGCACCGATGCCGATGGTGGTGAGATCTTTGGTAATTGCGATCGCATTGGATTTGACATGGCGGCTAACTTTCCATGCAAAGACCAACTCTTGTAACTGCTCTGGGGTAGGTTGCTTTTGGGTAACCACTTGCCATGTGTCAGAATTGACTGCCTCATCGTCGGATTTCTGAACGAGGATACCACCCGCAATCGTCTTCACTACTTCCGCCGAACCTTGGCGCAAATCGGGAAGAACCAAAATCCGTAGATTTTGTTTTTTACTGAACAGTTCTGCAACACTTGGCACACAGGCGGGGGCAACCACACATTCTAGGAAGGTCTTATTGAGAAGTTTGGCGGTCTGTTCGTCAATGGGGCGATTGAGGGCGACGATGCCACCAAAGGCGGAAACGGAATCGGCGGCAAAGGCTTTTTGGTAAGCTTCGGCAATGGTCGGTGCGATCGCTACACCGCAGGGGTTATTGTGCTTGATGATTACCGCGCAGGGCAGATCATCACTAAATTCGGCAATGATGCTACGGGCGGCTTCAAGATCGAGCAAGTTGTTAAAACTAAGTTCTTTGCCCTGTAGTTGTTGCGCGGCTGACCAACCCTTGGGAGTTGCGCCCACCTGATACCATGTGGCGGGTTGATGAGGGTTTTCGCCATAACGTAGCGGCTTAGGACTGTGGGAGAGCAGGGTGTAAGAGGAAGCGATTTGATTGTTTTCCTGCTCGCTGTTACTGCTAGCTTCTAGATATGTAGCAATGGCTTGGTCATAGGACTGGGTATGTTGGAAAGCAGCGATCGCCAATTTTTTGCGAAACTCTAGGGTTGTTTGTCCATTGTTTGCCTTTAGCTCTGCGAGTAGCTCTGGATATTGGCTAGGACTGGAGAGAATCGCGACATGCTCATAGTTTTTTGCGGAGGCACGAATCATTGCGGGGCCGCCAATATCAATATTTTCGATCGCATCTTCGAGGGTGACGTTGGGTTTAGCGATCGTTTGTGTAAATGGATAGAGGTTGACCACCACAATTTTGATGGGGCGAATTTCGTTAGCATCGAGATCCTGTTGATGCTCTGGAATCTCTAGTCTTGCCAAAATGCCGCCATGGATGCGCGGATGCAGAGTTTTAACCCTTCCACCTAAAATTTCGGGTGCGCCTGTGTATTCCGAAACCTTAGTAACTTCTAGCCCTGCTTCTTTGATTGCCTTGGCAGTGCCACCACTACTGATAATCTGAAAGTTGTAGGTGGTTGACAGTTCGCGGGCAAGGTCGAGTAGTCCTGTTTTGTCAGAAACACTCAAAAGGGCAAGGGGTTTCATAGATTCAAATTGTTAAGTTTTCCGTTACATTTTATCGCAGTTTCTAATCTCCAATCACTTGCGATCGCAAATATCTTCACCCGCAAACTGCGATCAATTACCCACATCAAACAGCGATCGCACTCTCAACACCCAACACCCGATCGCCTATTCCCTAAAATCAGCCAGCGCCTCTTTATATTAGTGATCGTAGATTAAAATAGTGATGATAATGTTTGCTTTAGCCTTAAATCTATGCTTACAAATATTAAGAACAAGCAATTATTTGTTTTGTTGAATGAGCTAAAGTCTAGTCTAGTAGAACTTTATGGAGATAGATTATTTTCGGTGATTCTTTTTGGTTCTCATGCAAGAGGAGAGGCAACTCCTGAATCAGATATTGATGTGATGGTAGTCTTGGTAGACCCTGTGAACGCAGTCGCGGAGAGAGCGAAAATGTCTAGTCTTTTCTGGTATTTTTTGAGGCAATATGATGAATTAATCTCAATTATCCCAATATCAAAATCTCGTTTTTTAGCAGGTGAAATTTCTTTTCTGAGAGTGGTTAAGCGTGAAGGTATTGAGGTATGAATGAATTAGCAAAGTTCTTGCTATTATCCAATGACGATTTGGAAACTGCTCAATTATTATGCGATTGTGGGCGTTATCGTTCTGCTATATCGCGTGCTTACTATGCCATGTTTTATATGACTCAATATTTACTTCTCTCTGAAGGATTAGATACTTCTACTCACAAAGGAGTTCTCAAGATGCTTAGTCTCCATTTTGTGAAAACAGGGAAAATAAATCCAAGCATTGCAGACTTACTGAGGGAGGCTTTTGATGCTAGACAAACTTGTGATTATGAATCTGATATGGCTGAGGATGAAACGATGGCAAAAAATGCGATCGCAAACGCTCAGGCTTTTATTTCTGAAGTAAAAATGCTGCTTTCTTAGAATTAATAATCGCCTATTCCCACATCAAACGGCGATCGCAAATCTCACCACTCACAAACCCGATCGCATATTTCCCCATCAAACAGCGATCGCCATTTTCTCCACCTCAAACAGCGATTATATTGACGACTAAGTTAAAATTGTTTAAAACCAAGTAGTAGATCCTTAGTGCTATGCAAATAAAAGAACTCACTACCGAACAGTTTCGTTTACTAGTTCGTGAAGTTGTAATTGAAGTATTAGAAGAATATATCGATCTAGATGAAGGCAAGAAGTTGAAAATAGCAGTTGTGGAACGTTTATTACGACAGCAACAGCAACCAACTGTTATCCCTGCGGCTCAAGCTATGCAATCATTGGGGCTTAATTGGGACGAGTTATAGTATTGATTTTACTTCTGAGGCGATCGCTGATCTTGCGAAAATTGCCCGCACTAATCAAATACGGATAGCTCGTAAAATCAAGTGGCTAGGCGAGAATTTTGAACAAATTACACCTCTATCGCTTTCTGGCAATTTATCAAGCTTTTTTAAGCTGCGTGTTGGAGATTATCGAGTTATCTATGCGATCGCGCAATCACAAAAAAGTATCATTATCCATCAGGTCGGACATCGTAGCGAAATTTATGATTAGATGAATAATCGCAAATTCCCCACATCAAACAGCGATCGAACTCTCAACTCCACAAAACCCGATCGCCTATTCCCTCAAATCAAACAGCGATCGCCTTCTCATAACCCAAAACCTGATCACCTAAATCTCCACATCAAACAGCGATCTTAAAATTCATAAAATTTGGCAGTCTAGAGAAAAATTTTTATCCTATAATTAGGAATATTTTACTTGCCAAAAAAAGTATGTTAGATCCTTTAAATCCTCTCGCTAGAGTCTACGAAAAGATTCATGATTCTGTCGAAGACTGGAATAAACCTGCACAAGCAGCTAATCAAATATCAAATGTTGCCGAACAAGTTGTAGATTTTTTGAATGAAGTTGACGGTATGACACAAGCTCATAGTAGAGACTTCAAAAAAGCAACCCCACGCTTTACTCTTCGTGATGGCTCTGTACTAAAGATGTGGAAAAATCCTGTTGGCGTTAACCATGTATTTATCGCTGACACTCAAGGTAACATGGTTTTTGGTGGTTTTGTTGGATGGATTCATACTGATGGATTAAATGAAGCAATCTCAACAATCAAACGGAAGTTCACTTAGTTTCTGTGATTCTACTCGGTGAATAATCTTCAAAATATATTAGTGAACAATGGTAAGTGGAAATTTAATTCAAGTCAGCCCAAGATTTAGACTGGATCTATCTAATAGCTTGATAACGAGTACCAGATCAGACGAAGGTGTATACAGTTTTGACAGTAAAAGAGCAGCTAGATTGATATTTCAAGATAGGATGGAAGGATGGTTTTTTACACCAGCTAAAAATCTCTTGGATGATAATCATGTCATGGCTGCTATTGGTATTGTAACGCCTCTTATTGAATCTCTGCAAGTATACAAATCAGGAAAACCAAAGGCTAACTTCACTGAGGGTGCAAAAAAGATTTTTCAATACTTATGCCAGAAAGATCGAAAACATTTTAGCAAGAAGCATTGTCCCCGTTGCACCTCTGAGGGAAACGAATTATGCAAAAAGCCAATAGACCTTTTGCATCAAGGAGTAAGATGTGGACTTGCTCATCAAGGTTTTCTTCAGAAAGCAGATGATCGCTTAGGGAAAAATAGGATTATTATCTCTTCTCGAAGAAATTCTTTTCCAATCATTTATGAAGCATCTGAAATGACTATATATGCTCCTTCTTATATTGATGCTATTAAAAATGCATTTGATGAATACTATATTGAACTAGAAAATAGTATTGATAGAGAGAGTGAAGTTTACACCAGTGAAATTAGTATTAATTTCATGAAGATTTGGGATATGAATTGGAATACAAAGAAAAACAGCTTCAAAGTTACGATGGAAGAATTGCCAGATCATAGCTATCCAATATAACCATGTTCACAAATAAAAATTAGAGGTATGTAGAGGTGACATTTCAGATAGGAGATATTTTGTCGGTTGAGTTATTTGCTCATACTCGACATTTCTTTGTTTATATTGGCAATGGAAAAATAGTAGAGTGGGGACCTTGGGATGGAATATCTTGGATGGGGGGAAAAGGTCATGTTTTTACAAAAGAATTATTTAAGTCTGGCTCAGAATATAAATCGCTAGGTAGTGATGGAGAATTAAAAGAAATTACTCTAGAGCAACGCACAGGAGCTAGTGAGTCTTTGATTAATCAGAAAATTAGAGAGATGACCACAGGGATTGACTATCATTTAGGGCATCGCAATTGTGAACATTTTGCTTATTATGTTACTGGGTACACAGGCTATTCCCAGCAAAGTGTTTCCCATATGTTTACTGATCACGATCCATTTACAAGTAATTCTATGATTCAAAATGTCCGCGAACTAAAAGATGAGCTTTTGAGGTCTAGTCATTGTGGAGTAGTTGGCTTATCTAGAGGAGACTTTAAAGATTCTACTCTTGTTGGCAAACTAAACGATGGTCATTATGTCTATCACTATAGCCATCCTTTAGGTGGTCAACATCTATATGTAACTACTATTCCTAAATCTCAAAACTTTGAAGCTAGTTATGATTCAGTTCTTCTAGCGTACTATGGCGCATTTATAGGAAGAGGTGAAATCCTGAGTATTGTTAGAAAAGTAAGGGGATGCTAAGTATCTAAGCTAACTCTCCCATCACCGAATCCCAAGGAATTGGCTGCTCCCCTAACCTTTCGGACTCAGCGATCGCATCTAAAGCATCTTGCAAATCTAAACGATCTTCTAAATCAGTTTCTTCTAAAAAATCAACCAATTCTCTAGGCGTAGTATCCAGAATCTTTGCCAGCGTGAAAATAGAAATCTGTGGTGTGTCGTTGAAATAGAGCAAGCTATGCAAATATTCACGCTTTAACCATGCCAAAAAGCGATCAGGCGTAGTTCCCAAAACATCTGCTGAAGTTGCTAAGTCAACCGTCAACTTTGCCATAATTTTACTCAATAGCGAAAAAGTAAAGAGCATAAGTGCTATCTAGGTTTGATTGTACTCTAAACTTCAGCACGATCGCCAATGCCCTTACCATGCATGAAAAACTGATACTTCATGGCATCCGCTATCGTCCCAATTACAAGATTGCGATCGCAAAAAAGATTCCCCGAAATTTTAGATTGCCTGACATGGCTTGATCACGACCATTTCCTGATCCTCTGTCCAGACAGGATATTTTTGCATCACAAACTCAAACAGGTTGCTGGTTTCGTGCCACTGGAGCCAGCGCTGCAAGTGGGGATAGGGACTTGTGTGGAACCAGTCAATATCGACATAGGCAAACTGGCGAATGAACGGGAAAATCGCCGCATCGGCGAGGGTTTGCCGATCGCAAATTAAAAAGCTAACTTGCGATGATGGCTCTAGGTTTTGCTGAAGTTGTGATTCGAGAATCTGTAGGAATTGTTCCGCTTGTTGGCGGTAAAACTCTTGGGGTTGTTCAGGAAAACGATTGGGATATTTATAGCGATCGAGGGACTGTTTAAATTCGCGATCATTTGTGGTGATTAACTGTTTTGCGATCGCAATTGACTCTATGGGCAAATCTGCCCAACCCTCTGGATCATGTTGTTGCAATGCCCAATTCATGATGTCGAGACTTTCTTCCAAAATGATTGCGTTCTGCCCCTCGCCAATTTGTATCACAGGGGTAGTTCCCTTGGGCGATATTTCTAGCATTTGTTGCGGTTTAGCCTTGAGAGAGACTTCCCTCAGTTCATAACTGATATTTGCATAGGCAAGCGCGAGTCTGGCTCTAATCGCATAGGGACAACGCCGAAAGGAATAAACAATGGGAAGACTCATAGATTCTGATAGAGGTTCAAACACGTTGATGGATAAATTCTGATAGAGATCGCGAAATTTCCTTGAGATTAATTGGCTTGCTGATATAGTCATTCATGCCTGCATCAATACAGATTTGATAGTCCTCTGGCAAGGCATCGGCTGTGAGTGCAATAATCCAAGGCTGTACCAAATTGAGATTGGTGCGAATTGCTCTTGTCGTATCGAGTCCATTGAGAATCGGCATCTGTACATCCATAAAGATGACATCGTAGTTGGTTGCTGTATTTGACTGCTCAAGAGCCGCCAGACACTCACTTCCATTATTCACCACATCCGCATCATAGCCTAGTCTTTGGAGCATTAGAGCGGCGATTTTTTGATTGAGAAGATTGTCTTCGACGACCAAAATCTTAAGTGGAAATTTCTGGAAATCCATTGCCAAATTATTAGGGATAGGATCTAGAGGGTTCTCTTGGGGCTGATTAGCATCACTAGGATTTGCTAATGGAAATCTCACTGTAAAGTGGAATGTTGAGCCTTGTTGATTTTGTCGCGTGTCATCCATTACCCAATCTGCGGGAGGATGTCCGCCCACCTTACCCCCACTTTCTACCCAGATTCTCCCATTCATCATTTCCACAAGACGTTTACAGATTGCTAAGCCCAGTCCTGTGCCACCATATTGACGGTTGATCGAAGCATCAGCTTGGGTAAAGGGACGGAATAACTTATTAATACTCTTACTATCGATGCCAATACCTGTATCGGCGATCGCAAATTTAAATTCATAGACGTTCGACTTAATCAGTTTGCGACTGTAGCTAATGGAAACAGAGCCTTGCTCGGTGAACTTAATGGCATTGCCAATCAGATTGATCAATATTTGGCGTAACCTTGAGCTATCACCAATTACATTTGTGGCGCTATTGTTGTTGATATGACATTGCAAGTTAATGTTTTGATCAAAGGCTTGCTTGCTCAGTAGGCTACAAACAAAATTGAGCGTATCCTCAAATTTGAACTCTTTATTGTCTAAGCGCAATTTGCCAGACTCAATTTTAGAAAAATCGAGAATATCGTTAATGAGCATGAGTAGCGCATCGCCACTATCGAGAATAATCTGCACAAAGTTTTTCTGGGCATGATTGAGGGGCGTATTCGCCAAAAGCTGTGCCATACCTAGTACACCATTCATTGGGGTACGCAGTTCATGGCTCATATTTGCCAAGAAATCACTTTTGGCTTTGTTGGCACTATCAGCTAAAGCCTTGGACTTGGCGAGGGCTATTTCCGTTTGTTTTTGTTCCTCTAGCTTGGTTTGCAATTGTTGATAGAGTGAAGATTGTTGGATTGCGATCGCAAGTTGATTGGCGATGGTTTGGGTGATTTCAATTTCATTGTCTTGCCAATGCTCAGCCCGATAGGCTCGCCGCAAGCTGAGGCTTCCCCAAGTCTGATCATTGACAATAATCGGCATCAGCAGCCAAGCCCCATCAGAGTCTTTTTTCTCTGATAACTCACGATTGACGGGATCATTTATGTTATGCGTATTATCGACTTGCACAAACTGCTTGTTTTTGAGCATCTCGGCAAAGGGATTATCCAGATCCGTAATTTCAACTCCAACGCTTTCAAACACTGAGTCTCCGTCTTGGAAAACCGCAATATGTTTCCAAATCTGTTGTTCGGGCAAATATTGAACGATGCTTGCCTGCTCTAGATTGAGAAGATTTGCGATCGCATTTATTGCCATCTGGAATACGACCTTGACATCGAGAGAATTGCGAATGGTTTGGACAAAATGATTGAGCATTTTCTCTTGTTGTACTTTATGCTCTAAAGCCTTTTCCGTTAGCTTTTGCGTAGTGAAATTACGCGATATTTCCGTTACAGAAACTACATCACCATCTGTTCCAATTTCGGGAACGAGGATAGATTGGAAATATTTTGATGTTCCCTTAATTATGGTTTCAAATTCTACCAAACAGGGTTCTTTCGTTGTAAAGGCGCTCTCAATCGCCCTAGCTAGCTCAGGGGGTAAGGGTAACTCTGCATGGGACTTGTTAATATAGTAATCAGTAGGTTTGTCTGTAAAGAAGGTAATGGCTGGATTGATATAGGTACGTCTTAGCTGTCGATCAAATTTAGCGATAATATCAGGAATATTCTCAAGTAAGGTGCGGAGTTCTTGCTCTTGACGGCTCAGAGTTTGTTCATAGAGTTTCCGTTGGGTGACATCGCGACAAATGCAGAACTGAAGCATTTCACCATCGATTTCCATATTATTCGCACTAATTTCCACATCAAGAATTGAGCCATTCTTACGGCGATGGCGTGTCTCGAAGTGGGCGTTACGAATATTTTGTAAGTCTGCCAAGGATTTTGTTATCTCTGTTTTTGTCCATTTAGTATCAATCTCATGAATCTGAAACTGAGTTAATTCTTCGATGGTGTAGCCCAGCATTGTCGCGTAGCTTTGGTTTACTTCCAGAATCTGACCTTGAGTATTTAAGATCACAATCCCATCAAAGGAATTACTTAAAAATGCTTTATTGCGAACCAGTTCTTTTTGCAGCTTTATTTCCGTTTGTTTGCGATCGTTAATGTTCATCATTACACCGACCATTTTGATAGCTTTGCCAGAGCTGTCGTACACACCCTTACCTTTGGTTAGTACCCAATACACTGAGCCATCTGGATGGATGATCCGATATTCTAGATCTAGTAATGTGCGATTTGCGATCGCATTCTCAAAGGCAGCTTCTACCCATGCCAAGTCGTCGGGATGTACTCGATCTCGCCATGACACATAGTTACTCACTGCCGTATCAGGATCTAACCCCATTAACTGAAAATGCTCACTAGTCCAATCGGCTATTCCTGTGGCGACATCAAAACTCCAACAACCAATTTGATTAAGATCGGTGGCTAGTCGTCGTTGTTGTTCACTATGTTGTAAAGCCTTCAGCAGTTGACTTTGGATGATGGCGATCGCCAGTTGATTTGCTACCTGTTGTAATAGTTCAACTTCAAAGTTTGTCCATTGGCGCGGACGATCACACTGATCGATGACTAGCAATCCCCATAGATTTTCTGACTCAATGATTGGGGTGATGATGTTGGCTTTGACCTCAAACTGCCTAAAAAATGCGGCATGATCCGCAGGCATATGCGGTGCATCCACATTGTCAAACTTAACGACTCGATCTCTCTGATAACTTTCCAGATATTCATTATGGAAACAAGGCGTTTCCACATATTTGCCCACTGATTGAAAGGGTGGAGTTACTAACTCCTGCAAAACAGTACCCGCACCATCATTCTGAAGCTGAATAATAAAAACTCGTGAGGCTTGGAAAATATTTTGAATTTCACCAACGGCAGTTAGTAAGATCGTCTCTAGATCTAAGGATTGACGGATTTTGAGGGAAACCTCTGCCAGTATTTGCGTGCGCTGATATTGAAGTTGTAGTTCCTGTTCGGTATGCCTACGATTGGTAATGTCACGAATAATCATAACAGCCGTATCTGTCTCCACTGGCATCGCACGCACTTCTTCATAGTGGCAAAGCCCATCAACTTCAAATGTCTGCTCGATCTCGAGCATCTCTCTAGTCGCGAGTGCCTTTTGTACGGCTTGTAACTGCGCCTCAGCTAAATCTGAGGGCAAAAACTCGCGTATATTCTTGCCAATCGGATCAACTTTAGATGGGATTAAGTCATAAAAAGATGTCGGTCGCTTGCATTCTAAATAGACTCCATCGACGCTGACTAAATTCACCATGTCGGGAATTGCATTAATAATCGAACGGAGTTTGCGCTGACTGGCTTGTAATTCTGAAGTGCGCTCTTGCACTTGCTTTTCTAGGGATGTATTCAGATTTTGCAGGTTTCGATAAAGCTCTGTTTGTTGAATTGCGATCGCAACTTGAGTGGATACTTGCTGAATTAATTTAATCTCAAAGTCTTCCCATAGGTGCGTATTGGCGCAGTGATGCACAATCATTAAGCCCCATAGGATCGGCTGCGATTGCTGACTGATACTACCCGATAAAATAATTGGCGCAACCATGTTGGCGCGTACCTGAAAGCCCTCCAACATCTGCAAATGACATTCGGCAAATCCCGCTTTATGGATATCAGGGTTAGCATAAATTTTGCCGTCAAGATATTCGTTAATCTGTGACTCTGAAGGTGTGACACAGCTAGTTTCCGAGCCGAAATCTAAACAAGATGGCCAAGGGGCAGCGACCGATTCCGCCACAATGCGTCGTTTCATCTGCTCATCAAATTTGTAAATTAATGTGCGATCGGCTTTAAGAAACTGCCTCACCTCATGCACCACAGTCTGACAAATATCTTCTAGGTTGATAAATTGACTAACTTTGAGGGCAACTCTAGAAACGATTGCTTCCCGTTTGCGTAAATTCTCTAGTTTGGTGGTTAAGTTAAAGTGCGAAATTGCACCATGGATACAGTATCTCAGCGAAAATTCATTAATGTCATTCTTAACTAAATAGTCAAATGCACCCAGTTTTAGTGCTTGCACGGCATCTCTCGCATTTTCACTACCTGTAAGGACGACAACTGGTAATTTTTGATTTGGATTATTGTATGTAGCGATTTCTTCACGAATTTTTGATAGAAAAACCATGCCATTCCCATCAGGCAAGCTCAGATCCATCAAAGTTATCTGTGGTTTGTGCAGATGCCATAGCTCTAACCCTTCCTTGAACGTACTTGCTTCTAAAACCTGTAGATTAATGTCCGAGCTTTGTATGTATAGCCGAAATAGCTCGCGATCGCTTCTACAGTCATCGACTATCAAGATAGTTTGAGAGTTAGTCATATCTGCCTTAAATGAACCTGATCTGAATCCTTTGAATAAGCTTTTAAATTTAGTGAGGCTTTACCGTATAGTTATCCAGAATTTCCCTGCCTTTGCGAGTCAAAGATTCTGACCCTTCTAGCAAGAGTAAATACTGTCCACGTTCTAAACATCCCCGACAAGAGATGGAAAGACTACTCTTAAAAAACCATCCGTATAATGTGCCGATGGTTCCGCCTGTGAAAATACCAATCAAGCCTGATGTAGATGCGATCGTAAATAAGGCTTGATACCAATCAAGATTTGGTAAGTTAATCTTAAAAATGAAATACAATGTGACCCCCACGATCGTGCTAACCATACCTAGCCATAACATTCCCAACTTTGCATAGTTCCATGTCGTGTGGGCAGGATTAAATAAACCAACACTATCGGGGCTACTATAACCTTTGCCGACTAATGCTAAATGCTCTGGGGAAATGCCATGGCATTGCAGCAATCGATAGGCTTCAAATGCTGAGGATTCGTCGGGTAAAACAGCAATCATCAGCCGAGAATGTTTTGAGCGAGTGTGAGTCACGAGTGATGCCTGCTATCTACTAGATAGTTGATTTAGATTATAGAAATATATCTTCTTAGATTCTACAAAGTTTCAGGCAATTCCAGCGATTTCTTAAACTTTAAATAAATAATTGGCGATGCCATCATCCCTAGCCTATCTCCCGCAGGAGAGGAGAATAAGAAAATATGGATTCTACTCCCCTTCTCCCCTAGGGAGAAGGGGGCGGGGGATGATGGCTAATTTAATTGAGCAATTGCTTGTTTCTCAATTAACACTTTACCCGTCAGTAAATCCGTAATCGTAGCGATTAATACTCTCCTCTCATTGATCTCAAAATTGATACTGATGCGATCGCAACCCAATTGCGCCACAGGTTCAAGTCGCGCCACACAGGCTTGATCCCCGTTCTTAGACGCACTGCTAGCCAACGCCCGAAAATCTGACTGCTTCAGTAATTGGCTACTGGTCATCCGTCCTGAAGCGTCGTAGGTAACTTCGGCATGAGCAATATCTGCAACTTCACCAATATCGAGCCTAATTTCCGATTGCCCTGCGGCTGCCGCTTGCAGGATCAATGGCTCAGGACGCTCACAGGGATATTTTGTCCCTTTGGCAAACAAGGTATAAAAGGCGTATTGATGTAAATAGGGTTCCCAAAGTCGAATTGCGTAGCTATGGCGTAAATGATCTTCAACAGCAATCGTTTGACCGAGCATCAATGCGCCATGGGCAACTGCTTCAAAGGGTTTGCCAAAATTGACCTTGGTTTTACCAAAATAGGCGATCATCAACTGTTGCACCGCCACAATCTGACAACTGCCACCGACTAAAAGAACTTGCTCAATCGCCGCTTTACTAATGCCGCGATTAGTAGCAATTGCCAAGATTTCATCAATTGCATCCCGCAATTGTTCGATCATTTGATTTTGTTCGATAATTTCGGTGAGTTGTGCTTGCGTAAGGCGGAGAGAATGCGCCACTCTATGTTCATCTTGCCAAATAGCATTGGTTTCCTGTGCGAGAGATAGCTGAATTTTGACTTGTTCTGAGCTTTTTAAAAGACTTTGCCAGTCAGAATTACTAATTTGCGATCGCAATTTACCCCACTGCCGCAAAAAATATTCGGCAATCCAACGATCAATATCAATGCCGCCAATATAGGCATCAGACTTCGCGATCGCTTCTGCCTTAATTACCTGCTGCTTTTCACTAATATTGGCAACTGGCGCAGTCCTGACTAGGCTCAAGTCCAAAGTGCCACCACCAAAATCTACCACCAACACTAAGGTATTAGGCTTCGTAATCGCATAGCCCAAGGCGGCGGCGGTGGATTCATCAATAATTTGTAAATTAGGGAAATCTAAACGCTGGGCAAAACCTCGAAACCAGTGCAAATATGCCTCAAACGCCCCCACGGGAACTGTCAAAATTAATTGTGTGGGTTGAATATTTTTCAACGCCAAACGTTGCCACAGGTCATTTAAAAATATCTCCGCAATGATTTCCGCGTCATACTGCCAACCATCAATCTCACGGGCAGGGGGACGAAAACTGGCGATAATATCCCGTTTAAAACCTTGAAATAATCGCCGTGCTTGGTTTTCTCTTACTGAACTTGCTTGCGATCGCGCCTGTTCTCCCACCAAAAAACTATGTTCATCATCTCCATCCACATATACCAAACTCGGTACAAGCCAAACATCTCCTGCTTCGGTCACAAAGCTATTGGCAATATCGGGAAATTGCAAAGTTCGCGGTGTGGCAAGATGGCGATCGCAATCCATTTCTAAAATTGCGATCGCAGTATTACTAGTTCCAAAATCAATGGCAATAACTGTCATAGCAATGCTTATAGAATGCCTTCAATCTAACCGGGGGGCCAATCGAGGGAACGTCCACCCAAGACATGGATATGTAAATGGAACACACTCTGCCCCGCCGCTGCGCCACTGTTAGTCACTAAACGGAAACTCTCTAGCCCTTCCTGTGCGGCGACCTGATTAGCAACTAGCAGCAAATGTCCTAACAGAGATTGATCCTCAACAGTTGCTTCCGATAGCTTTACAATGGGCTTTTTGGGAATCACCAAAAAATGCACAGGTGCTTGCGGATTGACATCGCGAAAGGCAAGGGATAGATCATCTTCATAGATGATCGTGGCAGGAATTTCGCGCTTAATGATTTTGCTAAAAATAGTTTCGCTCATAGTTCTCTCTCAATATTTCTGGAAATCATCAAAGGTGCTTTGCACCTTTGATGATTAAAGATGATTAAAATTACAAATCACAGTTAGCCGAGCCAGTAAATACCAACTTCGCGGGGCCAGTCATCAAAATATGATCGTTCTCGGCTGACCAATTAATTTGCAGATCACCTCCCGGTAAATTCACCGTACAATTGCGATCGCAAAGATCATTAAGTACGCCCGCAACAACCGTCGCGCAAGCACCTGTACCACAGGCGAGGGTTGCCCCTGCGCCGCGTTCCCACACGCGCATTTTCACATAGCCCCGATTGACGACTTCCACAAACTCCGTATTAGTTCTTTTAGGGAATACAGGATGATGTTCAAAGAGAACGCCAATCTCTGCTAAGGGAATGCTATCAACTTGATCCACAAAGGTCATGCAGTGAGGATTACCCATGCTGACGGTGGTTACGTTCCAAGTCTTACCAGCTACTTCCAACGGTTCATTAATTACCTTGCGATCGCGCTCGCCCAAAGTAGTCGGAATTTCCGCAGCCGTCAAAAATGGCTTGCCCATATCCACTGTTACCTGTCCATCTGCATCCATTTGCGGCACGATCAATCCCGCCCCAGTCTGAATCTGGTATTTATGCTCGATGGTAGCAATTCCCAAATCCTGCATGAATTTCGCGAGACAACGAATCCCATTGCCACACATTTCTGGTTCTGAGCCATCAGAGTTAAAAATCCGCATCCGATGTTCGCCATTGTCTGCATTTAGCAAAAAGATCACTCCATCTGCCCCAATGCCAAAATTGCGATCGCACCATTTAACCGCTTGCTCTGGCGTGAGAATTGGTTCGGAGCTATGGCGATTATCAATCAGGATAAAATCGTTACCTAATCCGTGATACTTACTAAATGCGATCGACATGGGTTGTTTCAATATATTTCTGGATATTTCTGGTCATATCTTATCATCACCATTGTCATGCTCTTGGCAATATACAGGTGACGCTACAATGACCATAGAACAATAAATTGGCGGCAAAACTATGACTACATCACCTCAAATTTATCAAGGTCAGTTTGGCGAATTTACGATTGATCAGCGCGATCGCCTCAGCGTAATTATCTATCGTAGTGCCTTGGCAATGGCTGCCCTATGTTTCAGCCTTGGTGCATTCCTAGTGTTATGGCAGCCCGATAATCCTGACATCATCAATTTGCTTAGCATTCTCTATATCGCCTTCTCCGTAGCAATGGGTCTTGCTCTCTGGACAATCCACATCTACCTAGAGCTACTGCACCGAGTCTTACAAATATTTTGGGCGATCGGCACAATCGCCTCAGCAATCGTAGTTTGGTATTTTCCTGAACCGCTTGCGATCGCAGTTTATACGCATCCCCTAGCGCTGATTGGTGTCGGCTTCAGTTTTGCCGCACTGACAGGTATTTTCTTTAAGGAAACCTTTTGCTTTAATCGCTTTGAAACCAAATTTCTTGTCCCACTACTGCCCATACTGTTACTTGGTCATTTAGTTAACATTTTACCAATTGCGATCGAGCAGTTTTTATTAGGTGCTTGGGCAGTTTTGTTTATCATTTTTGCTAGTCGCAAAGCAATCCAAGCGATCCCCCCCGACATTGGCGACAAGTCAGTATTTGCATATCTGGAAGCACAAAAGCAGCAAATTTTATAAATTACAATTAATCAGGCTAAACCTCCTGCTGTCACGTTTAAAGGGGGCAACTACAGCCTAAGGCGCGACTTAAAGATATATAATCGCCTAGTTAAGCATTGGTTGTGCAAAAAAAAGCCAATGCAACCTATAACGATCGCGTTTTCCAGAAATTTTATGGCTAAGTATATCTTTGTAACTGGCGGAGTTGTCTCTAGTATTGGGAAAGGCATCGTTGCCGCCAGCTTGGGGCGGTTACTAAAATCTAGAGATTATTCAATCGCCATTCTCAAACTTGATCCTTACATCAACGTTGACCCTGGTACGATGAGTCCGTTTCAGCATGGGGAAGTCTTTGTCACCGAGGATGGTGCAGAGACCGATCTCGATTTGGGGCATTATGAGCGCTTTACCGATACTTCGATGTCAAAGCTCAGCAATGTCACCACAGGTGCAATCTATCAAGGCGTAATCAATAAAGAGCGTCGGGGCGACTATCAAGGCGGCACAGTACAGGTGATTCCGCACATCACCAATGAAATTAAAGAACGTATCCATCGTGTTGCCAACAATGGCAATCCCGATCTCGTTATCGTCGAAATTGGCGGCACAGTAGGCGATATTGAGTCCTTACCCTTTATCGAAGCAATTCGGCAGTTTCGCAAAGATGTTGGTCGCCAGAATGTCGTGTACATGCATGTGACCCTAATGCCATGGATCGCCTCGGCGGGCGAAATGAAAACCAAGCCCACACAACATTCCGTCAAAGAATTACAGTCCGTGGGGATTCAGCCTGATATCTTAGTTTGTCGCAGCGATCGCCCATTGCCTCAAAATATTAAAGACAAAATTTCTGAATTCTGTAACGTCTTACCTGAATGCGTCATGACGGGGCAAGATGTCAAGAGCATCTATGAAGTGCCACTGGCAATGGAACGGGAAGGCTTAGCCGAACAAGTCTTAAAACTCTTGGGTATGCAACAACGTCAGCCCGATCTCCGCAGTTGGCAAACCCTTGTCGAGCGCCTTTATCGATCTGAGCATCAAGTGGAAGTTGCCATCGTTGGTAAATATGTACGTTTGACCGATGCCTATCTCTCTGTAATTGAAGCCCTCAAGCATGGTGCGATCGCAGTTAATAGCAATGTCAATTTGCGCTGGGTCAACTCCGAGGATATTGAAACCTATGGCGCAGCAAAATTCCTTAGCGATGTCCATGCCATTGTTGTTCCAGGAGGTTTTGGACACCGTGGAGTCGATGGTAAAGTCGCCGCCGTCCAATATGCCCGCGATCATAAAATCCCCTTCCTAGGGCTATGTTTAGGAATGCAATGCGCCGTAATTGACTGGGCAAGAAATGTCCAACATCTCAGTGATGCCAATAGCGCCGAATTTGCCCCTGAATCCCAAAATCCCGTCATTCACCTCCTACCCGAACAACAGGATGTCGTTAACCTCGGTGGCACAATGCGATTAGGACTCTATGCCTGTCGTCTTGCCCCCAACAGCCTTGTGCATCAGCTCTACAACGAATCTGTAATCTATGAGCGCCATCGTCACCGTTACGAGTTTAACAATGCCTATCGCGCCCAATTTACCGACGCTGGCTACATCATTAGCGGCACTTCACCCGATGGACGCTTAGTTGAAGCGATTGAACTGCCCAGCCATCCTTATTTCATTGCCACCCAGTTTCACCCTGAGTTTCAGTCTCGACCTAGCCGTCCCCATCCCCTATTTCAAGGCGTGATCAAAGCTGCTCTAGATTTACAACAGCAAAGAATTGCCGATGGCTCTGAACCAGAACAGGAAATCGACAACAACAGCGCTGCCCAACAACAAGAAGAGTTCGCGACTGTAATTGCATCTGCTTAGGCATCTGCATAAGTAATCGAGTGGTAGCGCGAAGCGCTACCACTCGATTACTTATAACTTCTGACTGCTTCAGTTCGGTAAACCACACTATAGACATTGCAACCATTTCGGTTAGATTAGCACTCAGTCAACTAGAGTGCTAAACCGCTCTAGACAAAGCCAAAAATGCTAGTCAAACGAGTGAATATCAATGGCAACAACGACATTAAACGTAACTACCGTAAAGCCTTTAGCCGATCGCGTATTTATTAAAGTAAGTGCTAAAGAAGAAAAGACCGCAGGCGGAATTTTCTTGCCTGAAACCGCAAAAGAAAAGCCTCAAGTCGGCGAAATTGCCGCCGTAGGCCCTGGCAAACTCGATGACAAAGGCGAGCGCCAAGCCCTCGAAGTCAAAGTTGGAGACAAAGTTCTTTACTCCAAATATGCTGGCACTGACATCAAACTCGGCACAGATGAGTATGTATTGCTAGCCGAAAAAGATATTTTAGCGATCGTTGCATAATTTAGCGATTAGCTGTTGGCTCTTAGCTTTTAGCCAATCTGAAGATCAATTTCTCCACAAGAAAATTATCTTTGTTCAAGAAAGCTAACAGCTAATTGCTAACAGCTAATTGCCCAAGTCACCAATTCTCAATTACTAACTACTAAAAACTATGTCTAAAAGAATCATTTATAACGAAGATGCACGTCGCGCCCTTGAGCGTGGTATGGATATCTTGGCTGAAGCAGTTGCTGTAACCCTAGGACCAAAAGGTCGTAACGTAGTTCTTGAGAAGAAGTTTGGATCTCCTCAAATCGTTAATGATGGTGTCACCATCGCTAAAGAAATTGAACTAGAAGATAACGTTGAAAATACTGGTGTAGCTTTAATTCGTCAAGCTGCATCTAAGACCAATGACGCTGCTGGAGATGGAACTACCACCGCCACCGTATTGGCTCACGCCATTGTTAAAGAAGGTCTACGCAACGTTGCTGCTGGTGCTAACTCAATTGCCCTCAAGCGCGGTATTGATAAGGCAACTGCTTTCTTGGTTGGCAAGATCAAAGAACACGCTAAGCCCATCGAAGATTCTAAGGCGATCGCTCAAGTTGGAACCATTTCTGCTGGTAATGACGAAGAAGTCGGCGCAATGATCGCTCAAGCAATGGATAAAGTCGGTAAAGAAGGTGTGATTTCCCTTGAAGAAGGAAAATCCATGGTTACTGAATTGGAAGTTACCGAAGGTATGCGCTTTGAAAAGGGCTATATCTCTCCTTACTTTGTCACCGATGCAGAACGCATGGAAGCTTCCTTTGAAGAGCCAGTTATCTTGATCACCGACAAGAAGATTGCCCTCGTCCAAGAACTAGTTCCTGTACTTGAGCAAGTTGCTCGCTCTGGTCGTCCTTTGATCATTATCGCTGAAGATATTGAAAAAGAAGCTTTGGCAACTCTAGTTGTTAACCGCTTGCGTGGCGTTCTTAACGTCGCTGCGGTCAAGGCTCCTGGCTTTGGCGACCGTCGTAAGGCAATGCTTGAAGACTTGGCAATCCTCACAGGCGCTCAAGTCATTACCGAAGACGCAGGGCTACGCCTTGATGCTGTGAAGATTGATCAACTTGGTAAAGCTCGTCGCATCATCATCACCAAAGACACTACAACCATTGTTGCTGATGGCAACGAAGACGCAGTTAAGACCCGTGTTGAGCAAATCCGTCGTCAAATCGAAGAAACCGAGTCTTCCTACGACAAGGAAAAACTCCAAGAGCGTTTGGCTAAGCTCTCTGGTGGTGTAGCTGTAATCAAAGTTGGTGCAGCAACGGAAACCGAAATGAAGGATCGTAAGCTCCGTTTGGAAGATGCCATCAACGCAACTAAGGCTGCGGTTGAAGAAGGTATCGTTCCTGGTGGTGGTACAACCTTGGCTCACCTCTCTCCTGAATTGTTCACTTGGGCAAATGCAAACTTGAGTGGTGAAGAATTGACAGGCGCAATCATCGTTTCTAAGTCCTTGGCGGCTCCTGTGAAGCGAATCGCTCAAAATGCTGGCTTTAACGGTGCAGTTATTGCTGAACATGTCCGCGAGAAAGACTTTAACATCGGCTTCAATGCTTCCACTGGTGAATTTGAAGACATGTTTGCGGCGGGTATCGTTGACCCTGCTAAGGTAACTCGCTCGGCTTTGCAAAATGCCGCTTCGATCGCAGGCATGATCTTGACCACAGAATGTATTGTCGTTGACAAGCCTGAAGATAAGGGCGCTGGTGGCGGCGGTGCAATGTCTGCTGGCGGTGACTTCGACTACTAAGCTATAGTCAAGGCATAAAAAAAGAGAAGAGTGCTTGCACTCTTCTCTTTTTTTATGCCATAAAACGTTTATTAACCTCGTGTTAATCTATAGCTGTCTAGATTTGATTTTTGAGATCGTTATGACTGGATTTGTTGGGCTGCACGTTCATACTGAATATAGTTTGCTCGATGGGGCAAGCCAAATTCCTGATATGGTCAGTCGCGCTGTCGAACTGGGGATGCCTGCGATCGCCTTAACCGATCATGGGGTGATGTATGGTGCGATCGAGCTAATTAAAACCTGCAAATCAAAGGGGATCAAACCGATTATTGGTAATGAAATGTATGTCCTCAACGGCGACATTACCAAGCAAGAGAAGAAAAAAAAATATCATCAATGCGTTCTTGCTAAAGATACACAGGGCTATCGCAATCTTGTTAAACTAACCTCTATTTCCCATTTGCAAGGGTTTCAGGGCAAAGGTATTTTTGCTCGGCCCTGCATTAGCAAAGACTATTTACTCCAATACAAAGAAGGTTTGATGCTCACGTCAGGATGCTTGGCGGGAGAAGTGCCACAGGCAATCTTAAAAGGCGATCCTGATTTAGCAAGGGAAGTTGTCGCTTGGTACAAAGAGCATTTTGGGGATGATTATTATCTAGAGATTCAAGATCATGGCTATCCTGAGGATCGCATTGTGAATGTGGAGATCTGCAAGATTGCTAGAGAATTTGATATTAAGGTAATCGCGACTAATGACTCCCACTTTACATCTTGTTTGGATGTGGAAGCCCATGACGCATTGCTTTGTATCCAAACAGGCAAGCTAATTTCCGACGAGAAACGACTGCGTTATAGCGGTATGGAATATCTGAAATCCTATGATGAGATGAAGCAGCTATTTCGGGATCATTTGGAAGATGATGTGATCGAAGAAGCGCTGGCTAATACGCTCCATGCTGCCGCAAAAGTTAAAGCTTATGACCTCATGCGCGATCCTCGCGCTGCCGACTATCCAATACCTGAAGGTCATACTGCTGATACGTATTTTGAAGAGGTAACATGGCAGGGTTTACTGCAACGATTTAATGTCACTACCCATGCTGAGATTCCTGATAACTATCAAGAAAGACTACGTTTTGAGCTGGGAATTATCATGCAGATGGGCTTTTCCACCTATTTCTTGGTGGTATGGGACTATATCAAATACGCCAGAGATAAGCATATTCCTGTTGGTCCGGGACGAGGGAGTGCCGCAGGTTCACTAGTTGCCTATTCCCTTGGGATTACCAATATTGACCCGATTCACCATGGACTTCTCTTTGAGCGTTTTCTCAATCCTGAACGGAAGTCTATGCCTGATATTGATACAGACTTTTGTATTGATCACCGCAGTGAGTTAATTGACTATGTAACTCAGCGCTATGGGCAAGAACGAGTTGCCCAAATTGTTACCTTTAACCGCTTGACATCCAAGGCAGTTCTTAAAGATGTGGGAAGGGTGCTGGATGTTGCCTATAGTGAAGCCGATAAGATGGCGAAGATGATTCCTGTGTCGCGAGGTAAGCCTGCTAAGTTAAAGACAATGATTTCAGAGGAGTCGCCTGCTCCAGAATTTCGCGATCGCTATAAGCAGGATGAAAAAGTCTTTGAATGGCTCGACATGGCGATGCGGATTGAAGGGGTGAACAAAAGTTCGGGTGTTCATGCGGCGGGGGTGGTGATTTCGCCATTTCCCCTTGATGAGGTTGTGCCATTGCAACGCAGCAATGAAGGGCAGGTGGTGACACAATACACGATGGAAGATTTAGAATCTCTGGGTCTATTAAAAATGGACTTTTTGGGATTACGGAACTTGACTACAATTGAGCATACTAGTAAGTTAATTCGTGAAAATCAAGAGCCAAATTTTCATATTGATGCGATCGCTCCTGATATGGCTACGGATGCAAATCAAAAGACCTATAAGCTTTTGGAAAAAGGCGATTTAGAAGGAATCTTCCAATTAGAGTCTTCAGGTATGAAGCAGATTGTAAAAGATCTTAAGCCTTCCAATATTGAAGATATTTCTTCCATTTTAGCGCTCTACCGTCCCGGGCCTTTGGATGCGGGACTAATTCCCAAATTCATTAATCGTAAGCATGGTCGAGAAGCGATTGAGTATCAGCATCACACATTAGAGCCAATTCTAAATAATACCTACGGAGTTTTGTGCCTTGCAAAAGGAACTTTAATTGCTAAGCCTAATGGCACAAGTACCGCCATTGAGAATATTCGTAAAGAGGATGTAATTCTCTCTTCAGATGGTAAGCGTATATGGTCAGCAAAAGTTGCTAAACAATGGCAAAGTGGAATTAAATCAATTGTTAAAATCACTCTATCAACAGATACAGAAATTTACTGTACCCCAGAGCATCGCTTTCTGACACCACAGGGTGATCAGTTTGCCTATGAGTTAAAGCCTTTAATTGAGACAGAAAATACTATCACTTATGGATCAATACTTTTCCAGTTAGATGTTAATTCTCTAAATGAAGTAATTCCCGTGTTTGTAGTATCCGTTGAAGATTGGGGAGTCTCTGAATGCTTTGATATCGAAATGCAAGATCAAAGTTCTCCCTATTTTCTTGCTAATGGAGTCGTTACCCATAACTGCTATCAAGAGCAGATCATGAAAATGGCTCAGGATTTGGCAGGATATTCCCTTGGGGCGGCGGACTTATTGCGGCGGGCGATGGGAAAAAAGAAGCCTGAAGAGATGGAAAAGCAACGTTCTATTTTTCTTGATGGCTGTGCCAAAAATGGAATTAGATCAGAGATTTCTAATGATCTCTTCGATCAAATGGTGATTTTTGCGGAGTATTGTCTTAGTTACGATACTTTAGTGCGAACTGTGGAATATGGGGTGATGCCGATCGGTAAAATTGTCGAGCATCAAATTGAATGTCAGGTTTATAGCGTCGATGAGAATGGTTTTGTCTATACTCAACCAGTCGCCCAATGGCACGATCGCGGCAATCAAGAAGTCTTTGAGTATGAGTTAGAAAATGGCGATCGCATTAAAGCTACTAAGGATCATAAGTTCATGACTACTGACGGTGAGATGCTGGCGATCGATGAGATTTTTGAGAAAGGTTTAGATTTGCTTTGTTACAATAACGATCAAGATTCAATATAGTCAGAGAGGTTACAAACTGATGACTGTTGCCACTACTAGAAAAATCACCTTTGAAGAATACCTGACCTATAATGACGGCACTGATAAGCGTTATGACTTTAATGATGGAGAACTAATTGAAGTGACTCCAGCAACAGTATTTCACAACGATGTCATGATGTTCTTGGCATTTTTTTTACAATCAGCAGTACAGCAATATCAATTACCTTACTGTGTACGTGTTAATAGCACTGAAATATTTAATGGTAAACGCACGCGCCGACCTGATGTATTGGTGATGACTCTAGAGCAGAAGCGAGGGTTAGGTAATCAGCCTGATATGTTGTATGAGCCTTGCCTATTAGCAATTGAGATTGTTAGTCCAACTTGCCGTACTGTGGATACTGTAGAAAAGCGCGAAGAATATGCTCAATTTGGTATTCCTGAATATTGGATTGTTGATTTTCTCTTAGGTTCTTTTTCGGTGCTTAGTTTAGTAAATGGAACTTATGTTGAGAAGGTTTATCGAGAGAATGACCAAGTTGTTTCTAATGTTTTTCCTAAGCTAAGTTTGTCCATGAATCAGGTCATGGCGAGTATTTAAAATTGGAGATCGCTAAATCTTTTTAGAATTACGTAATCGCATAAATAATCAAATGCTCTCTAATGCCATCAAATTCAGGATCTTCCTTAGCTCGATTTTTTGTTTCTTCAGGTTGTTGATTGATTGCTAGGGCAAGATATTTGAGAGACTCGTCAATCTTGTGCTGTAAGGCATAGCAGCAAGACATGCCATATAACGCATCAACATCATCAGGATTTTGTTGTAATACTTGTTCGCATTGACCAATTGCTTCCTCATACAGCAAATTGAGACCAAACGCACCACAGCAATTTAGAATAAAAGGAAAAAATGGCAGCCCCCTATTCGCTAGATTTACGAGAACGGATACTAAGTGCAT
>NZ_JACJQB010000010.1 GCF_014696385.1 Pseudanabaena mucicola FACHB-723
TGTCCTTACTCGTATTAGCGCGATCAGAAATGCCGACACAAATGCTAGTCTTGCTGCATTCCATTGCAGATGCTGCTGCAACATTTCTCGGAATAGGTTAATCTCTTTGATAGGGGTTTTATGGTTAGATGTGGTTATCTTTTATAAAACCCCTTTCTCTCTACTTTTGCAACTTTTTGTCCTGTACTTAGGGTTTTATCTTTAATTGCGCCCAGTTACTTACTTGATTTTGGAGTTAGTTTGGGAACTTCCAGAGGCAAGAATAAGCTAGATTCGATCTGCGCTTTAACCGATGGGCTAATATGCTCAGCATTATTTAAACAATCAACCAGCAGTTTATTGGCATCGTGATATGTGCGTAACAGTCGTGTTTGTTCTTCCGTAAAATGCCATGCTTGCGACCCTTTCCGATGCTGAATAATCAAACTGCGAAATGACTTAGACCATTCCAATCCTTTGACTTGCCACCATTTCGCAAATTTGGCACGATCCTCATGGGGATTGGGAAGCTCTTGACGCAGTGCTTGTAAACCTTGGTTGAGAATCGGATCTAAAGCACTAGCTAACTCTAAAACCCGATGATTGGTGAAATAAAGGGCAAGATCGAGATTGATGGCAAGGTGAATTGCATGATCGACATCCATTTCGGTGTCCATGGTATTTTCTATTCCCATAGCTCTCTTTTTTGCCCGTTCTAAGGATTTGGAATGGGAGACATCTAAGGCGCGCGCCCGATCTAGCGATCGCGTTTTTTCTAAATCAATATCTAAATACAATGCGCGAATTGTGACGGGTTTATAGATATCTTGCATCTGGTTAGCTTGGAAATCTATCCATGTTAAAAAGGCTTGAAGATGTTGCTCTTTACTTATGGATTGATCAATTCTTTGTTTAAGCTCTAGTAATATTTGTTCAGCTTGGGGCGAAATACTGAGCGACATGACAATTACGCCATGCCAATGCTTGAGATGAATTCTATCGAGTAAATATTTCTGCACAATGTGGGGACGACTATAGGCTAGTCGATAGGCTGCGAGATAGTCATGCAATATTGGCGCATTACTGAGGGTATACACACCCTTAGCAGGTTCGGTCAATAAGCCATGTTGCCATTTGAATTCTTGAATAATTTGATTGGGGTTGATAGTCGAGGCAATGTTTTGATTAGCAGTAATACATGATTGAAAGTCTTTTACTAATTGCTCGGATTCCCACATATAGCCTTGGCGATCAAGTGCCACGATGGCAACATGGGAGAGTAAGTCTAGCTTTTGCGTGATTGACAGTTCGGAAGTAGGAGGAATTAATAAACATTTAGTCTCTTCCCATGTGGTTAAGAGTAAATCAATAATTTCTCGATAAAAACTTGCCGTAATTGATTTTTTGTTCTGAAAAACATTGCAAAGGCAAGTGAGAAACAATGGTTTTTTAGCAACTTCTCTTAGTGATGGATTTTTTATAAATAATTGTTCTAAATCAGTAGCTCTTTGAGGTTCTTGAGGACAGGTAAGATGGAACCATTTCTTCACGAATGTACTAATTTGATTGGCATCAAATGGAGCAATTTCTAGTGTTAGAAATGATTCCAGAATATGGCTATAAATTGGATTACGGCTAGTAACTACAACACGATTGTCGGGATAGCGATCGCAAAATTGTAAAATTTGCTGAGTAACTTCTACCCTCTGCATTTCTGGCACATCATACAGACCATCTAAAAGCAGTAATAAGCGTCCCTGACTAATAAGTTGCTCTAGAATATGATTGCTGATTAGTTCATCGGATAAACCGTAATTATTAAGTTGTTGTTTTAGCCAAACTACAGGATTTTGCAGATCACTAACTGAGTTTAGCGATCGCAGTGACACAAATATGGGCAAACACTCTGGTAATATCTGTTCGGTAATACAGGCAATTGCCCAATACTTGAGCAATGTGGTCTTTCCTGACCCTAAACTACCTACTAATAAAATCTGTTTAGATTCATCTAAAGCTTGGTCAGCCGCAATTTTTTCTAAAGAAATATTGCCACGACTGAATCGATTTAGATGTTTATTCGACTCATCAATATCATCAATATTATGATCTAGATATTGGCTACTCAATAAACCGTTAAACACATTAATTTCTGTGTATAAATCATGTAAATGTAGTGGTGTATTTACATTAATTATTCTTAGTCGGTCACACTGATTAATTAAATTAGCTGATATCCTTTGCCGTATAATTGGCAAAATTACGGCAATATCTGTATAGTCCGATGGCAATTGCTCAATGACAATATCTTGACTATCTAGATCCTGATCTTGTACAAGTTCAATTCCAAAATCTCCATAATCATCTTGATTGACAACCGCACTTTCTCCATTAAGGTATGCCAATGAGATATCATTATTTTCCTGGATATCAGGGGTTTCCTCTGAACTAGAAGTGAATTCTATCTCCAAGTAATTACAAATTAAGTTGTATGTGTGAATATCGACAATTTCCCCTTTAAAAAAATTATCAACCAATTGAACTGCAATTTCTAGTTTTTCGGCTAGCTGTAAATAACTATCTCCTCTAATTAACAGCTCACTCTGAGCTTGATCAATCAGTTCGGATGATGCTTTTAGCATTAGAGGATTATTCATGGGGTTGCGTCAATTATTTCTGGGATATTCTAACAAAATCAGATGATTGCTGTTGTCTTAAATTATTGATAAATTATTGAGGGAGCTAGGATGAATTTATTAACCTTGGCAATTGATGTTGGTGGTAGCAGTATTAAGGCAATCCTCTTAGACAACACAGGTGCTAAGGTCTCTGCCCGATCGCAAATTCTTACCCCCCATCCCGCTACTCCCGATGCCATCGTATCAATATTAACTAGTCTAATATCAACCCATAGCACTTGCGATCGCATTTCCATTGGGTTTCCCAGTGTCGTCGAAAATGGGGTAACGCGAGGCGCAATTAATTTACACCCAGACTGGGATGGCTTTCCCTTGCTGCAAGTATTACAAAGTAAGTGTGATCAACCGATCAGAATTGCTAATGATGCTGATGTGCAGGGCTGTGGCGCGATCGTAGGGCATGGCGTAGAGCTAGCAATTACGCTAGGTACTGGATTTGGTTCATCGCTGTTTTTTGATGGTAAATTGTTACCCAATTTAGAACTAGGACAACATATTTTTATTGGCAGCGAAACCTATGAAGACAGATTAGGTCAACCCGCACTGGAACAAGTTGGTGTGCAAGTCTGGAATAAAAGGTTACTAGAGGCAATCGCATCACTATATAAATTATTTAACTATGACAAGCTTTACATCGGCGGCGGTAATGCTCGGTTAATCTCGGTAGATTTACCTGCAAGAGTGGCGATTGTCTCCAATGATTTGGGACTAAGCGGCGGGCTTGCCCTGTGGAATTATTGAAAAGTATTCCTTACTCAGCGACAACGCGAGAAACAGAGAGAATGTCACAGAGCTTATTGATTTGATTGCACACACGATCAAACTGATTGCGATCGCAAATATCAATGCTCAAATCAATAATGGCCGCTTTGCCTTTTTTCGTCTGCACATTGGCACGGCGTACGTTAATTTTGTTGTCAGACAGTCGAGATAAGATATCACGCAATATACCGACCCGATCAATCACTTCCACCCGAATATCAATGGGATAGGTTTGGACATGATCATGCTCTTTATCTTGATTCCAACCCACATGCAGCAAACGATCCGCAGGAATACTCGTTAAATTGTGACAATCATGGCGATGGATGGTAATACCGCGATTACTGCCTAACGCAACCACTCCAGCGATTGGCTCTCCAGGTAAAGGCGTACAACAACCTGCGATCGAGTAAACCATACCATCCAATCCCAAAATTGGTGATTTAGAATGGCTATGGCTATGGACATGTTCTTGATGACGAGGCTCAACCTTATAGGAATGCAAACCTCTTTCATTGTGTTGATGTTCGCGCAGCTTATTGACCACCGCATTAACTGAAGTCTCGCCATAGCCAATACCAGCAATTAAATCTTCAACATTGTGATAGTTACATCGTTCAGCCAGTTTTTGCATCTGGTCAGACTTGAGTAAAGCTTCTAAGCCAGCCTTACCCAACTCTCGTTCTAGAGCACTGCGTCCTAGGGCAAGATTCTCATCCCGTCGCGATCGCTTAAACCATTGTCGAATTCGACTCTTGGCGGAACTAGTAGCCACAAAGTTCATCCAATCGGTACTGGGATGAGCATTGTTTTGGGTAAGAATGGTGACAATATCCCCATGCTTCAGTGGACGCTGTAAAGGAACCATTACATTATTCACCAAAGCTCCAGAACAGTGATTTCCTACTTCAGTATGTACACGATAAGCAAAATCTACAGGAGTTGCCCCCCTTGGCAAGCAATACACATCACCCTTGGGACTAAACACATAAACTTCACTATCAAACAAATCTTCCTTAACACTATCGAGATATTCCTGTGGATCGTTCAGTTCTCTCTGCCATTCCACCAACTGGCGTAACCAAGTAAACTTTTGATCATCCCCCTTGAGTGGCTTGCTCTCTGAATTACTCTCTTTATATTTCCAGTGAGCCGCGATTCCATAATCAGCAATATGATGCATTTCCCATGTCCGAATCTGCACCTCGACAGGCTGTCCTTTCGGTCCAATCACCGCCGTATGCAGAGATTGATAGCGGTTAGGTTTCGGTAAACCAATGTAATCTTTAAATCTGCCGGGAATTGGACAGAAATAATCATGAACAACCGCAAGAACTCGGTAACATTCTTCCTTTGTATTGACGATCACCCGTACCGCCTGAATGTCATAGATCTCGTTATATTGTTTCTTCTGGCGTTCCATTTTGCGATAGATGCCATATAAATGCTTAGGACGACCACTAATCTCAAAGTCCTCAATTCCCATATCGGCAAGACGCTCACCCAAAATCTTCGTAACTTCTGTAAGTTGCTCTTGGCGGCTCTCATGGGTTTCGGCAACGAGAGACTCCATCATTTGATACTGCTCTGGCTCAATATATTTAAAAGCAATATCTTCTAATTCCCACTTAATTTGCCCTAACCCCAATCGATTGGCTAAAGGAGCAAAAATCTCCCGCGTTTCTCTGGAAATCAGAACTTGCTTCTCAGGTCGCAAATGTTGTAGCGTTCGCATATTGTGCAGGCGATCGGCAAGCTTAACGATAATCACCCGAATGTCTTGAGCCATGGCAAGAAACATACGCCGAAAATTCTCAGCCTGACTTTCAGTTTTATTCGCAAAACTCAACTTTGATAACTTAGTCACACCTTCTACAAGTTGACGAACTTCCTTGCCAAACATTTCTTCAATTTGTTCGCAAGATACTTCCGTATCCTCAACCACATCATGTAAAAAACCTGCGGCAATCATGGCATCACTGCCACCCAAATCTTTTAGAATTGATGCGACTGCGATCGGATGTAATATGTATGGTTCCCCCGAAGCTCTACATTGCCCATCATGCAAGCGATAGGCAAAATCCAATGCCCGACTAACGATATCTTCCTGTTCTAAAATCTCCCTCCTTTGCGACTTTTCCCAACCACCCCTTAGCCAATCTGGGATCCAAGCATCTACTACAGCATTACACTCGCCTACTTGCTCACTATCTACTTCCACATCCACAGGATTACCTAGATGTTCTACAGGAGCTTCAGCTAATAATGTGATTGGAGTCATAGGTTTTATTTCGCCCTAGCAAAGATAGTTATAAAGTTCTCATAACCTTATTTTAAACTCTATGTCAAATATGCAGTTTTGTCTTTAGTTTTGTCAAAAACCACAAAATTCAATGATTTTTTAGAGAATCATTGGTTTCGTAGATCGATCAATACGCTTGCAAAGAGTCAAGCGGTGCATTTCATGATCCCAATAAACATTTTCAAATATTTTATAGAGAATATAAAACCCCCTGCCACATTCCAAATCATGACAAGGTGTCGGATCTGCCTCAGAACAGTCAGAAGACTGTGGTGAATTACCTTGATCCGTAATCACCCACCAATACATTTGTGCCACAATCGAAAACTTAACGGTGATTTGTTTACATGGATCAAGAGAATTGCCATGTTTAACGGCATTGACCAATGCTTCTTGTAAACCAAGTCTTAGCTCAGGATGCCACTCTAGTGGTACTTCATCTAGCAACAGATCTAATACTGGGGCAAGATAGAGGGTTGAAGTAAAACTGAGATTACTCCACTTTCGTCCTACAGGACGTACAGGTGTCACAATCACGGACTTTTAACTCCTCTGAAAAACTGCTATAGCTTGCTTTGGAAATTTATGAATAGCGAAATCACTCACTAAACGGGCGAGGGAATTAATTCAATTCCTGATCGCAATACAATATATCTAGATCCTATTCTAGCGAAAAATCTTCCCTAAGCAGTATGACCTTTACGCAAAGACGAATTTCTCCCTTTAATCCCACAGAAAACACCCGCACAATGGGCAAAGGGATGCGTGCAGCAATTCTGTTTTTTGTAAGCATCGCAGTGCTAATCGGACTTTTGGGCGGACGTTTGTTTTATTTACAGCTCATTGAGGGCGATCGCAATCAACAGCTTGCTGAAAATAATCGGATCAGACTGATCGCCAAACCACCTGAACGAGGCAGACTATTTGATCGTAAAGGTAATATTCTTGCTTCCAGTCGTTTGGCGCACGTAGTTTATCTCTGGCCAATTGCCCAATCCAAGGAAAAATGGCAGCCAATTATTAATCGTCTAGCCAAGTTAATCGATGTTTCGGCAGAGACGATTACTCAAAAACTAGAACAGGAAGGCTATAACTCACCGAACCTTGTGCGCGTTTCTACATCGATTAGCCCCAAGTTAGTCACCATGCTCTCTGAGCATAGTCTTGACTTGCCAGGCGTAAAGGTAGAACCCGAAGCAGTACGCTATTATCCCAATGGTGATATCGCTGCCCATTTACTTGGTTACACAGGCGAATTAACGGCGGAAGAATTACCTAAATTACGAGAAAAAGGCTATCGTCCAGGAGACGTTATTGGCAAAGCAGGGGTTGAGTATGCCTTTGAAAATCAACTAAGAGGAGAGTGGGGCGGTCAGCAAGTAGAAGTTGATGCTTTTGGTAAGGTATTACGAGTTTTAGGTCAAAAGCCACCAAAAGCGGGTAATGCTGTCAAATTAACCATTGATCTAGATCTAGAAAAAGCAGCAGAAAAATTGCTCGGTGAGCAACAGGGCGGCATCATTGCCATGGATCCCAATAATGGTGAAATTCTTGCCATGGTCAGCCATCCTGCCTTTGACCCAAATCTTTTCTCAGGCAAAATTTCAGAAGCAACATGGAAACGCCTACAGGAAAAAGATCACCCCTTCGTGAATCGAGTTTTGCAGGTCTATCCACCCGCAAGCACATTTAAAGTGGTAACTATGGCAGCAGGTCTAGAAACTGGTTCATTTGGCATCAATGATTTGCTGCCCACCTATCCCTATCTTGATGTCGGCGGTTTTCAGTTTTGGGATCACAATAAAGCGGGCTTTGGGACAATTGGCTTCTCTGAGGCGATGGCATACAGCAGCAACACCTTCTTTGGTCAGGTGGGAATGCGCGTAGGTGAAAAAAAATTAGCGGAATGGTCACATAAATTTGGCTATGGTGAATATTCGGGCATTGAGATTAAAGAAGAAGAAAGCAAAGGAACTGTCCCCGATGAAGAATGGAAAAAGCGCGTAATTGGTGAACCTTGGTATGTTGGCAACACTTTAAACATGTCGATTGGTCAAGGTGATGTCCAAGCGAATCTTGTTCAAGTCTCAATGATGACATCGGCAGTGGGCAATGGTGGCTTCAAAATCAAACCACATTTACTTTTAGAGGACAATGATGCTAGGGAATGGCGACAGTCTTTGAATATATCGCCAACTAACTTGGCGGCTTTGCAGCAAGCCCTTAAATCTGTATTTGACTACGGTACAGCGGCTTCTCTCAGTTCTGCTGAAGTATCGATGGCTGGGAAATCTGGGACAGCTCAAGATCCACCACGTCCAAACCATGCTTGGTTTACGGTGTATGCCCCTTACGAAAAACCCGAAATCGTGGTGACTGTCTTTGCCGAGAATGCTGGTGGCGGTGGTGGCAGTGCGATCGCCGCACCCTTGGCAGTACAGACAGTTGAAGCCTATATGAAAATCAAGAAAATGCCGAACTCCCCCAATAATCCTCCTGTACCGTCTGTAACTACAGAGTTGTAATACCACAGTAAAAAAGCGGCGCTTTGCGCCGCTTTTTTATTAGAGAAATGTGATCACTAGATCTTCTTCAACCAGCTAAACATAGCGCGAAGCTCTTGACCAACTGACTCAATTTGATGCTCTGCTTCTTGACGACGCATTGCGGTGAATCCAGGTTTACCAGCTTGGTTTTCAAGAACGAATTCACGGGCAAATTGACCAGACTGAATTTCCGAAAGAATCTTCTTCATTTCTGTCTTGGTTTGCTCATTTACCACGCGAGGACCACGGGTGTAGTCGCCATACTCGGCAGTGTTAGAGATGCTGTAGCGCATGTTCGACATGCCGCCTTCAACAACCAAGTCAACGATTAGCTTAACTTCGTGCAAGCACTCGAAGTAGGCTAGTTCTGGTTGATAGCCAGCTTCAACGAGGGTTTCAAAGCCAGCTTTAATCAGAGCGCATAAACCGCCGCAAAGTACAGCTTGTTCGCCAAAGAGGTCAGTTTCGGTTTCTTCACGGAAAGTTGTTTCGAGAATACCGCCGCGTGTGCCGCCGATACCTTTGGCATAAGCCATCGCACGATCGCGAGCTTGACCAGTGGCATCTTGGTAAACTGCAAATAACGCAGGAACGCCTTGACCTTGGGTGTAAGTACGACGTACCAAGTGACCAGGCCCCTTAGGCGCAACCATGATCACATCAACATCGGCAGGGGGAACAACTTGCGCGAAGTGAATATTGAAGCCATGGGCAAAGGCAAGGGTATTGCCAGCCTTTAAGTTCGGTGCAATTTCCGTGTTGTAAATTGCTTTTTGGGTTTCGTCAGGCAAGAGAATCATGATCAGGTCTGCTGCTGCCGATGCGTCTGCCACAGTTTTGACTGTGAGACCGTCAGATTCTGCTTTTTGCCATGAGGGACTGCCTTGATATAACCCCACGATGACATCCACGCCGCTATCTTTGAGGTTAAGGGCATGGGCGTGACCCTGAGAACCGTAGCCGATAATTGCGACTGTCTTACCTGCTAGAAATTCAAGATTTGCGTCCGTGTCGTAGTACATCCGAGCCATAGTGTGGTTATCTCCGAGACAAAAGATTGAGTGATTAGTTTTGTAATGTAGTTTGGAAGATTTATTGTCAATTGCCTTCAAACACTTTTCCTAGTCTAGCAAAAATCGTCCCCCTAAAGAAATAAAAACAAATAAACTTGTCAATAATTCTGAAAACCCATAAGTAACTGGGCACAATTCTTGTTTTTGCGGGTACTTGTTTTTTGCGGGTACAAGTGGCGATCGCTATATAATTGAGTTAGCTATTTACAAATCTTAAAGATTAGATTATCTATGAGTGAAATTACAAATCCTCTCTTAATTGGTAAAGGATTACCACCTTTTACGGAGATTAAGCCCGACCATGTGATCCCAGCAATTACGCAATTGCTGGAAGAAACTAATGCGGGACTGAGTAAACTTGAAGCCGATCTACAGCCCACATGGTCTGGCTTGGTCGAGCCACTAGAACGTCTGACTGAGCGGATTGGCTGGGCATGGGGAGCAGTCGAGCATTTGCTCAGTGTCAAAAATAATGCGGAATTGCGCGAAGCCCACAAGGTTGTGCAACCAAAAGTAATTGAGTTTTTTAATCGGTTTAGCCAAAGCCAAGCGGTTTATAAGGCTTATAAATCAATTTACGGATCGGCGGAGTGGGATAGCCTTGAACCTGCTCAAAAACGGATTGTCGAAGCGGCGATTCGGGATGCTGAGTTGTCGGGTGTTGGGTTAGAAGGTGACTTGAAGGAGAAGTTTAATGCGATTCAAATGGAATTAGCGAAGCTCTCCACGGATTTTTCTAATCATGTTTTGGATGCGACGAAAGCCTTTAGCATGACGCTGACTTTGCCCGAAGAAATTGATGGTTTGCCCCCTAGTCTTTTGTCTCAAGCAGCTCAAGCAGCAAGGCTAGATGGTGATGATAAAGCTACACCTGAAAATGGACCTTGGTGCATTACCCTCGACTATCCTAGCTATGTGCCATTCATGCAGCATAGCCGTCGCCGTGATTTGCGGGAAAAACTCTATCGTGCCTTTGTTAGTCGTGCGGCAAGTGGTGAGTTTGATAATTCGCCTTTGATCGATCGCATTTTGGAGTTGCGTAAACAAAAAGCGGAGTTACTTGGCTACCCTAGCTATGCCGAACTAAGTCTGGCGCGAAAGATGGCTCCCAATGTTGAAGCTGTCGATAACTTGCTGGAGGAATTACGTCAGTCGAGCTATACTGCCGCCGTCGCTGAATTTGAAGAACTTAAAGAATTTGCCAAGGCTCAGGGCGAAACGATCGAACTCAAGCATTGGGATACTTCCTATTGGGCTGAGCGTCAGCGCGAAACTAAGTTTAATTTCACCGTTGAGGAATTGCGCCCTTATTTCCCATTGCCTCAAGTGCTGGAAGGTTTATTTGCGCTAGTTAATCGTTTGTTTGGAGTCACCGTTGTGCCTGCGGATGGCAAAGCGCCGATTTGGCATGAAACTGTACGCTTTTTTGAAATTCAGAATGAGCAGAATATTGCGATCGCATATTTTTATCTTGATCCTTACAGCCGTCCTGCGGAGAAGCGGGGTGGGGCATGGATGAATGATTGTATTGGTCGTGCCAAGGTGATCGAAGATGGTCAGCCTATCACCCGTTTGCCAGTAGCCTATTTGATTTGCAATCAATCACCACCCGTCGATGGCAAGCCTAGCTTGATGACCTTTGGCGAAGTGGAGACCCTCTTCCATGAGTTCGGTCATGGATTGCAGCATATGTTGACTCAGGTTGATTATGCGGGTGCTTCAGGAATCAATAATGTGGAATGGGATGCGGTGGAATTGCCCAGTCAATTCATGGAAAACTGGTGCTATGATCGCGCCACTTTATTTGGCATGGCAAAGCATTATGAAACTGGTGAAACTTTGCCAGAGAGCTATTTCCAAAAGCTGATTGATTCTAAAAACTATATGAGTGGCTCAGCAATGTTACGCCAGTTGCATTTCAGCCTCGTCGATATTGAGCTACACCATCGCTATGAGGTTGGTGGCGCAGAAACGCCGATGCAATTGCGATCTCGACTTGCTCAAACCACGATGGTGATCCCTCCCTTGCCCGAAGATAATTTCCTTTGCTCTTTTGGTCATATCTTTGCAGGGGGCTATGCCGCAGGTTACTACAGCTACAAGTGGGCAGAAGTGCTTAGTGCCGATGCCTTTGCTGCCTTTGAGGAAGCAGGATTGGAAGATGAAGCAGCAATTTCGGCAATCGGTAGACTCTACCGTGATACGGTGCTCGCCCTTGGTGGTAGTAAGCATCCGATGGAAGTCTTCAAGACTTTTCGTGGGCGTGAGCCTAGCACCAAGCCATTACTGCGTCATAGTGGCTTAGCCAAGGTTTAAATATAGCAAACATAAAGCCAGAAGATGAGTGGTAGCGCTTCGCGTTGCCACTCATCTTCTTTGAGCGCAAAGCGCTGTAAATAAAGAGCTTGCTAAGCAAGCTCTTTATTTACAGCGATAAAGGTGTGGATTCGACGTTGTTATATTTGGTGATGATGTCGATTAACTCTTGCTTGACTCGATCGCTATCTTGAACATCGATTTGGCAAGTCCCTGCATTGGCATGTCCGCCACCTTCATACTTCAGCATTAATTCGCCAATATTGAGATTACAGGTGCGATTGAGTACGGATTTGCCAACAGCAAAAACGGTGTTTTGCTGCTGTCTGCCCCACATCTGATGCATAGAGATATTGCAATCAGGATAGAGCGCGTAAACCATAAAACGATTACCCGCGTAGATCGTTTCTTCATTTTGCAGATTAATCACGACGAGCTTGTCGTACACTTCGGCACAATGCTCAATCTGTTTGGTAAATATTTTTTGCTGCACAAAGTACATGTCTATACGCTCTTTGACATTGGGCAGCTCCATAATTTGCTCGATCGATAGAGTTTGACATGCCTCCACTAACTCCATCATCAGTGCGTAATTAGAGACCGTAAATTCACGAAATCTGCCTAAGCCAGTGCGAGAATCCATCAAAAAGCTCAGCAATACCCATCCTTGGGGATGCAGAATATCATCAATCGTAAATTGGGCAGAGTCACACTTGTCCACTGCCTTCATCATCTCTTGAGAAATATGGGGAAACTTGAGTTTGCCACCATAGTAGTTGTAGATTACCCTTGCGGCGGATGGGGCTTCACCTTCAATAATGTGATTTTCAGGGCTGTCATAAACACGCATTGTCTCACTGATGTGATGATCGAAAATCAGCGCTGCCCCTTCGATGTATGGCAAGTTAGCTAAAATATCGCGATCGCAAACTTCTACCTTGCCATCCTGCACATCTTTGGGATGGACAAAGAGAATTTCATCAATCATATCCAGTTCTTTGAGTAGCACGGCACTGACCACACCATCAAAGTCACTGCGAGTAATTAATCGATACTTTTTATTTGCGTCTGACATAAGCGGATGCCTTGAGTATTCTGGCTAATCTTATAGATATTTTATGGATTTATAGCAATCCTAAATCATTTATAGATTTATATATTTACAAAAGAGCGCACTCTAAGAGTGCGCTCTTTTGTAAATCATGCTTTCTAGTCTAGTGAAGTAATTGATTGTTTGATCAACAAATAACTAAGCCCAATCATCTTGACCTTCATCCTGTGACATATAGACTTTGCCGACTGCATGGATTTCTCTGGTTTTGGCAAATAACTCTTCTTCGGTTAAATGCCAACTGCTAAGTACCTTGAGCAAATCTGCTTGAATATCTCGCGCTCCTACAAAGCTTTTGTAACGAATAATTAGACGCGCAAGATCGGCATAGTCACGCTTAGTAGGTGTGGACTGGCTGAGGAGATCATTAACTATCTGGCGATCTTTAGTGTATTGAGGATGTCTTTGATCTTTGACTTCTGCCATAGAAATATTGTTTTGCCGATTTTTTAAAACAAAGTGATGCCAAATGCAAAGCGTTTGGCATCACTTTGGGAGATATTATTGCCTCAAAATAATCACTTCAGTACCAGTGACAGGAGTACGCGCAATTAGATGATTTTCGGCATCAGCGACAAATAATTTCTTGAAATTGAGGGATTGGGAACGAGTTTGGAGATCTTTGACCAGTTGGGTCTGTTGGCTTGGGGTTAACTTGTACCAGTCATCATTTAGGACAACAATCAAGCGTCCCCGCTTAAAGTTGGTTTGGACTGAACCTAGCAACGATTCGCCATATTGATTGGCGACCTCAGAAACTTGGGTTTGAATCTTTGCGATCGCAATTTGTTCGGCACTTAAAGGCGCATCATCCTTCTCTGGCTTGACCAAATCGCTAACTGAGGGCGCTTTTTTCTCAGGAGTTTTAGTGACAGGCTGACTGATGGGCGCTGGTGTGACAGCTACCTTTTTAACAACTTTGCTGTGAGCGTGGGATGGCTTGAGGATGACCAGCAATGAAAATAGGGTGACTAAAGCGACCGTCCCTGCCCGCTTTTCAAGAATCAGTTTTACCTCATCGGACAGGGGAATCTGGGTAGCAATTCCACTAATCGAGCGCCAAATGGGGGCAGTTGCCGTCACTGTCTTTTTCCAAGCATCATTGGCTTGCAAATCTTCCCAAGACTTGACGAGGGATGGTGTGGCGGCAGCCTTCGTGGAAACCTTTTGCCAAATATTGGTAGCAATCGGGTCAAGTTTATCAACAGACAATTGGAGGAAGCCCAGAATTTTGGGAACAACTTGCTCTTGGGTAAATTTCCAAGCAATGCCAAATTCTTGTTTGACCTGTGCTACCAAGGGAGAATCAATGGTTGGGGCAGCATTGAGTAGAGCAGCTTCTTCCGTGGCATCTAATGCACCTTCGCCTTCTAAGCTCTTTTGTAACTTGGTCAGAGCCACAATTAGCGTGGCAATGGTCTTGGCGGAAATTGCCTTACCTATTTGCAAAGCCTTTTCTAAATTAGGATTACTGGTGCTAGTGCTGGCTGGCTCTCCCGTTGATGCTTCTACATTGACTAATTTAGTTTGCAGATTACGCAGTGCAGGCAGCAAACTTTTTATCAGTTTTAGCAATAGCGCCTGCAACTGTGGTTGTACCTTTGTCCAAGTCTTCCCAATCTGTTGAGAGACCTGCCCAATTACCTCATTAGTTTTGTTTTCAGTCATAACTGCCTCCTGACACAATTCGCACGGTTGTCATGAAAAGTATCACAAAAAATAGCCGAAGATCTATGTCAACTGTATAAATTTGCGTTTGTGTAAGCTTTGCGATCGCAAAAAAACAGATAAAATGCAGGCATCTATCTATAAATTTCCCTGAAACTTGTCTTATGACCCTCAACAAAGTTCATTTAGTAGGACGGGCAGGACGCGACCCCGAAGTCAAATATTTTGAGTCTGGAAAAGTGGTATGCAACTTTGCGATCGCAGTCAATCGGAATACGAGCAATCGTGACGACCCACCTGATTGGTTTGACCTAGAAGTATGGGATAAAACCGCCGAAGTTGCCGCTAATTATGTCAAAAAAGGCAGTTTGATCGGTATTTCTGGTTCTCTCAAATTTGATCGATGGAATGACCGCACCACAGGCGATGAAAGACAAAAACCTGTCATCCGTGTGGATCGTCTAGAGTTGCTTGGCTCTCGCAAAGATAACGAAGCTGCTCAAAGCAATAGCGGCGGCTACGACGACGATTTTTAACATCTAACAAACAAAAAAGCCCTTGCCAAGCAAGGGCTTTTTTGTTTTCTTGATTCGGTTGAAATACGGTTTTCCTACTTAAAAATTTGCGATCGCATCAGTAAGAATATATCTAGACCAAATTAGCGAATACCAAATGCGGGGAGATCATTATGTTTAACCTTGGTGAACTCGAGTCTAGCAACAACCTTCTCTTGGAATATCTCAAACAGCAAGCACCTGAAACTTTAGCCACTGTCGCTCAGTCCGTCACCCCTGAAGCCCAACAAATTATCAGTCAAAATATTCAAAATTTACTCGGTATTCTGCCATCGCAAAATTTTAATGTCAGCATTACTACCGATCGTGAAAACTTAGCAGGGCTGATTGGCTCGGCAATGATGACAGGTTACTTCATTCGCCAGATGGAAACAAGAATGCAATTAGATCGCTCTTTAGATTCGATATCAAGTCTAGATTAATCCTAAAACCAGAATAGAGTTGCGGCGCTTTGCGCCGCAACTCTATTTTGGTTTTGGTCATAAAAAAAGAGAGGGTGCAACACACCCTCTCTTTTTTTATGACTTCTTATGACCGTGTAGACGAATTCCTAAGAACAAGTCATATAAAAATCCCGCCAGATCGGGCATCTTTAGTAGACCTAATGTCTGCGGTGAGCCATTGGCATCCAAGAGAGGCTTCATTTGATAATATGCCTTCTCGTAGTAGTACCAAGGCACATTCGGCCATAGGTGATGTACCAAGTGATAGTTTTGACCTAACAAAAGGATGTTGAGAAAGCGTCCTGGGTAAACTCTGGCATTTTTCCAGCGTGATCTTTCGACAAAGGGGCGGTGAGGCAAATAGTCAAAGAACAAACCTAGCAAAAGTCCCATGACGGCGGCTGGTACAAACCAGAAGTTCATCATGTAACCAAGGAATCCATGGTAATAGGCAAAAATAATCATTGCTACCACAATTAATCGGCTAATCGCCCATTCTAGTAGCTCATACTTGCGCCACAAGCGGCGTTGAAAGAAGAAAATTTCGTGATAGAAAAAACGAATCGCAATTAACCACAATGGCCCACCTGTGGATACAAAGTGATCGGGATCGTGTTCTTCATCATTTACATTGGCATGGTGCTGCATGTGAACACGAGTAAACACAGGAAACACAAACCCTTGCAAAATTGCGGAAATATGCCCGATTGCAGCATTTACAATTCGATTGGGATGAGCAACACCATGGCAAGCATCATGGATCACTGTTCCCAGTACATAAAGCGCCGAGAAATTACAAATAAATACGAGCCAGTGTGACCAGCCCCATACCCAATACCCTGTTGTTGATGCAGTTGCTAAAACAATTGAACCTAGTAGCAGTAATATTGTCGGATTAAATCCCTGCGCTGCGCCCATCAGACCGATTGGAACAGTTAGGGCTTTGCCCTGCTGCTGCATTGTGTCACTCCTTAGTCAGTTTCCTATCTTAGTTTTTGGTTTGGACTTGCCAGTTTATACAACTCAAATACAGTCGGGCTATGTAGCCTTTAATGCATATATTTGATTGTTTAGTTTTATTACATTTTTTATTATGCCCTATGCTACCGACATTAGGGCGAGATTGCAACTTTGATCTTCGATAGTGTGATTTTTGACTGAAGATTGCGATCGCAATTATTGCCCTATTTATTACATCGTTCATTACATCGCTTTACGTTGCATAAACAACAAAATCATTAAAAGCGTTGCTTCGCAACGCTTTTAATGATTTTGTTGTAGGTTAAGATAGGTTAAGTAATATTAAGAACTGGTGTTTGACTCGAAATGAATATGCAACTTGCCTCCGAACAGAGGAAAAAACTGGACAACGCCGATGATGCGCTGTTCTATGACTATCCCCGCTTTGTTAACCATGTCGATGATCGTTTCATTCAGCAACTCACCGATCTGTATCGTCAGCGTTTGCAACCCAATACGCGCATTCTCGATTTGATGAGTAGTTGGGTATCTCACTTGCCCGAAGAAATAGAATTTGCCCATGTGGAAGGACATGGACTGAATGCAGAAGAATTAGCGCGTAATCCTCGTTTAAATCATTATTTTGTCCAAAATCTCAATCAAAATCAGTCATTACCCTTTGCCGATCAATCCTTTGATGCAGTTCTGAACACTGTCTCTGTGCAGTATTTGCAATATCCTGAAGCGGTATTTGCCGAAATTCATCGCATTCTTAAAGTAGGCGGTATTGCGATCATTAGTTTCTCCAATCGGATGTTTTACCAAAAGGCAATTCAAGCATGGCGTGATGCTGAAGAAAGCGATCGCACCAAGTTGGTATTTAAATATTTTGCCTCAGTTCCCAAGGGTTTCACCAAGCCTGAACTAGTGGCAAATGTGCCGCCCAGTTCTCCCTTTTTAGCAATGTTTGGTATGGCTAGCAGCGATCCGTTTTATGCTGTAGTAGCAACTCGTTGTGAACTTGATAGTTAAAAATTGTTTGCGCTTGACACAGACAATTTTTAGAGACCGAATTGGGTGATATGAAATGACTGATGTTTTAGTGATTGGTGGTGGCATTATTGGCTTGGCGACAGCGATTTCCCTTTCGCAGAGAGGGGCAAATGTCACCATAGTTGAGCGAGATAGGTGCGGACGGGGGGCAACATGGGCGGCGGCAGGAATGCTGGCTCCTGAAGCGGAACGCTTGGAAGGAGACCTTTTATCCTTTGGGGTGCGTAGTCGTGATATGTATCCCCATTGGATCGCTAACTTAATGCAACTATCAGGACAAGACTGCGGCTACTGGTGTTGTGGCATAATTGCGCCTGCGGTCGAAGAAAGCGATCTCCAAGCCATATCCATACATCCCAAATACATCGATCTTGCAGAATCCCATAAGCGGCAATCTGGCTTGGGAGAATCAGTTTTAGGTTCTCTGTGGTTGCCATCGGATGGACAGGTAAATAATCGCAAACTCACTCAAGCCCTATTAACAGCCGCTAAATCCCTATCAATCAAAATTTTAGAAGGCACAACCGTTTATCAAATTGTGCGCGATCAAAATCGCGTTACGCATCTGGATACTAGTGCTGGTAAATTGCAAGCGGATTGCTATGTGCTAGCCACAGGTGCATGGACGCAATCATTGTTACCTTTGCCGATCAAGCCAATTAAGGGGCAGATGCTATCGGTATATGATTGCGATCGCAAATTGCAACGGGTCATTTATGCGCCTAGTTGTTATATTGTGCCGCGTCAGGACGGCACGATTGTGATTGGGGCAACGGTTGAGGATAATGGATTCTCGCAAGGTAATACTGCCGCAGGAATTGCCCAACTATTAAACAGAGCTATATCGGTATATCCTGCGATCGCAAATATGCCCATCACCGAAACATGGTGGGGATTCCGTCCCCATGCTCCTCATGAAATTCCCATATTAGGAGCTAGTGATTATGAGAATCTAATTTTGGCGACAGGTCACTATCGTAATGGCATTCTATTTGCACCAATTACGGCAAAACTAATCACCGATTTGATCATTGACGGGATTAGTGACGGGATCATTAACGGGATCAGTTTATGACCGCTATAGAATTTACCGATCGCACTGCTGTCATCGCGACAATGCACCGTAAAGAAATTGCGATCGCGCCGATCTTACAAACATCATTAGGAATCAAGGCTACAGTTCCTCATGATTTTGATAGTGACCTATTTGGTACATTTACCCGCGACATTGATCGTCCTGCTAATCAAATCGAAACCGCAAAAATTAAGGCGGCAAGAGCTTTAGAAATTAGTAATGGCGATCTGGCGATCGCCAGTGAGGGCAGCTTCTTTCCCCATCCCCTGCTCGGCATTGCGTACAATCGGGAACTGGTTTTATTGCTAGATAAAAAACATAATTTCTCGGTTTATGGTGAAGCGCTTTCCTCTGACACCAACTTTCGCCATCAAGTAATTTCTAGCTATGAGCAAGCCTATGATTTTGCGATCAAAATTGGATTTCCTGATCATGCAGTTGTATTGATGCCAAATGCCCAAACTTCGGCAAAGGAATCAATTTATAAAGGCATTAATTCAGAGGAATTGCTTAAGAAATCTGTCCATGATTTATTGCAAAAAACATCACAACTCCATATAGAAACAGACATGCGGGCGCTGTACAATCCCACACGCATGAAAAATATTGCCAAAGCAACCGAAGATCTTGTTCGCAAATTACAACAACTCTGTCCCAATTGTAATTTTGTGAATTTCGATGTAGTTCAAAAATTGAAAGGTTTACGCTGTGAGATTTGCGGACTGCCAACTCAGGTAACTCGCGCTCATTTGTACAAGTGCGATCGCTGTGATTTTAAACAAGAAGTTCTCTTTCCTGATGGCATCCAGTTAGCCGATCCGATGTACTGCTCCTATTGCAATCCTTAGGATCACAAATGAAATAAACCCCAAATATGATTAGGCGAGCTTAGCCTGCCGAATTATATTTGGGGTTTGATTAAATTTCTAGATTTGTCGAGATTAAGATCATGGCGCGATCGCAGATTTCTTGACGGTTGACTAATTTGGCTAACTCCTTGGGTTCATAGCGACCTTCCTCAACCTCTGCCGATGCGCGATCGACCGCTTCAGTATAAGCTTCGGAAATTGCTAAGCATAATTCTTCGGTATTGAGGTATGTTCCGCCAGCTTTACGTCTCTGGTTTTTGGTTTGAATACCGCGTATCGAGTTACGAATTGATAGCTCCCAAGATTTGGTGGTGCGATTTTCTGCTTTTTGTTTGATGAGATGCATGAGCAAAATTACTGCATAGCTACGAATGTTGTTAATTTTATCGTCGCGGCTCATTTCTTCTAATTCATCAACAATTGCCAATGCTCCAGTCATATCGCCTTTAGTTAGCAATTCCCTTAACGTCAAAAGTTCTTCCATATCTTTATTGTGTGAGAACGCGATATATTGCAATCACGAAAAGCTAAAGTAAAAATTATGATTTCAATCTAAATCAACAATACTTTTTTAGTCTAATTCATTGTACTTTCTATCTGGCTGCGTAAGAGTGCTGCCACTATACCGCAAGGTTAATGGTCTCTATCAAAGGTGGGAAGGTGATTATGACCAAGTGCCTTGGACTTCTTAGGATGGCGATTCGATCGCTTGTAAAACCACTTTAGGTGAAAGTTTATCCTTAAACCAAACCGTTAGCGCAGGCGTATCGCTTACTTTTACACCTGCCTTCTCCAGATTTAGACGTTCAGAAATCGCCAAAATCAAATTCTCACAATTAGCCTGTCGCACTTGCGAGAACTTCTTTCGTAAATACTCAGGTCGCCAATAACCAACGATCTCTAATAAATAACTCCGCCCGTCAGGATGTACCAGTCGAAAATCAGGAATCATAACACTTCCGGGAATGGGAATTAAATCCACTTCTCTTTCTAGTTTCCATTCTGTTTTCATGGCATCCCATCGCTCCGCAAATGAAGACTCGATCGCACTGTCATAGATTTTTCCCGCAGGGTAGTGACTCACCAATCCACACTCAGAATCAAGGGTGAATAGTCCTGTACGCTTTTGTTTGGAATAATTATCTTTTTCGACTAGAGTTGCATTTAAACTCCATTTAGTGACATGGAGTAGTGCAGGCAAAAGTTTTGCGATCGCAAGTCCATAGCGGGTACTTGTGCCAAATAAACTCGTTGCGCCATCGACGGTAATCGTGAAGCCATAATCGACATCACCCTCGATATAAGACATTAATTGAAATAGCTTGAGATAACGGAATAGCAGCTTATATTCCCCTGGATCGTTGCGGTGGACTTTGAGCGTCATATGACTTGCTCGATAGAAAATCCCCTGCACTTGCGAGAGATTATAACGATGAATAAGGGCTTCAGGTGTTGGGCTATCAAATTCGGTCAGAATCCGATTTTCCATTAGATCGGCATAAAGCCCTGCGGTAATTTCCGAAGGCAAGACTTCACGCGTCAGTTCTTCCGTTAGGCTATCGGCAAGTTTGGTAAGGGTTTGCTGCGTAGCTTGCTGACTAGGGATAACTTGCGCCGACAGTTCAAAAATACGGCGGCGTAATTCCTGTGGTTCAAGGGGACTCATAATTTCAAAGTTGCTGAAGCTAGATTTGAGAATATGAGCCAATCCGCGCTTTACCCGATAGTCGGGAGTATCGCCTTCAAGTTCTTGCAATAGTCGATCAAGTTCGCCCTGTGTCCCACCCTTAGCATTCTCAAAAATTGCGATTAATTCTGTGGCGATCGCCTGATGCTTATCATCTACTTTTAATTTTTTAGGAACGACGGTTTCGCCATTCAGTCGATGCATCAGGAGTTCGCTAGGCAGCATAAAAGAAAAGGCTTATAGATTAATTACAGCAATTATCGAGTATCTAGAGCGATCGCATTGATTGTGTCCATAATTTCCCGAAAACTGGCTAGTCCTGCTTCGATGTTTTCGATGATTTCGTTAGCAAGGATATCAGGATCGGGAAGATTATCGAGATCGGCGAGGCTTTTGTCCTTGAGCCAGAAAATATCGAGGTTGGTTTTGTCTCGCGCCATGATTTCGTCATAGCCAAATTTGCGCCAACGTCCTTCAGGGTTGGTTTCTGACCATGTTTCATGACGATCGTGGCGATTGGTGGGATTGTAGCAATCAATAAAAGGCTGGAGGTCTGATAGTTTGAGGGGATTTTTCTTGAGGGTGTGCTGGACATTGGTGCGGTAGTCATAGATCCAGACTTCCTTTGTCCAAGGTTCTTTGGCGGCGGGTTTGTTGTCAAAAAAGAGAACGTTTGCCTTGACTCCTTGGGCGTAAAAGATACCTGTGGGCAGTCGCAAAATCGTATGTAAATCCGTAGTTTTCATTAACTCTTTGCGAACGGTTTCGCCTGCGCCGCCTTCAAAGAGAACGTTATCGGGAAGGACAACAGCGGCTTCACCGTTGATTTTGAGGAGGGTACGGATATGTTGCAGGAAGTTGAGTTGCTTGTTGGAAGTGGTTGCCCAAAAGTCTTGACGGTTATAGCTGAGGTCTTGTTTTTCCTGTTCTCCTGTTTCGTTGGTGATGGTCATACTGCTTTTTTTGCCAAAGGGAGGATTGGCTAAAACGTAGTCCACGCGAATACCGCTATCGGCAATCAGGGCATCGTTGGGAGAGATAAAGCTCTCGCCATCGATTTCGCCGATGTTATGTAGAAACATATTCATGAGGCTGAGGCGGCGGGTGCTAGCGACGATTTCGTTACCTGAGAAGGTGCGATTTTTGAGAAAGGCTTTCTGCTCGCGGTCTAGGGAATGATTGGCGGTGATGTAGTCGTAGGCAGCGAGAAAAAATCCCCCTGTGCCACAGGCGGGATCATGGATGGTTTTGTTGGGTTGTGGATGGATACAGGCGACCATCGCTTTGATTAAGGCTCTGGGGGTGAAGTATTGCCCTGCGCCGCTTTTGGTGTCTTCAGCATTTTTCTCTAGTAGTCCTTCATAAATGTTACCTTTGACATCGGTTCCCACCATTGTCCATTGCTCTTTAGCGATCATGTCGATGATTTTGAGCAATTTTGATGGGTCTTGGATTTTGTTTTGGGATTTGGTGAAGATCTGCCCTAATGTGCCTTTTTCTGTAGCAAGCGATCGCAACATTTGGCTGTAATAGGATTCAAGCTCTGCGCCGCGTTTGTTATTGGTGAGGGTTGCCCAGTTACATAGCTCACCGTCAGGAATTTCGTTATTGTCTGCGTCTTTGATGCGTGGAAATTTAATCTTTTTGCTGTAGGGTGGTTTGGACATTTCATCTGCCATTTTTAGGAATAGCAGGTATGTGATTTGTTCGAGGTAGTCGCCATAGCTCACGCCGTCATCGCGGAGGATGTTGGCGAAGTTCCAGACTTTGGAGATTAGGTTTGATTCGTTACTCATGTTTACGGATTATTTTTACTAGCTATTACTTGACTTGGTTTCCACCGTCCCCGATCAGTTCTATCTAAATCTTTGTCAAAACTGACAATTACAGCTTTCTCAATCTCAGCAGCAACGTATTGATATGCGTCATCGAAATCCAGATTGAAGTTGTCTATGACTTTCACTAATTTTTCCATTTGGTTAGGAGGGACACTAACTATTAGGACTTCTCCATCTATGAGGACATCTTGGACAAACTGAACAAAAACATCTCTTTGTTGTAAGCGATCGCAAATAACCCCTATGGAGTGCAAACTGAAATCTGTTATACATATTTCTGCTAGATCCAGCATATTTAGCATTTTTGCAACGGTTTTAGCTTGTCGTTGTCCTAATAGTTCTTCTAGCCAGATATTTGTATCCAAAAGAAACATTAGCTAGATCTCCAATCGTTGGCTAGATGCTGTAAGTCAACGGATGTATAGGTTTTTGCTTTGAGTTTGCCTGCCCAGTCTTGGCGCAGTTTTCGCTTGGGGCGTTCTTGGGACTTATTTAAAAGTGATTCTACAAATGCTTTTACCTCGATTTTGAGGTTGGGCGGCAATTCTTGAATCATTTCTTCTAATGGTTTTGTGGCGTTATTCATAATTGAATCTTGGTTTTACTATCTTTTTTAACTTTTCTAATAGTTTAACAGTAGATTTTCGGACAAGCTATTGGCAAAAGTGAGCTAGCTACTTTTATTGTTGTATTTCGTAAAAAACTATGCCAACGCGATTGATATGGTCGATGAGGTCTTGATTATCGATGTCGCTGAAAATGGAAATGTCGAAGGTATAGGGCAGAAATAAATCGTCGATTTCATCTTCTATTTTGGCGAGATCAGTATATGTGATTTCACCTATTACGGTCAGGTCGATATCTGAACCCTTGCGATAGTTTCCCTTTGCGCGTGAGCCGTAAAGTATAACTTTGTGTATTTGGGGATATTTGGCAAATACAGCAATAATCTTGTCAATGGTTGATTCTTTGAGTCCAAATCGTAATATTTCTGGTTCAGTTGTATTCATGGCTGAGGTTCTCCATGCGATCGCAAAATTCTACAAATAGGGCAAAGTAGCGACTGGTGATATTGGTGGCGATCGCTTTGGCTGTGGATTCATTATAGGTATGGCTGGTGCGGTTACGATCTTGGATCATTTCCATCCAAGTTTCGCCATCTTCGATTAAGCCGACTTTAAAAGCGTTTCTAACGGCATCTTTAGAGCCTGTAATATTTTGAGTTCCTTGGTCTTGCAAGTAGTCTTTTAATAGGTTCCATGCTAGCTCATGGGTATATTCAAAGGCTTGGATTAAACCCATCTCTTCGAGTTCGTTTAGTTCGCCTTTGTCAATAAATTTGGTGAGTTGAGATAGGGCTTTTTTATAGTTAGTAAATCTCTGTTGCCAGCGAATATCTTGATTCATTATTTCTATATTTTATTTTTGAGATTTTGCAATAAATTTAGCAATTCTGGAATATCTTCGGTAATAATGCTCCAAACAATATCATTATCAATTCCTAGATAGCCATGAATAATACGGTTACGGGTAGTAATAATTTGTCGCCAAGAAATTTCTGTATTTTCTGCTCTTATTTCTGGTGGAATATGAGTAGCGGCTTCGCCAATTAGTTCGATGTTTCTTAATGTGGCATCGTAATCTAGTTCGTTTTCTATAAAGGATGTTTGATCGTGATTTTGAGTATAGCGAATTACTTTTTCGCTAAATCGGATCATGTCATCTATATAAAAATTCCATGCGCGTTCGGGTATGTCAGACATAAATAGTTTCTTTTTCGATATATGGTTTTAGTTCTGCTCGAAGTGCTTTTTCGGTGACGAGATCGACTGGGTGTTGTAATAGATCTTCTAAATAAAATAAAACACCGAAGTAACGTTTTGAGTTGGCGGGGGTGTCAAAGGCTATGAGGATGTCTATATCGCTGTGGGGTTGGGCGGTATCTCTGGCAGTTGAGCCAAAAAGGGCAATTTTGGTTACGCCAAATTGGTCTTTTAGTAGTGATTTACTATTAGATAAAAGTTCGAGGACTTGTTGTTTTTTCATGGTTGATTACATTTGCTTTTTTAAATTTTTAACTCTTTCTAATAGTTTAGCAGCAGGTTCCCAGTCGGGCTGTTGGCGACAGTTTTGGAGTTCGTCTTGGCTGAGGAGTTTACCTTCAAATGCTTTTTTGAGGATGCTTTGTCGCAATGCTTGGGCTTTTTCTAGGCTTTGATCGATGCTTTCGTTAAGTTTGTCGCAAACTGATAGACGGGTTTCAATTTCTTGGACAATTTGGTCTTGTTCAATTAAATTTGGAAAAGCTATAGGTACTTGTCTGATTGTTTCCATCGATAGTGATGGTTGTGCTACAGCTTTAACTGATGTCATTAACAAGTTATTTCCTATTGGAGATCTCAAAAAGAATTCAATAAATTTTGTGTTTACAGAAAAATACGGTCTGACCATACTTATATTCGGACCAAGAAAGAATTTTGAATTTTGCGGGACAAGTGCAACATTACCTGTCCCTGCACCAACAAATACGACTAAAAGTTCATCACCTTTAATTTGAGAACGTTTTAAATGCTTGACAGTTTCTGACTTTATTTTAGAAAAATTAGTATAGTTAAACCCTTTTTTGGATGCGTTTTCAGCTTTTATAACTGCTAAATCTCCACTCTCATCATATTTGACATATTTCGTATATTCAAATCCTGCTAATTTTGTTACAAAAGCTATGCAACCTAGTTGCGTCCAAGTCCAAAATTTAGGTAATGTCCACATTCTATCCAATTGTTCTGAGCTAGCTTTAGTAGGCTCTTCTGGCTTTCTTGGCTTGGTAGGTTTAATTTCTTTTTTTTCATTTGCTTCCCATTCTAAAATAGCCTTGTTCCATTCTTTAATCTCGGTTTCATAATAGTTTGTTCTTTCTTTTTTGATTTGTGCTAGAAGTTCGTCAACAGCTAATAATTTTTTTTGCTGATGTCTCCACTCTTTTGTTAGTTCGCCTTCAAATGCTTGTTTTAGGATGGCTTGGCGATAGATTTCTAGTTTGGATTTGGCGGTTTTGAGGTTGGCTATGCCGTTGTCTAGTTCGCTGAATAGTTGCTCGATTTTGGCTGCGATTGCCCTTTGCTCAGGCAGTGGCGCAAGAGGTAATGGAAGCTTTTTAAGTATTGTTTGACTTATATTTGGTTGAGCGCCTCCAGTACCTTGCTCAATCAATTTTTGTCTTTTATGCAATAGATAATTAAACAAAAACTTAGTTTCAAATAATTCATTTTTGTAAATACCACATATTGCCTGATTTGTAGTTGCAGGAACACCTAAAATAGCAAGTTTCCCAATAGTTGCACCATAAAGAGCAATTAATAAAGTTCCTTCTGGGAAAATTTTTGCACTTGATTTTTGTACTGCTTCATCAGAAATATGTTCTTCAGTATCTAAGATGATGTTGTAGTTTAATTCACCTGATTTAACCCAAGGAATCGTCCCCTTGTAATATTCTGATTTACTTCTGCTTGGTGTTCCTCCTGAAGTAGTAAAACAAACATCCCCCAATTCAACCTCAATCCAATCTTCTCTCATCATCACTAATCTAACCTATCGCCCAAAAATCCCGACAAATGCCTAAAGATTATAGATGAAATTAAACAAAAATCCCTAGAGGCATAGCATTACCACCACCATCTCCAAAAATCACCGATCCGCCCCAATTGGTAATGCTTTGCCCAAAAGCTCCAACATTCACCCCAAACCCCAACCCGCAGTAATAGGCGATCGGCAAAATCATCTCATCAGACAAATAACATATACTCAAAAATAATCCCTACGCTGAATGAGTCATGACAACCCTAACCGTCACCCTCCCCGAAGCACTAACCCAATATTTGCAAGAACAAATCGCATCAGGACATTACAACAACACCGACGATTATATTCAAACTCTCATCCAACAAGACCAAGCTCGCAAAACATACCTTGAACCTCTAATCCTCGAAGGCATCGCTTCAGGTGACGCAACCCCAATGAAAGAAAACGATTGGGACACCATCCGTCAAGCTGTCCGTAAAAACTATAGCGATCGCTTAGCAGAAAGTGATTTTACATAACGCTTTCTAGAAAATCTGACACATCTTGCAAAACTCTCGCTATGTCTGGCTTTTCGCAAGCAATCACGCGATCACTTAAATGTTTATGATGTGGGAAACTATCTAAATCAGGAAAATGTGGCGTACTGTCATAGCGAAAAATCAAGTTATTTTGCTCATCTTGAAAATGATATCGGTAATCAATCGCTATAACTCGGTCATCCATCACTATCAAAGCCTCACTAACAGATAGCAAATATTTAAAATAAAAACGCACTCTCAGTTTTAAATTAGCTCGTTCTTCAGTCAATATAGCCGCATTGTAATTCTCGACATAAGCATTCTGAAAAGCTTCTAAAAGACAATCAATCTCCTCAAAATAATCCCTTAAAATCCTACGCGACATTTTTCATCTTGCCTGCGATCGCCTGACGTAAATCCAAAAAATGCTTGTAATTCCCTGCCCACTCTACAAAATCCTCATCATCAGACGTTTTACCCTGTTGATATCTAGCAAAGAAATCTTCAGAATCCATCTGATATTTCATCTCGCACTCTTTCAATTGCTTTACAACCGCCACAAAAGCATCTAGCAAAGAAGTATATTCCACGACTTGTTTACGCATACTATCCTCCTGCAATGATCAATTTCATTTCCATCATATAGACATCATCTAACAAAATTACGCTGCCAAAGCCTCATTTAACTCCTCGATAATCTCATCCATGCGATCGCCAAAAAGCTGATACATCTTCATTCGACCACCCTCGCGATCAAAGGGCGTAAAGTCCAGATCATCCAACTCCACATGAAAACTCGTCACCACATGATCCTTCAACATCCGTAACCAGCGCATCTGTTCCTCCGTAAACTTCAACGCCCCCGCCTGCTTCCCAAATACCCAAGTCTGGAAGTTTTTGTCCACCGTCTTGTCATAAGCTGTCAAGCCCTGATCCAAACCCGTCACCCGCCTGATCAAAGACACCAGCGCCACCAACTCATTTTTAGGACTATCAACGCGCAAACCTTCCAACTGTGCGTAAGCCTCCCACACATACACAGGCGCAAGCATCGGCTTATCTAATTTCAGACGTTCTAAAACCTCCTTAATCATCTTAAAAGTCAACTCCCGCCGTTGATAGGGCTGACCATAAAACAAACTCAAAGCCGTAATTTCATCCTTATTTGCCGCAATATAATCCGCAAAATCCTGAATCATCGCTTTAGCCTTATCAATGGAAAAAGCGTCAAACTCGGACTTCAAAACCCGATCCTGATTGATCGTGTCGATAATCTGCTCATGCACCTTTCGCAAATTATCAAGATAGCTATTCAACTCGCCATTAAAATTTGCTGAGGCAAGATCAGCTAACTCAGACTGAGCTTGCTTTTGGGCAGATTCTTCTAATGCAGGATTGCGATCGCCTACCGCTATCTCATTGACCAAAGCCGTAGCTTTTTCTGCGATCGCATCAGGATTGTAAGCATTCAATAAATCCTTAACCACCGCACTGATATTTTTACCGCCCGATAATTCTGCAAACTTCACCTGTTCAGGTTCCGTTAACTGTTTATCCAAACGCAGCAACCGATTTGCCAAAGTCAAAAATAAATCCTCATCCTGCGCTCCGATCGCCACAGCATTTAATAAATCCTTTAGAGGCACGCTCGGCTTACGCTCCAAAGGTCGGCTATCGGTTTTCTTGGACTTAATCGCGCCGACAGCATCGACAATCACAAAATGCGTTTTTGTGTACTTCGCCGTGCGCGTCACCCTTTGCAAATCATCAAAAGCGATCGTCCTTGTCCCGCGACCCTTCATCTGCTCAAAATAGTTCACACTTTTCACATCACGCATAAACAGCAACACTTCCAACGGTTTCACATCCGTTCCTGTGGCGATCATATCTACCGTTACCGCAATGCGTGGATTCCATGAATTACGGAATCGATTTAATACTGATTTTGGGTCTTCGGCGTTATACGTCACCTTTTTACAGAACTCATTGCCCTCACCAAATTCCTCGCGCACGATCGCAATAATATCCTCAGCATGGCTATCCGTCTTCGCAAAAATAAGCGTTTTCGGGACTTCATACTCACCAAGCTCATCAATGCGATCGGGGAAAATATCGGCTTTTAAGGCGCGTTTAAATTCCTGAATAATCAACCGAATTTGATTAGGATTGACCACATCCTTATCAAGCTTACTTGGCTTATATTCGTAATCTTCATCGAGTCGATCCCAACGCTTTTTCCGAGACAGCTTCTCGCGCTTATCGATGTACTGCTCCGCCTTCAGCTTTGCGCCATTTTTCGTAATTTCCGTCTCAATCGTATAGACGTTATACGGCACATTCACTCCATCCGCGATCGACTCCTCATAGGTGTATTCGCTGACCACATTTTGATTGAAAAAGCCAAAAGTCCGCTTGTCGGGCGTAGCCGTCAACCCAATCAAAAATGCATCGTAGTATTCCAAAACCTGCTGCCAAACGTTATAAATGGAGCGATGACATTCATCGATAATGATGAAATCGAACTGCTCGATGAAGTTCTTAATGGAATAACTTACGGGCAGAGGTTCTTTTTTCTGCCAACTCGATTCATTCGGATTCGTCTCTTCGGCAGATTCTTCCAATTCCTTCCCTTGCAAAATCGAATAGAGTCGCTGAATTGTGGAAATACAAACCTGACTATCAGAGGCAATATAGCTAGAACTCAAACGCTGCACATTATAAAGCTCCGTAAACTTGCGATTGTCATCGGTCGGCTGATATTTCAAAAACTCCTGTTCCGCCTGTTCTCCCAAATTCTTAGTATCGACTAAAAACAAAACCCGCTTGGCTCTGGCAAACTTCAACAACCGATACACAAAAGTACAAGCCGTAAAGGTTTTCCCCGCACCCGTTGCCATTTGGATCAAAGCTCTGGGGCGATTGGCTTTAAAGGATGCTTCCAGATTAGCGATCGCCTTAATCTGAGCAGGGCGTAAACCTGCTGGATCTAATTCAGGGATTTTATTTAATCGCGATCGCAAAGTTTCAGGTTGCGAAATCCATTCCGCTAAGGTTTCGGGACGATGAAAATGAAAAACTGGACGAGATCGGGGCTTCGGATCGCGATAATCGGTAAATCTGGTTAAAGCGCCCGTACTTTCATAAACGAAGGGCAGAGGATCGTTTTTTAAATACTTCAGTTTGCTGACTGCGTAATACTTCGACTGTTCCTCATGGGCGGTGAGTTGTTCCCCTGCTTCTTCGCGCTTAGCCTCAATAATGCCCACGGGTTTCTTGTCCACAAACAACGCATAATCCGCAATTCCCGCATCAGTCTGATATTCCCTAATCGCCACCCCTTTATTTGCCGCTAAATTCACCTTGTTTTTTGACTGCACCACCCACCCAGCCAAAATCAACATACTATCGATTTTATCTCTCGCGATTTGTTCAGGATTTTGGTTTGACATTATATTTTTAGCCAAATAACATCTAAATTATATCTCTAGAGGGCTTGATAAGTAGCTGAGCGCAAATGAATCACCGCGCAGCACGCGGACGTTGTGATTCATTACCGAAATGCTAATTTATAAGCAGTGTATTCATCGTCAGGAGCCTCCATTCTATGACAGGTCAACTGCTCACCCACAAATTCACAACGCAGCAATATCACCTGATGCATGAAGCTGGTGTTTTTGACCAAGGCGATCGCTTCGAGTTAATCAATGGAGAAATTACAGAAATGTCACCAATTGGCAGAAAACATGCAGCATGTGTCATTCGTGTAACTAAGCTATTGCAAAAAAAACTAGGCGATCTTGTTTTAATTTCAGTTCAAAATTCAATTTTTTTAAATGATGTTTCAGAGCCTCAGCCTGATTTTTCTGTTCTAAAGCCTCGTGATGATTACTATGCAGAAGGATTGCCAACACCTAATGATATTCTGCTGATTATTGAGGTTGCAGATAGCACGATCGCTTACGATCGCGAAGTCAAGATGCCACTGTATGCGGCGGCGGGGATTCCTGAAATGTGGTTGTTTGATCTAAATGAGCAGGTGATTTTTGGATACTCACAGCCTGCGGCAAGGGGATACAAGCAAATGCAGCGTTATGAACAAGATGATCAATTTTTTATGCTTGCCTTTCCTGATATCAGTTTTTCATGGCAAGAAATGTTTTAAAACCAATAAAATCAGAGGTGATGCTTTGCATCACCTCTGATTTTATTGGTTTTAAATATGATGATTCGATATTTGCCCCTTGTGGTGGGGACAGTGGGCGGTTTGGCACTATTGGCTAATCGGATGGTAACGGCAAATCTCACCACTAGTCAGTCACGGGCTGATGCCTTGGGGGTTTTATTAAGTGCGGTTTTGATTTTGATTGGGTTGTTATGGCAGCAAGTGCAACCAAAACCGCCCGAATCCGTAACTTTACTAGGTGAAGAAGGCTTTGAACTTGATGAAAATTTACCAGAGGCAGTTAAGACGGAATTAGCTTGGGCATCGCATATTTTGCTCACCAATACGGTGACTAAAGTCGTAGCCGTTTATTACGATCGCAAAACCATTTTGCGGCGCGGCATTTTAGGCAAAAGTGAGCAAGTAAATATAGGGACGATTGCTGAGCGGGTAATGAAAACCCAAAAGCCAGTGTATTTGGTCAAATTAGAGCTTTATCCGGGACGAGTGGAGTTTGACTACTTGCCCGAAAATACTCAAGGCGTAATTGTGCAACCTCTGGGCGCAAAAGGAGTCATGGTTTTAGGAGCCAATATTCCGCGTAGCTATACTAAACAAGATGAAAATTGGGTAACTGCGATCGCAGACAAACTCACCTATAATCTCGAAAATCTTGGTGTAAGCCTTGAGAATATCGCCCCAAAAGCTAATTAAGCACTAATTCCCAAAACCTATGCTAAACCGTATTTTTTTAAGTGTTTTCCCAACTGTGACCCTATCGGCATTGCTATCTGCGATCGCAGTTCTGCCCCTGTCCCATTTAGCAGCAATCGCCCAAATTCCTCAAGAAAGTAATGAGGCGACACAGGTAACGAAGCGTAGTATCGCCGCCATATCTCCCGAAAAACGTGCCTTGATCAAAGAGCTATTGGAAATTACGGAATCAACTAAAAATGCTCAGCAAGTCATGGAAGCAATGATGCGGTCAGAGTTGCCGAAATTAGTATCAACGCTTTTGCAAAATAATCCTGCCCTCGATAGTGATCGTCCTGAAGTGCAGCAGCAATTTAGCAATATCGTGTCTAGAATGGCCAGCAAATATCGCGATCGCGTCATTAAAAAGATTAATGTCGATCAACTAATCGAGCAGGTTTCTTATCCTATCTATGATCAATATTTTACAGAATCAGAACTGCGTGACATCATTGGCTTTTACAAGTCATCCACAGGCAAAAAAGCAATTAGTGTTTTGCCTCAAATTGTCGGTGACTCGATGAGTCGTACCAACGAAATTTTATTGCCACAGTTATCGGGCATCATGACGGAAATCATCACCGAAGAGATTATCAATGCCGTTAAAAAATGAGCAATATTTATTACTCAAGAAAGCTTGATCTGTAAGCCTTTTTGAAGGCAGACAATACTTAAACAAAGACTGCAAGCCTAGCCTACCTTGATCGCCTTGATCGATTTTGAAGAATTTCAATTTGCACTTATACTGTAATGCTGAAAGTGCTTTGTCGCTTCCGACAAGCTTCTCATCAAACTTTTAATCTCATACTCAACCAATACGCAGACAAATACGCATGGCACTTTTAGATCGGCAAGGTCGTTTATTTGGCAAATTTAGCATCTTGGACATCGGCGCGATCGCCACGATCTTGATTGTCCTGCTGGGCTTACTCATCGTCCCGGGCAATAGCGGCAGTTCGATCGCTCAAATGCTCGCTGCCGAAAACAAAACCGTGCAAGTGATTATGAATGTGCGCGGATTAAGTGCGATCGATCCGCAAGAATTAGTCAAAGTTGGCGATAAGGTCAATATCATCATTCGCAATCAACCCCGTGGTGAAGTAAAAATTGCCAAGGTGGACATCGCCGTTCCCAAAATCGTGGCTGCCAAAGCAGATGGCACTGCTGTTTATTTTGATGACCCCCGTGCGGCGGCGACTTCCCAAACCGATCTCGCGATCACCCTCGAAGCAACTGCTCAAATCACCAATGACGGTGCGGTATTTGCAGGTGAAAAGGTCAAGGTCGGTACATCAATCGATATTGAAGGCCCCAAATATATCATTCGTGGTAGTGCTATGGCGGTGAGGTACTAACTATGCAACCCCCATTTCCTCAAGGTTTTATACTTAAAGGTCGCTATGCTGTTCGAGCTACTATCGGGCAGGGAGGTATGGGGCGCACATACTTAGCTCAAGACTTAGAGCGCTTTAACGAAACCTGTGTCCTCAAAGAATTTATTCCGCCTCAAGACTCCCAAGAAGTAACCGAAAAATCGAAGGAGCTGTTTCGTCGCGAAGCATCGGTACTTTATCAAATTAGGCATCCTCAAGTGCCAGAATTTCGTGCCACCTTTGAGTCTGAAGGGCGATTGCTCTTGGTACAAGACTATGTAGAAGGGCAAAATTATCGCAATTTACTACTAGAGCGCTTAAAAACTGGACAAACTTTTTCGGAGAATGAAATTTTCGTGCTGATGCAGCAACTTCTGCCAGTGCTGAGTTACTTACATAGCCACAACATTATTCACCGCGATATCTCTCCTGAAAACCTAATGTTGCGATCGCAAGATCACTTGCCCGTACTCATTGACTTTGGGGTGGTGCAAGAAACTAATGCCAAACTCAGTAGCCAAATGGGTATTCCCGCCTCAACGGTTGCGGGCAAAGCTGGCTATGCCCCACCTGAGCAGCTCCAGTCTGGCAATGCCTATGCCAATAGTGACCTTTATGCGCTAGCCGTTACCTCGATTGTGCTGCTAACTGGTCGTGAGCCTTCCGAACTATTCGATAGCATTAATCTCGCGTGGAATTGGCAACAATTTGCCAATGTCAATCCTGCCTTTGCACGAGTCATCAACCAAATGTTGAGCTATAAGCCCACCAATCGCTATCGTTCTGCCGATGAGGTGATGCAAGCTTTACAAGTTGCTCAAGCTTCTTTTTCGGGAGCAAAAACCTATGCTGTGGGCAGACCAGTACCATCCAATGTTGCCGCGACTTTACCCCAGCGCACCGTTGTTGCGGGTGCTAGCAATCGCAATCCTGCTCCTTACAACAATGGCAATGCCAACAGGGCTAGTCAGTCCAATAAAGCCAATAATGATGGGGGCATCAACTGGTTTTTGGGCATTTTTCTGATTTTGCTGGCTGGATTTGCTTCTTGGGCAATTACCTCTTTATTCTTTAGCCGCACTCAGGTTACTCAAAGCCCCACTGCATCGCCGACAGAATCGGTAGATGCCACAAATCCAGTTAACACCAATACTTCTATTAATCTCAGACCCACGATTAACGGGCTTGGCGGTGAGCTGAGTGGTCGTATCTCCGCAGGGCAAGTTATTAACGTTCGCTTTAATGCCGAAAGGAATGAATTACTAACCGTGGATTTGTCAGGCACAGGATTACAAATGACAATCCAAACCGATGACGAAATTCCTTTGGACAGTAAAGCGATCGATAACCTGAGTGGCTATTGGCAAGGCACTCTCAAAAAAAGTGGCGTTTATTACATCAAAATCCAAACCAATAGTAACGTTGAGAGCAGTTACAAACTTGATGTGCAACTAAAAGCCGCTTCCAGACCAGAGCCATTGCCCACCAAAACACCAACTCCCACGCCGACTCCTACGCCAACGGCTACGACTTCCCCCACGCCTGAGCCAACGGTAACACCAACGGAACAGCCAACAGAAGAACCATCAACAATCCCTACTCCTGAACCAACGAGAGTTCCTGATCCTTCACCATTGCCAGTTCCCATTGAACCTGCTCCTGAGCCAGTTAGACCAAAACCAAGTCCTGATAATCTCTCTTTCTAAGGTTCCCAAGTATCTCAACCGTCATCTTGATTTCACTGTCCACGATCCAACGGGGCAGGATGTCTTGCAAGAGCTAAAAGTTGATGCTTGGGAAGCAGTACCCGCAGAAGCACTCCAATCCCTTTTTGCGATCGCAGGCTAGGAATGCAAGCAATGTAGAATGTATTGAGTTTTCTGTAGAAATTAAGTTGATTCCATGCAAATCGTAGATATCAAGTTCCAAAAGCTCCATGTTGATGCCCAAATTCCTAGTTATGCCCATACGGGTGATGCAGGAGCAGATGTTTTTACAGTTGACGAAATAACGCTCCAGCCACAGCAACGCGCCGCCATTCCTACAGGACTGGCTGTTGACATTCCTCTAGGCTATGAAATTCAAGTTCGTCCTAAAAGTGGCTTGGCTCTTAAGCATGGGGTGACGGTTCTCAATGCCCCTGGAACAGTTGATGCTGGCTATCGTGGCGAGATTCAGGTGATTATGGTCAATTTGGGGACAGAAGCCTATACTTTTGCTAAAGGACAAAAGATTGCTCAGTTAGTTTTAAAGCCCGTCATTCGAGCAAACTATATCGAAGGGGAACTAGGCAACAGCGATCGCGGTACAGGTGGATTTGGTAGTACAGGCTTAGTTTAGCCAAAGTATTAGTCAAATTTTAGTCAAAAAAACTGCCGACTCCTACGCCATTTTGTGCAAGTTATGATAACGTATTGGCACTTTCGTGCTGTTCCCCATAGCCTGTTAATCCTCGGTCAGCCTGCGATCGCAATATGTACATTAAAAACGTAGAACTTACCAGATTTAAGTCCTTTGGCTCGACCACCTCGATCCCCCTTTTGCAAGGATTCACCGTTGTTTCAGGGCCTAACGGCTCTGGCAAATCCAACATCCTTGACGCGCTACTGTTTGCGCTAGGACTAGCAGGCTCTAAGGGGATGCGTGCCGATCGACTGCCCGATCTGGTCAACCAAGCCCATAGTAAGAAAGGGCGAATGGTAGAGGCGAGTGTGATTGTCACCTTTGCTTTGGAAGCAGCAGAAATCACTGCACTACAGGCTGAAGGCGTAGAAATCCCTACCGCCGAGGGGCAGGTCGTTGGCGAATGGACAGTGATGCGAAAGCTGCGGGTGACCAGTCAAGGTACTTATACTTCTACCTATTACATCAACGGCACACCCTGTAATTTAAGTGAATTGCATGAGCAGCTCGCCAAATTTCGGATCTATCCCGAAGGCTATAACGTGGTGTTGCAGGGGGATGTCACGGGCATCATCTCGATGAACTCTCGCGAACGACGAGAAATCATTGATGAATTGGCGGGTGTGGGTGAGTTCGATCGCAAAATTACAACGGCAAAAAATAAATTAGATGATGTAAAAGCCCAAGAAGAAAGATTTCGGATTGTGGAGCAGGAATTAATTGCCAACAAAGAGAAACTTAAGGGCGATCGCGTTAAGGCGGAAAAATATAAAGCCCTGCGTTTAGAATATGAACAAATGGAAGCATCGGAAGTGGTGCTGCAACAACGAGACATCCTATATCAACAATCGGTTCGCAATGTTGAGTTACTGAATAATCAAGACCAGTGCCAGAACCTAGAAAAAGCCTTAACTGAGATCGCGCAAGTGATTGATGCAGGCACAGTTCAGCTTAATGAATTAAGCGATCGCGTGCATACCCTTGGCGAAGAAGAATATCTATCAGTTTCTAGTAATTTATCAGGACAACAGGCCGAGCTGCGCGGCTTACAGCGTCAACAACAATCGTTAACCAGTGCCTATCAAAACAACCAAAACCATATTGTCAGCACGCAAGAAGAGATTGATCATCTTTTAAAAGAAGCTGCATCCTTAGAGTCACAAAAAAGCCTTAAAGAAGAAGCGGTAGTCGTTACTGAAAAATCGCGGGATCAACAGTTGGCAATTGTCTCCCAATACCGTAAAGAAGTCCAAGCAATTGCCTCCGCCTCCTCGGATTGGGTGCGCCAACAAACCCAAATCAGGCAAGATGTTGATAGCCTTCAGAGTGAACTCGATCCGCAAAAGCAAGAGCAAACCAGACTTAGAGAAGTTCTCAATCAGCGATCGCTGCAATTAGATTCTCAAGAGCGGGAGCTACAGGAAATTCTTGCAGGAGAGGGTCGCTATGCCGTAGATATGCTGTCCAATCAGTCCCTAGAAGATGCTTTGCGTCTGCAAGAAGCAGAAGTGAGTGGCGCGGAATCTTTGGTGCAGACCCTTGCCAAAAATTTGGCTGAAGCACAGTTAGAAGTGCAACTGCAAAATGAAACCATTGAACGGATTACACAAGAGCAGCGCGTCAAAACCCGTCAACTTGATAAGTTAGAAGCGCAAGTTCAAGCTAGTCGTGAAGTCCAAGGCACTAGAGCCTCGCAGGTTGTCATCGAATCAAACCTATCGGGTGTGTATGGACTAGTCGCGCAATTGGGACTAGTCGAACCTCGCTATCAATTAGCACTAGAAATTTGTGCAGGTGGACGATTAGGGAACTTGGTTGTAGAAGATGATCAAGTTGCCGCCGAAGCGATCGCCTTACTCAAAAAAGAAAGAGCTGGACGAGCGACTTTCCTGCCTTTAAATAAATTACAGTCCGCCCGATTCCCATCTCGTAAAGAAGCTCAAAAACTCGGTGCGATTGACTATGCCTTTAATCTGGTCACCTATGAAGATCGCTACCAAGATGTATTTTCCTTTGTGTTTGGTAATACGCTGGTATTCGAACATCTCGACCAAGCGCGATTTCACATCGGTAAATATCGCATGGTCACCCTTGAAGGTGAAATTCTCGAAACATCAGGGGCAATGACGGGTGGCAGCTCGCCCAATCACACGAGTTTACATTTTGGCACTTCTACACCCACTGAGTCAGCAGAGACAAAGCAACTGCGTGATCGCCTCATGGAAATCGATCAAATGCTTGCCAGACTCAATCAAAGGTTAAGGGGCGCATTAACAGGGATTGCTAAATACGAAGAGCAACTACAAGTTGCCCGAACTACGCATCGTGAATCGCAGCTAAAACGCGATCGCATTTATGAGCAAATTGAACGCAATAGTCGCGATCGCAATCGTCTCCAAGCTCAAATCCAACAAACCCGTTCTGCGATCGAAATTGGGCAAGCCCAGCTGAGTACCCTCGATGGGAATATTGCCGAAATTGAAGCAAAATTATTGGTAAAGCGTGCCGAACTAGCCGAACTCGAAAAGTCGGGAACCCATAGTCGTTGGTTACAGGCTCAGGATGCCTTACAGGGTCAAGAAGCCCTTCTAAATACTGCGGAGATTGAACTAAGAACGGCTAAACAACAACTAGGAGAATTAGAAAATCAGCATAAATTAGCTCTCGAAAAAATGGCACAGCGACAAACTCGCTTACAGGAGTTACGCAGTACCCAATCGGAATTAATTAACAGTACCTCGCAAGTCCAGAATCAAATTAAGCAAACTGAGCAAGCGATTGTCTCCTATCAGTCTCGACTGGATGTGCTGGAGCAAACCATTGGTGCAGCCAAGCAAGAACGGGACTCCGTAGAGCGTTCACTCCGCGCTCAGCAACAACAACAGCATCAGCAACAATGGCAGTTGCAAAAAAATCGGGAACGGCAACTTGAATTAGAACAACAACTTGCCCAGTTTGCTGAACAACTAGAACAACTGGAGCTACCTGATCCATTGCCTGAAGTCCCCGAAACCATGACCCTTGAGCAGTTGCAACTAGAGCAACGTCGTTTGCTCAAGCGGATTCAGTCGATGGAGCCTGTCAATATGATGGCAATCACCGAATACGAGGCAACTGCCGAGCGGCTTGATGAATTGAGCAACCGCCTAGAAACCCTCAATCAAGAACGCACGGAACTTTTAATTAGGATTGAGAATTTCACGACATTACGGCAACGCGCTTTTATGCAAGCCTTCGATGCGGTAAATGAACATTTCAAAGAAATCTTTGCCGAATTGTCGGATGGTGATGGCTATTTGCAGTTAGAAAATCCTAACGCGCCGCTCAGTGGTGGCTTGACCCTAGTGGCTCACCCCAAAGGCAAGCCTGTGCAGCACCTCGCATCCATGTCTGGGGGCGAGAAATCCCTCACTGCCCTTAGTTTTATTTTTGCGCTCCAACGCTATCGTCCATCACCTTTCTATGCCTTTGATGAAGTCGATATGTTTCTCGATGGGGCAAATGTGGAACGCCTCTCAAAAATGGTACGTAAGCAAGCCAATCTCGCACAATTTATCGTAGTCAGCCTGCGCCGCCCCATGATCGAAGCATCAGAGCGCACGATCGGTGTAACTCAAGCACGCGGCGAGCATACGCAAGTGTTGGGATTAGAATTGCGATCGGTTTAAAACAAAAAAAGCTGGCTTAGCCAACTTTTTTGTTTTTTCAGTTTTCGTAATTGCGTCTTGCTTTGTTAGCTTCAGCACGCAGAGCATCTAGTCTCTTTTCAATTAACGTCCGTGAACGACCTTTAGATACATCACTCAGCATAATCTTGAGCGCACTGCCCAAACTTTTGTATGCCGCAGGTAATGGATACCCGTTTCGGACAGCTAGGCGAATTGCCCCTTGGTCAGCTTCGATCAAATTGCGAATATCCTTTTTGCTCGTACCTTTGCGCCATAGTTGAAAACCTGCAATACCACAGATTCCTAGAGCGAGGACAAATAGCAAGCCATTCTGTACCCATAGTTCACCCACAGCACCACCTAAACCGATCGCTAGGGCTGCGACCTCCCAACCATCTTTGGGGACAGCATCGTTTTGAATGCGGGCGACTTCATGCCAGTACAAAAGATTACGCTGATCTTCAGCCAATCTTTCCCAGCGCACCATATCAACTAAAATTACCACCTCATCACCACCCGCTTCTTCACAGGTAATCAATGGGGGGCGGACACCATCAGCGTTAAGCACTTTTACCCATGCCTGCAATTCGGGCGGCAGCAAATCTTGCAGACGACGGATCTCTGTTCTGGCAAAGGTATTTCGGAGAGAAGAAGTAGGAGATGGCATGAATCTTCGTCAAAGTTCAGAAGTTACGAATAGGTAAATATTAGTATAGTCCCTAGTGATTTGTAACTTTGTTAATTTGATATCAGCTTTGGATAGCCTTTCAGGCATATCGCCTGACTTAAATCTAAGGGATAATTTTCAGCAAATGAAAATCATCCCTTTAAAAATCAGGTTAAATTGGCTAGAGTGAAAAAATATCCGCTCATTATCAAATCAGCCATGACTTGTCCTGTTCCTAAAGATCAACAACCCCTAAATGAATATGTCGAGCTGAAGGAAGCTTTCTTTTATCGTTGGGCAAAGAAAACGCGATCGCAATATTTGCGCGTTTTATTATTAATGTGGCTAGGCTTCACGATTATATTTTTGCCAGTTGCCATGAGCATTGAGTCACCGAGTCGGCATTTGTGGCAATTTATCTGTGTGGCGAGTATTGGCGGCAGTGTGGGCTTGATTTTACCCGTATTGCTCATGCTATCGGGATGGAATCATGTGAAACAACGCCTTGATAGTGCCAAGATTTTTTATGAAGAATCGGGTTGGTATGACGGACAAACATGGGAAAAGCCTGAAGCTGACCTCGCTAAGGATCGGCTCCTAGTTGCCTATGAAATCAAGCCTGTGGTCAACCGATTGCAAAAAACTTTGTTAGGAATTGTGGGTTTCCTGATTCTGAGTTTAGGTAGTTTAAAGGTTTGGGGTTAACCTAATAAAAAAGCGCCACCTGCGATGCAGGTGGCGCTTTTTTATTAGTTACCATCCTTTGGGTGAAGTCATTTTGCGCTGCAATGCTTAACATATGTTTACAACCAAATAAATCTAAAGCAAATCTGCAATGCAGCAAAGACTTTAGATTCAGAGATGCTGAGGCAAAGACTATGACCGTTTTAGACAAATATTTTGAACTTTCCGATCGCGCTAGTGTTGATGAAGGCGCATTTAACGCATTGGTAGAATTGTTTGCGGAACAAGCCGAAGTTCAACCTGCGGGGGCGCGTAAAGTGGTGGGCAGAGATGCGATCGCAAATTTATATCGGCAATTTTTTCAATCCTATTCAGGAATGAACAGGGTCTGGACAACCAGAAAGACAGAGAATGGACTAGAAGCTATTTGGGCAGTCGCAGGCAAACGCAACAGTGGCGAACTATTCGCCATGCAAGGCCGACATATTGCCGAAGTGGATGCCCAAGGCAAAATCTACGCATTAGAAGTTCATGTCTCCACAGCTACTTAATCAATCAACCGACGCATATCTGGCTAGCTTTGAGCAGTTTGGTATTCATTTAGGTTTAGACCGCATCCATCAATTGCTCAATGCTCTGGGCAATCCCCATCAACGGGTTCCCGTCATTCATGTGGCAGGCACAAACGGCAAAGGCTCGGTTTGTGCCTTTTTGCTGTCAATTTTGCAAGCAGCAGGCTATCGGGTCGGGCGCTACACCTCCCCCCATTTACTGGATTGGCGGGAGCGCATCACCATCAATGGAGTATGGATTAGTGATCAAGATCTAGGCAAAGCTTTAAGTGCAGTCCAAAATGCGATCGCACCTGAATTTCCCCCCACCCAGTTTGAAGTAATTACCGCCGCGATGTGGTGGTATTTTGCCGAGCAGCAAGTTGATATTGCCATCATCGAAACAGGTTTAGGCGGCAGACTTGACGCAACCAATGTTTGCGATCATCCCCTTGTTTGTGCAATTACCTCGATTGGTTTAGACCATTGCCAACAGTTGGGCAATACTTTGGGGGCGATCGCCTCAGAAAAAGCAGGAATTATGAAGCCGCAATGTCCTGTGGTTATGGCGGGGGGTGAGCCTGATGCGATCGCAGTTTTACAGGCAAGATCCGCAGATTTACAATCTCCCGTCACTTGGGTTAGTTCCGCAAAGCGCACTACCACGGGGGCAAGCTGGCAAGGTTTTGAGTATCCTTTACCGCTATTAGGAAACCATCAACTGATCAATTCGGCGATCGCGATCGCCGTTATTCAATCCTTACAAAGTCAAGGCTGGCAAATTAGCCGTGATGCCATCATCACAGGCATGGCAAACACCCAGTGGGCGGGACGGTTGCAATGGATAGAGTTGCAATTACAGGGCAAATCTCAAAAAATATTGATTGACGGGGCGCATAATGTGGCGGCGGCGAAATATCTGCGCCAATTTGTTGATGAGGCGTTCCCCAGTCAACGCAAGCGCTGGGTAGTTGGCATCCTTAACACTAAGGATCAATCAGGCATCCTCAAGGAAATTTTGCATCCCGATGATTTATTTTTTCCAGTCCCAGTATCTAGCCCTGCCACCACAGAGCCGCAATCCTTAGCCAAAATTGCCACCGCCATCCTCAAAACCACGCCGCAAGCCTATAACAGCTTGCCATTGGGACTAGAGACAGCCTTTGATGACATTGGCGACGACATCGTGATTCTTTGTGGATCACTTTATCTGGTTGGTGAATTTTTAGCCAAACAAAACTGACGAGATGCGGCGCTTTGCGCCGCATCTCGTCTACAAGTTACCCAAAGCCTCTATCAAAGCTTGGTTCTGCTCATCAGTGCCAACCGTAATCCGCAACTTATCCGCCAGTCCCTCCTGATTGAAATAGCGCACCAAAATACCTAATTCCTTTAGTTTTAAATAAATTTCCGCAGCATTGCCCTTTGCAGGAGTTGCCAATACAAAATTGCCATGGGACTCAAAAACCTTAAAGCCAAGATTTCTCAGATCCTTGGTCAATTGCGATCGCGAAATTTTGACTTTTTCAGCACAATCCTGCTTATAGGATTGGTCACGCATCGCCGCCGTCCCCATCGAAATTGCGATCGCATCGATGTTATAGCTATCCTTGACCTTAAATAATCCCGCCAAAAGCTGCGGCTTCGCAATCCCAAACCCTAGTCTTAAGCCAGCCAAAGAGTATCCCTTCGACAAAGTGCGTAACACAATCACATTGTCAAATTCCTTAACTAGCTCTAGAGCCGAACCTTCCGCAAAATCTACATAGGCTTCATCAATAACCACAATCCCTGACACTAGCCGCGCCAATTGGCGTAAATCCGCCAAAGGTACAACATGCCCTGATGGGCTATTGGGTGAAGCAATAAAGGTAACTGCACCATTAGCCGCCACCAACTGTTCGATGGGTAACTGAAAATTATCACCATAGGGAACCTCCACCACCTCCGCAGGTTGCATTGCCGAGAGCGTCCGATACAACACATAGGTTGGCATCGGGTAAACCACTTTCCGCTCAAAACCTTCCGCACAGGCTCGAATCAAAATATTCAGCACATCATCGCTACCATTACCAACAATCACCCAATCCGCAGGCACACCCATGACCTCACTGACTGCCTGACAAAACTCATGGGCAAAGGGGTCAGGATAGCGGCGCAAAGCATCACTATCGATATTTTGTAAAGCTGCGATCACTTTTGGTGAAGGTGGATAGGGATTTTCGTTGGTATTTAGTTTAATAACTTTGATCCCAGACTTTGGCTGTTCCCCCGGAACATAGCCAGTCATTGCATCAATAGCGGGGCGAAAATAGCTCATAGCTCAAGGTGGAAATTTATGTCAGGTCTATCATTGTATCTCAATCATCCTCAAGCAAAAGGGGACGCTATGCGTCCCCTTTTGCTTAAGTAGCTTTATCTCGGAAAACTGGCAAGACCTCATTACAAAAAGCCTCCGTTGCCTTAGAGCGATAACGATTAGGATTACGAATTTGTAATAACATCCGCTTGATCACCACCCCATCAATCCGCATTTGCTGCAATGCTCCCATCTGCAACTCCTTCTCGATCGCAGTTACCGACAAAAATGCTGCCCCCAACCCTGCCTGTACTGCATTTTTAATCGCCTCAATCGAATTTAACTCCATTGCGATCGCTAATTGCCTCGGATCAACCCCACTATCAAGTAGCACCCGATCAATTGCCTTACGAATCGTTGATTGCGAATCGAGCGTAATAAATTGCAATTTATACAACTCTTCAATCGGCAAAGCTCCTGCCTGAGCCAGTGGATGCGAAGTCGGCAAAATTAGGGCTAGCTCATCTTCAGCATAGGGTGTAATCTCTAATGAGTCGTGTAAATCCGCAGGAATTTCTCCACCAATAATCGCTAAATCCACCTGTCCATTAGCAACACTCCATGCCGTTCGCCTTGTAGAATGAACATGGAGCTGCACTGAGACTTCTGGGTATTTCTTACGAAACAACCCGATCATTTGTGGCATTAAATAGGTTCCTGTCGTTTGACTAGCACCTATAATTAGAGTCCCACCATTGAGATTTTGTAAATCATCAATGGCACGACAAGTCTCTTGGCAAAGGCTTAAAATGCGATCACCATAGGAAAGCAATAACTGTCCAGCCTCTGTTAACTGTGCTCTTCTGCCCCCACGATCAAACAAAGGTACATCGAGCTGTCGCTCTAGATGCTGCACTTGTAAACTAACGGCGGGTTGAGACACATACAGGCTATCGGCGGCGCGTTTAAAGCTACCCTCAGCAGCGATCGCCTTGAGAATGCGTAATTGGTCTAGGGTGAACGGTATGTCGATCATAGAAGCAGCGTGAGAAAAGATGAGTCGGGAGGTTATTCAGGATTTCTTGAATTTAGCAGGAGTTGTGGGGATCGCCCTCACAAATCGCCGTATGCGTCCTTATTTTTACGGATTAGATACCGTATTAGATCGGACAAAGCAAGCATTAGGGCAAGGAGTTTTACAAGTTGTTGAGAACGTGCCAGAGGGATTTGAGTCATTTGAATTTCACTTTGGAGTTAACACTGTTTTTATTTACAAGCTAAACCATGGAATGGTTTTAGTTGTGCTAACAGACAGAGACATCAAAAAAGTTGAGTATCAAGGCGTAATTACCAAAGTCAAATATCTGATTGAAACAGATACTTACAACACAGTCGCATACTTTAAGGTTTTATTAGGGGCGGTCACCCAGCATTCTTTACCAAGTTCGAGTTGGAATGAAAACAATAATTCTCCTCCAACTATTGATAAGCCATCGCCTAGTCCAGCTACGGGAACCCAACAAGTTGCGAGGTCTGCTCCTGTCGCTAGCCCGATTAGCTCCAGTAATATCGATGCACGAGTAGCACCACAACAGAATGTATCAGCTACACAAACAGGTATTCCGCAAAGACAAACCCCACAGCCATCTGCTGGTGTCCAAACCCAAAATTCGCCAGCCCAGAACGCTCCTCAAAGTACCGCCAAACCACAAACACCTCCTACAGCGACGACTCCAACAACTAGGGCTGCTGTCACTACTCAAAGTGTCAGCCCTAGCCCAGTATCAGCGAAAAATGACCCACAGGACTATAAGTTAGATGAACTTGTGGTCGCCATGAATAAGCTCAGCAGCTTTACGACTCAATATTTAGGTAAAGTTGTAGTCACTAATTATTGGAAATCGAGCCGCCCTGATTCCTCTTGGCTGGGTGAGTTTGAGGTAGATCGAAGTGGTCAAGTATCCCACCCCAAACAAACTACAATTGTTTGCAATCCTGAGCAACTTACACAAATTCATCAATGGGTCTCTGCCTACATAAAACGTTGCAAACAAGTAATCCGTAATTTTGATCAAATGCTAGGTGAAGATTGTCTTGATGCAAGACAAAAGCAATTGCTTCTCTAGGCTTTTTGGCGGAAACTGACTAAAGCCTATACCTTAAATGAGCTAAACTAATCTTTAATACTAAGGGGAACCATCGCAGAGGCGAGCTAAATAATGGCGAAGCGTGTAAGAATCGAGCCAATTGCCCAAGTAGCAGATATTGCAACAAACGGGGCATTACTCTCTGGCTTAATGGGAGACGAGTTAAGTATTTTAAAGGAATGTGGCGGCCGTGGCATGTGTGCAACCTGTCACGTTTATATTCAAGAGGGCATGTCTTCGCTTAGTCCTATGGGCAAGCGCGAACAACGCACTTTAGAGGTAATTACCACGTGCAAACCCAACTCTAGACTAGCTTGCCAAGCCAAAGTTATGGGTGAAGGGGTTGTCGTTGAGCTACCTGTCGGTATGTATGTGCAGTCGATTCAAGATATCGAAGCACTTATTGGCAGAAGATGCGAAAAACCATTACTTAGCCCGATTACTGGTCAAACCTTGGTAGAAGTTGGACAACTAATTACCAGATCGGTTGTGCGTCAGCTTGAAAATACTAATTTCAGTGTTGGTGAACAATTGGCAAATACCAAAAGAGCCGATGTTTTTGAGTAAGAGTAACTGCATTACTCGAACAAGTTACTAACTTGCTTGCTATCCACATCAGTATTTCAAAACAAATTTTTAGTGATAGGAGTATTTACTCATGACTGTTGCTGTAGAGCGTCCCAATAGTGCTAGCCGAGGCAAGCGAAAAAACAATCATTACAGTTTGCAAGATTTCTTTATTCCTAATCTCGAACAGGGAATTATCGAGGATTGGAATGGCTCTAGAAATATCCTGACCAGCGAAGATTTTATTATTGGCCTACAGGAAGGGCTAGAGGACGAAGTTGGTGATGCATCAGCAGCAGTTATGTACTCAATTGGCTGCGAATGGGGACAACAGGATGCACTGTTTTTTACGAAATGGTTTGAACGCGATTTTGGGCGTAGTATTCGTCAAACCAATCTGCCATTTTTGCTAGAAACTTGGTGGTGGCCGTTTACATCGCAAGGGTGGGGACGTTGGCAGGTAGACATGAGCGATCGCAAGCAGGGGTTCATGTTTATTAGTGTGTTTGACTCCGCCGTTGCGCGTAGCCTTGGTGACGTGGGCAAGCCAGTTTGTCACCTCTATGCAGGACTGTTTTCGGGCTTCTTTACCCACCTAGTTAATAAAGAGTTGGAGTGCATCGAGATTCAATGCTATTCCATGGGTGAAAATTACTGTAAATTCTTGCTCGGTGGCAAAAACCGTATTGATGCAGCTTCGTTCTGGCTCAATGAAGGTGCGACTACCCGTGATATTGAAGGTCGCCTGCGAAACGGAGAATTTCTAAAATGAGCATCCCAGACTGGAGGTTATTGCCACTACGCAGTTTTTGGCAGGATGTTAATTGGGAAAATCGTGAGATTGCCCCAGTTTTGAGCAATGACAGCAATGGCAAAGTCACCCAAACGCTGAGTTTTTCCATGTCAGTCAGGGAATATTTTCGAGCTATTTCTTGGACAGGAATCCCTGCGATCGCAGCTACGGCTGCACCAAAGGTCAGCGAGCCGATCGATGAGACTAAGGAAACCCTTGAAGATTTTCTTGACGATATCTATAAATTTTTCTAAGCACGCAATACAAGAACTATGGTTCCGAAGATTCAAGAACTAATTAATCAAGCGCAGGATCGCTATCTTGCCTCCGATGAACTAGGACTAATGGAAAGCTACATTAGTTCATTACCTGATCGTCTCAAGCTTTATAAACTAATTCGCGATCGCGAAATCGCAATTTTACAAGCCGTAGCAGACTCAGTACCCAATGAGTTGCCAAGCATCACTGACGAAGATCTTGAAACTGGAGTCAGAAACTTGATTCTGGTTCTGAGATATAGCTCAATGGCAATGCTATTGAACGACGAAAACTTTTTAAAGGAGCGATTGCTGAATTGGTTAGAGGGCATCATGTCTATGCGAGACATGCGTCGTCTTAACGAAACTCTTTATAAATTGCTAAACCAAGAATTGCGTCAACAGTTAAGTCCTACCCAACTTACCTTGATTCAGCCTTTGATTACTGCTGCCCAAGTCACGTTAATCTACTAGAGACAAAAAACTATGATTTCTGTCGCCGATATCATCAAAGAAAATCGTATCCCCTCTAACTTTTTTGACTACAATGCCTATGTCAAAGGGGACTTAGAAATTGGTCTGTTAGAAAATCGTCGTGGCGATCGGCTATTGGCAGTACCAGAAACCTTGATCTCATCACTCTATGCAGGCTTGGCAAAAGAGACGGGACAAGCATCGAAATTGGTTTTATTTAATTGTGGTAAGTGGTGGGGCAAAAACTTTTACACCAGATTCACGGAATCAATTGAAGAATATTATTCTCAGAATCTTGCTGAGATGAATATGATCACCTTCATTCAAAGCTTAAAGGAATGTTGGCGTACCCATGGTTGGGGCAAGTTTGAATTTGATCCCCAATACCAAGCCCAAGGATTTATTCTCATCAAAACATTCAATTCCCCCTATGTCCGTGCTGTTGTGGGTAACACCATGCCAACGGGTTATCTAGAAGCAGGTGTGTTGACATCATTTTTTAGTCGGCTTACAGGTCGTGAACTTTTCGCTGTCCAGACAACCTGTGAGTCTTTGGGGGCTGATTGCAATACCTATATTATTGGGCTACCTGAAAGACTACAAATCGTTGATTCATTTTTGGCTGAAGGTTTACCCCACGAAACAATCCTCCAGAGAATTCTCAAATAATCAAAAAGGCTAGCTAGGCTAGCCTTTTTGATCTGTAAAAACTTAATCCCTGTGGCTTACGCCACAGGGATTAAGTTTTTATTTGTTTGGAGGTTTCTGGGAAGCTCTGGCTATCTGTTGCTGTGATTTCCACGCTTCAGTTAAATAGCCAAAATTCTTCTTAAATTCTTCGCCACCCCACCAACTACCAACTCTTCCCTCATCCCAAGATGCAGAAATTGCTCCATAGCTGAGTCCCGCAACACCGATCCCTAAAAACAACATACTCACTAACACAACTGCTGAAGTTGGTAGATCAATTATGTGCTTACTAACGAGGATGTAGCTAACAAAAAAAGTTGCTAGACCTAGCCCCGTGGGAATACCACAAAATAAAGCTGCACGGCGGATAATGCGCCGATTTACTTCATCTGGTATGCCCAAAGAGTTACTACGCTTGCCAGTTGGCTTGGTGTCAGCGCTGCTTTTTTTTACAGCCACAGGAGCAATAGAAGGCTTTTTTGCTTCCTTTGACTTTTTGTTGCGGTTATTAGGCTCGAAAGGAATGCGCTCGTTTGGCTTACTCACTTTTGTTCCTCGCGTCGGCTGTTTTTTACATTAGCCTCTGATACCAAGGCTTTGAATTAGCTGTTTGTAATGATTACGATCTTGATTACGAACATAGGACAGCAAACGCTTACGCTGACCAATAATCTTTAGCAAGCTGCGGCGAGATGAAAAATCTTTTGGGTGTAACTTGAGGTGAGCAGTCAACTGAATTACTCGCTCGGTTAGCAAAGCAACCTGCACATCAGATGAACCAGTGTCGGTAGGATGTTTTTGATATTCGGAGAATATTTCTAATTTGCGTTCTTGCAAAAGTGCCATGATAAAAACTTGACGTGTCTTAAGGGTGTACGTGACATGTACCCGACATTAAGCGCACTAAGGCGCTACGATGCGAGCTTCTCAACCTTTCGATTGAGATTTCCTAGTTATTCCCATCTTTGCCTACTGTCATAGTTGGGGTTGCGCCACTTATCAGAATATAGAAGCTCTTGTCCTGATAGAACGACTGCTTAGGCGGTTTCCTTTCCTCAGTAGTCTCTGAGTACATTTGCGTGACGATGCGATCGCCTTTTTCTAAAGCTTTTAACTTTCAGACAAACTAGCTTAACATATTGAGCAGATATTTTTATATAAGCAGCTAGGTGCAATTAAATATAAAGCCCCAAAAATCGTGGCGTACGCGCAGTATACGCCACGATTTTTGGGGCTTTATGGGCGGAGCATTTCTAGTTATCTTGTCTAATGGGCCGAGCCATTGCCATGATATTTATCAGTGTCATAAAATCCGTTGCGAGTACCAAAGAATAGGCAGCTAACGGTAAATAAAATTGTCAAGGCTGGCAAAATCACTTTAAGGTCAAGCATGTTGATCAGTTAATTGAGTTAGGTAAAGAATAAAAGAAAACTGTGAGCTTATTTTAATGTCAAATTAGACGGAGGTAGCAACCTACAGCTTGTTTTTTAAGATTTGGCAGAGCGAATATGGCATTTTTAGTTTTTAGAACCATTGCTAGGAAATAAATAAGGGCGGCGCTCTGCGCCGCCCTTACTTATCTGGAATTACTGCAAATTTTACTTGCTTTCATCAGTATTGCTAGAGTTTTCGATCGCATCCACTGCATCAGAACTATCAACGCTATCACCCGCTTTAGGTCGATAACTTTGCTCAAAAGCATACCTAACAATCTGAGAACGGTTTTCTAGATTGAGCTTAGTCATAATGCTGCTGAGATGGGTTTGGACAGTCCTTGGACTGATTTGGAGGCGTTTGCCAATTTCTTTATTGGTAAAACCTTTGACAACCTGTTGGAACACTCTGTCTTCAGACGGTGTGAGCGGGTGATCATTTTGATGGAAAACTCTTCGGGTATCTTTTAGCCAACGTAGAGGGGCGCTTGATGGTCGATGCGGCTCACGCTTATGGGGAGAGAAAAAATCTATATCAGTCTTGCCGATGGTTACGCGATCGCCACTTTTTAACAAGACAGGAACAGTAATGCGCTGACCACGAATGAAGGAGCCATTGCAGCTATCAAAATCTACTAGGTAGAAATTGCTCGATGCATTAGTGTTACGATTTTTTAAGTCTCCCTTGCTATTCATGTCAGCATGTTCAGGGTTAGCGCCAGCAACCTGCAACGCACCATGGTAGCGCGAGACACATTTGTCGCTTAGTACAATTGAGTTATCGTAGCCTCTCCCAATTGTCCAATAATTTGCGTCTATGAGTGGAACTGTCTGCTGCCCCTCGTCTGCGTAAATAATCAGATATGGGTATGGATATAAAAGGGTCACTGAACCGTTAGACAACTTTGTTGTGTGCATCTCAATCAATTGCCAATATAACCTATTTCTATATTGTGAGACTAGTTTAATGAATTTTGAGTTCCTTTTGCAAATCCATGGCTTTTGATGGCATATTATGTCACTTGTTTAGCCCAAATTTAGATCAAAGCAACTAATAAAATTCAATAATTTTGTGTCTCACTTAACATAGCAATGAGAAGGCATTACTTTAGCAATAGCTGGCCATAATGAAAATACCTAGACTTCAGTCCCAGACAATTTATGGGATTGTCTGTCGAAAGCTTGTATTTTTAGTAAAACACCTAATTTGATCAAGATCGAAGAATGTAATAGAGGAAGATTTAAGAAATTCGCAAAAATAGTAAAGGATGGAGTAATTAATTTATTGTTCCCTCTATTATAAATCCTAAAAATTTTGATATTTATTATTATTTACTACTAAAAAATGATTTGGATTGCGATCGCAACACAATTAATACTGAGCGCAGGATTATTATGGGCTTCATGGCAAGTCTGGAAATTTCGGGCAGCCCTAAATGCGACGGTCAAAACCGTAGATGGCTGGACAGAAGCCTGTCAAAATGGCTTAGAAGTCTCCACCCCTAGTCTTGAGGTAGCTCGCGGTGGGGTTGATACAACTCGTAAACAATATCTAATTTTACAAACGCAACTGGATAAAATCCGTAAATTACTGTCTGTAGTAGCCCGTGGTGTATCCTTTTTAGGGAGTCGTTGGCAGCAATCTCGCAAAAATACGAGAGGCACGTCAAATTCTCTAAACAACAAACTCAACAAAAAGTCGTCAGGCAGCAAGTCGTCAGGGAGCAAGCAAAATGTCAAACGGCGCAGGTAAATTTTTTGGTGGACTGATAGTCGGTACGACGATCGGTGCAGCAGTGGGCATTCTATTTGCACCGCGATCGGGAAAGCAAACCCGTCTAGCTCTAAAAAAATCAGCGCAGGATTTACCCCAAATAGCTGAAGAATTGGGTTCAACCGTGCAGTATCAAGCTGATCGCTTTACAGAACAGGCACAACGTACTATCGATGAAGCTCTAGTCCGCTTACAGGAAGCGATCGCAACAGGACAAGAAGCTAGTCGCAGGCTACAGGAAGAATTAGCAACATCAATGAGCAGTTCATCAATTGGCTCATTGATAGAAGATGATCAATTAGATGATGAACAATAGCTGCTTGCACCGTTCTCTAAAGAGTTCTTTCAAGGGTAATTACTTATAAGAAATTATGTCAGAAGCAATCTTTCTACTGGGTTTGTCATTTTTGTTAGTAGTTGTTTGTCTGACAATTCTCTTGCTAACCGCAATCCCCACATTCCAAGAATTAGCGAAGGCAGCAAATAGCATTATTAGGCTCGCTGACACCTTAACGCGAGAGTTGCCTGCAACCCTTGAGGCAATTCGCATGACAGGTTTAGAGCTAAGTGAGTTAAGTGATGAGCTAAATCAGGGGGCAAAAAGCGCGGGTGAAGCGGTGAAACAGGTTAATGATGGGATTAAAGGAGTACGTCAAGGGGCTTCTAATGCCACAATTGCCACTAAAAGTGCCTTTGCTGGCATTAAAGCGGGGTTAAAGTCCCTTGGTCGCCCTCGTCGCAAACAGAGATCAGCGTCAGATTTGTATGCAGACAATTTACGTTCTGGTAATGTCCCTGCGGAAGAATTAGAGGAAGATGAAGATAATGATATTACTGAGCAACAAAGGTTGATTACCCCAGATGATATTCGCTCTGAGGGGTTTATGGGAGATTTAAGTGACAGTGACGATGACTAAAAAATGAGGGTTGCAAAGCGACCCTCATTTTTATTTATGACAGCGATCGCAAACGCCACTCACGGTTACTTCATAGCTATCCACCTTTAAGCCTGCACGAACTTGCTGAAAACCCAAACCCTGAAAAGCATTCCATTCAATATCCTCTATTTCACCGCAACACCGACAGCGAAAGTGATGGTGTGGTTCAATATTGGCATCATAACGACAGACACCCTGCTCTAGCAGCACCTCACGCACTAGTCCTGCATCTCGCAAGGTTTGCAGTGATAGATAAACCGTTGCTTGAGAGGAAGTAGGTGCATTTTGATTGAGATCATGCAAGATTTGCTCGGCAGTGGGGTGATCTTGGCGCTCAAGCAAATTTGCATACACAGCAAAACGTTGTGGGGTGACCCGCAAACCCTTTGATTTCAATATTTGGACAACCTGATCTGCTTGCTTTTGCATATAGACTTCCTCCTAAATTCTTTCTGTATTTCCCTACATCCCAGTTAGGGAAATTTACCAAAAAGATTTCACTAAAATTTTTGATCCCTTGTTCAAGTGCTATAGAAATCTCTAATCACTTGGATTGCAACTATATCATCTCTATTTAGGAACTACAAATTTATTAAAGTTTTTCAAAGATTTGAGTTAATCTAGGTATTGACTAATTTTTAAATAAGAACTATTCTTAGTTTTGTTCAGATAAGCATTAAAACCAGAAAAAATATGGCAGTTATCGAAACCGTACCAAACGTAGTTTTCAAGACCCGTGTACGTGACGAGTCCGTTGGTGGTCCTAACCCCTATCGTTGGGAAGACAAAACTACTCAAGATCTATTTGCTGGCAAAAAAGTAGTTGTTTTCTCTCTACCTGGTGCATTCACTCCTACCTGTTCATCCAATCACTTACCCCGCTACGAAGAGCTTTATGAAGAATTCAAGGGTCTAGGTGTGGATGCAGTTATCTGTGTATCTGTTAACGATGCTTTCGTAATGTTCAAGTGGGGCAAGGAAATCGGCGCTAAGAATGTATTCTTGCTCCCCGATGGTGCTGGCGAATTTACCCGCAAGATGGGTATGTTAGTTGACAAGTCCAACATCGGTTTTGGTCTTCGCTCTTGGCGCTATTCTATGCTCGTAAACGATTGCAAGATCGAGAAGATCTTCGTTGAGCCTGGTTTTTCTGATAACTGTGAAACCGATCCTTTTGAAGTTTCTGACGCTGACACCATGTTGGCTTACCTAAAGGGTGCTGCTCCTGCTGGCGTATCCTCTCCTCGTCTAGCTTTTGAAGGCTAATCACTAAAATAAGAAAGTACGCGCAGCGTACTTTCTTATTTTTATTAATGTACTTAAAATGGGGTGCTATGAAACTCTCTAGCAAAAATCTAAATGAGCGCCTTGAGACGGTTTACGATGCGATCGTCGTTGGTGGTGGCATGGGCGGGCTATCGGCGGCAATCTATTTGGCTCGCTACGGTCTGAAATGCTTAGTGATTGAGAAGGGAAAAGGACGATCGCTATGGATGCAGGATCTGCGGAACTATGTAGGACTAGATCCCCATACCCCCGGCCGCGATATTTTAAACCATGCTACTAAGACTTCTTTAGATTGGGGAGCTGATCATCTGCGTGGCTATGTGGAAGAGGTAACCGATGAAGGTGAAACCTTTGCTGTTAAGGTAAAAGTTGGGAAAAAAGACAGCATTTATCCCATATTTCGCAGTAAGTATGTAGTTGCAGCTTCGGGCATTATTGACCATTTGCCTCAGCTAGAAGATATGCAGAATGTCTATGACTATGCTGGCTATACGCTTCATGTTTGTATGATCTGTGATGGCTTTGACATGTGGGATCAAAAAGCAGTGCTAATTGCGAATACGGAAGGGCAGATTGGGGCAGCTTTCGTATTGAACTGGTTCACGCCTTATATTTCTGTGCTGACCCATGGTTTGTGTTCTGTCAGCGATGCGATGAAGCAAAAATTAGCAGACCATGGCTATCCTCTGTACGAAGCACCGATCGCAAAATTTCATGGGGAAAACCATAAACTCAGTGGTGTAGAACTAACCGACGGTACAATCGTGGAAGCGACTACTGGTTTAGTGGGTATGGGTTCGATTTACCATAATCAATACCTCAAGGGTATCGAAGGCTTGGAATGGGATGGGCAGAGCCTTGTTACTAACGATATGTGCAAGACCAGTCACGATCGCATTTTTGCCCTTGGTGATTTGAAAAAAGGTTTGAATCAAGTGTCGATTGCAGTGGCTGATGGCACTTTGGCGGCAACTCAAATCTGGCGCAATATTCGCCGTGCGAGTGAGCCTCGGAAATGGGAAGAGAATATTAAACAGGCATAAAAAAAGCGCCGCAATGCGGCGCTTTTTTTATGCCTGTTTAAGGTTAGAGACTAACTGCGATCGCAATTTCATCATCTGCATATTTAGCCAGATCGATCAACTTGCCCTCTATGACCTCGCCATTAACCGTCATCTGTTTGACTTCGCAATGATTGGTCACGGTCAAAGAGAGAGTTTTACCGCGAAACTTGCGCTGGGCTGTAAATCCTGACCATGCCGCAGGAATTTTAGGATCGATAATCATGCCCTCAAAGGTGGGTTGAAATCCTAAAATATGATCGATGCCGATGCGTAACATCCATACAGCCGTACCTGTAAGCCATGAATGGCTTGCCTGACCTTGGGTTTCATGATCTGGGCTAGTCACATATTCAGGATAAACATAAGGCTCGGTTTCAAAGCGATCGCATTTTGCCTCAGTCGCCTGTGAGGAATTTATTGGCATCATGCGGCGATAGATTTCCCATGCAAATTCAGTATCACCATTGAGTAAAGAAGCTAGCACAAACCATGAAGAGGCATGGTTAAATACTGCGCCATTTTCTTTCTTGCCCGGCACACAACGGCTAATTAAACCTACTGTGTCATCAATTTCTGTAAACGATGGCGCAACGATTTGCATTCCAAAGGGAGTTGCTAAATATTCACGGCTACTTGCCATCGCTTTATCGGCGCGATCCTGTGGCGCGAGTTCGGAAATAACTGCCCATGATTGCGCGTTCAAAAAGATTTTGCCCTGAGTTGCGGCAGCTACGCCGATCGGTTCGCCATTGTCACGGAAGGCTCGTAAATACCATTCGCCATCCCAACAGATATCGTTAGTTACTTTGCGAAGATGCTCATAAAACTTTTGGAACCGTTCAAAAGCCTCGCGATCGCCTTGTTGTTCGCAGACTGGCAGAGATTTTTTGAGTACATACCCCAAGAAAAATGCGCCCCAAGTAGTTTCACCCTTGCCCTGTGAGCCAACATGGTCAAGGGTGTCATTCCAGTCACCTGTGAAAATGCGCGGCATTCCTCGCTCACCTGTATTTGCGATCGCAAAGTCCAGCGCTCTCACCAAATGTTCATATACTGTCCCTGACGTATCATCATGGTAATGCACCACTTCCTCAAGAATTGAAAAATCTCCTGTTTCCTTGAGATATTCCACAACCCCAAAGGGAATCCAAAGCGGTGTGTCGGAATGGTTAGTACGTTCTCCTGTATTGGTTAGTACAAAATAATTATGTAAAGTAGAACCATCCTTAAATTGGAAGTTCAAAGCTTTAAGCAATCTTTCTCTTACTCGCGCAGGATCGACCATTACTACGCCAAGAATATCTTGGAAGCGATCGCGCATTCCCGTCCCAAATAGCAATCCGCCGTGATAATAGCCCGAATTTCGCGCCATATCAAAAGTTACCGCCGCCTGATACTGGTTCCAGACATTAATCATCGCGTTAAATGCTTTATCGGGCGTTTGCACCTGCACACAGGACAAATGCTGACCCCATTTTTGTTTTAAATTATTGAAATAGTTGTCAACTATTTCAATAATCTTGTCCTCCTCTCCCAAGGGTGGAGAGGGACTAGGGGTGAGGACAGGACTTTCCCCCTTTGGCGCAATCTCTAAAACAACCGCAAAATCTACAGAACTATTTGCCGCCAGATTAATTTTCGATTGCAAAGCCACCACAGGATCACCTGCCGTAATCTCTGTATTTTGCATCACCCCAGTTTCCACCGCCACAGGATTCGCTTCCGATCGCCATCTGCCGATAAAAGTATCGAGACTACTATCAAAGCCTGAAATAGGAAGACTCTGGGAGAAATAAATTTGATACTTCCAATCAATATTTGGCTGCTTAACGGAAACTCCCTTATTCAAAACCCAATAGCGGCGAGTCGCAACTAATGCTTGTAGCTCCTGATCAAAATGAATGTCAGTAAAATGTTTGTCATTAGGTTGATTGATCTGATCATTCAACGCATTCCCCATCAACAATTCCAAGAAAGAATAAACTTCTAAATCTCGCGATTGTCCTGAAAGTTCCGTTAACTTCACGCGCCAAACTTCAGCATTGGTATCTGTTGGCACGAAATAAGTAATTTCCCCACGAATTCCATTAATCTCAGTTGTAATTGTGGTGTAACCCTGACCATGGCGACATTCATAAAAGTCATAATTCAAGTCAATCGTCGGAGCCCAACTCAGTGACCAATATTTCCCTGTTGCAGCATCTTTGACCATCACATAACGCCCCGGACGATCCCAAGGTAGGCAGTTATAGCGCATTCGGCTAATGCGGTTGTCCCGTGGCGATTCTAAAAAGCTAAATCCGCCGCCTGTATGAGAAATTAGCCCTGCATATTGGCTATTCCACATGTAGTTAAACCAAGGCCGCGGAGTGCGCGGATCTGTAATCACAAATTCCCGATAATCTTCGGTGTAATAGCCATATTGGTTTGCGATCGCCACAATGAAAAATGTTCCTATAGTTGATGGTTATTATTCATTGAACCATTATTTTTCAACTTCTCATCAAAATTGCGATCGCACAAATGCTCAACTCTCTTGGCTAATTTCAGTGTCATTTGTCAGGACCAGTCCACGATAAATTTTTGCGATCTCAAAGGTGAGATTAATGCTCTTTAGCTCGATCATGTCACCTTCTTTATAGTTAACAATTATCCATTCTCCATTCTCTTTTTTGTGATACAGGTCTATTTCAATGCTGGTGGAACTAACTAATAGATAGTCCTGCAATACAGGATTATTGGCATATAGTCGAAATTTACCGCCGCGATCGTAGGCTTCGGTACTAGGTGATAAAACTTCAACAATTAGGGATGGATAGGTAATGTATTGAGTAGTGGCTTTGTCGCGATCGTCACAGGTGACGCTGACATCGGGATAGGTGTAGTTTTGGGTTTTGACGATTTTTACGCGCAAGTCTGAGTTACTTACATCGCAACTACTGCCATCTAGGTGATTAGAGAATAAAGTAGTAAACCTAACTGCAATTAAGCTATGGTTTCTGCTACCGCCACTCATGGCATAGACTTGACCTTCGATATACTCGTGTTTGTGTAGCTGCTTTTCCTCCCAAGCAAAGTATTCTTGAGGAGTAAGCTGAGGAAATTTTTCTCTAGCTGCGATCATGTTTTTTCAGGGAGTAAGAGGTTTTTTACATTTTAATCGATCAAATTCACATCACCAAACAATGTAGGGGTTGAGCATTTGCGCCACTATTTCTCAATTCCCCATCAAAATCGCGATCACGCAAATGCTCAACCCTCTTGGCTGTAACCGATAAACTCTCCCTGCGGTTAGAGGTTTTGAGTAAATTAATTGTTATGGTTAGATACTTGAAATGATTGCATTTTTAATAGAATCAATGTATTCATCAATTTGCTGAATTGCTTGAGTATTGCTATTAGTTCCAATATCGCTTACTCCGTCACCAACCATTTCCCCAATTTTTGCCGCACCGACTCCTGATGCAAGAGTGATTGCACCAGCGATCGCTGTAGGGGGAAACAACATCAATGCTGCACCTGTAACCATTGCCGCTAGCCCCGCCCCCCCAGAAGCAAGTTTTGTAATTTCTCCTCCTGTTTGTACCTTGTTCATCGACAATTGCAATTCTGATTTCTGAGATTCGAGTTCTTGAATGATAAGCTTTGCTTCCTGTATTGTCATGTCAATTCCTTTCCACCTAATCGGTGTAGTTCTGGGGCGTTGACCAATTTCAACACGATTTTCTTCAATCAAAACTTGAACAAAGTTAACCAACTCTTCTCTATTCATTGAAACAACCTTTTTCCGACTAATTTTCGATCGTCTACTTTTGAACCGCCCTCAAAAACCGCTCTAATTTCTGCACCACTACGGTGTTGCCAAGAGTACGTGGCTCGAATATCATCAGTAGTCTCAATAACACTTAATTCTTGACCTTGCCTTCCAAGAATAAAAACAACTTCGGAATACTTCATGCCATTTTTAAGTGCTGCAAATTGACTATTTGTAAATGTCAAGCCAGCATTGTCTTCTAATTCTTTATAGTAACTATTGATAGCTCCTTGGATACACAAGCTATTCAAATTTATAACCCTACCTGATGATGTAATCATGTAGCAAAGTGGTAAGTTATTAGGCTCAGCTTTCAATGGCAATCCTGAGAAGAAGCTAAAATAAGCAACAGTTAATCCCGAAATAAGATACTTCATCTTATCCCCCTTACTATATTAGTTATACAAAGCTATACGAACATTGTAGGAAATTGCTTTATAAGGACAACAATCAAAGTTTGTCCTTATAAAGCAATTTCCACTATTTATCATCCGATGTGAGCATTGACCATAAGCCAACAGCTACACCAATACCAGCAACAACAGGTAATATGGGAGCGCTTGCAACCGCAGCAACTAAACCAGATGCCCCAGCCGCAACGCCAGCAGTGACAGTTGGAGCGATAAGCTTGGCAGAAATTTCAGCCATTCTACGTCCGTCATCTTTTTTACTCATCACTTTTTCCCATATTTGAAAGAATATATTTACTTTAGGCTAGTTTTAGTTAGCTAATACCTAGCTTTAGCTAATAGTTATGTTAGGATTTAGTTAGGAATTTATTCAGGTAATATTTATGACATTTACTGATGAACAGTTTCCGCAGGTTTTTACGGAGTGGGACTTAGAGACTCTGTATACCGATTTAGCTTCGGCTAAAGGGAGGCGTTTAACTCCTGTTGAAAAATTGCATTTGAGAGGATTGTTAGCGGGGCATAGTCCCTCGGAAATTGCCGAAAAGCTTAGTAAAAGTGCAAAAGGCGTAGAAGTAGATCTATGTAGTACCTTGTATCAGTACGTCAAAAATTTAGTTGGGAAGTCTAACGGCAAAGTTGATAATTGGAGAAGCATAACTGAATGGCTTGAAGGGGCTGGTTATAGAAAACAAATACCTGTTGAAGTAAATTCAGATGATCACTTCTCTGTAAAAATTTTAGTTAAAAGAGCGAATGTAGTTCTTGAGAAAAATCAAATAGCTATTGATATTAATTTGAGAATTATTGCTCCAACTTCATCAGAAAGTAGTATGTCCGAAGATATAGAAATTACACAGACTAATCCATCTTTGTCTATCGAATAAAGAAAGCTCCTAAAATACTGACTACCAGAGAAACAGAGATTCCCAACATGATTGAACTAACTTTTGAACAAAGACAAGATGTCATCAAACAAAGAGAAACTCCTCCCCGTGCGATTGACCCAGACACAGAAACAACCTATGTACTTATTCGCGAAGAAGTATATGCAAAAATAAAAGCAATTTTAATCGAAGAGCAGAATAATCAATTCTTTCAAGATATGTATCTTCCTGTCATGGAAACTTTCGGAAAAGAAGGCTGGGACGATCCAGCGATGGATATATATAACGATCTTGATCCGCGCAGACAATCATGAATATTCAACGAGGAGATATTGTGCTAGTTGATTATCCCTATACATCGAGTAGTGAAACTAAAGTTCGCCCCGTTCTTGTAATTCAGAACGATCGCGACAATCAACGCCTTAGAAATACAATCGTAGTCCAAATCACAAGCCAAACCCAACGCTCCTTAGAACCAACGCAATTATTAATCAAGATGGCATCGGGACTAAGACAAGATTCTGTAATTAATTGCGTCAATCTACTTACACTTACTAAAGATAAAATACTTAGAAAATTGGGACAGCTACCGAAGTCGTCACTCCAAAAAGTCAATGACTGTCTAAAAACTGCATTGGAATTAACCTAACAGAGTCATAGCAAATTATTGGGGAATGGCAATAGCAAATTTAGTGCTTGGGGAAATTGGTATAAAATGGATCAGCCTAACTATGATGGGAGCTTTATGGAGTACGATCAACTGCCTGTAGAAGAAAATTTTCAGGAAAATTACAATTTGTCTGAGCAAGAAGAATCTCTAGAAGTGATCAATCCCCTAGAAACTGACTCGGTGCAGGAAGAAAGTATCAATCCTGAAAATATTGATCAGATAATTGATCAGTCTACGGAGTCCAGTAACAATAATGCGATCGCAGATTATCACCCTCCCGAAGTTGCGGCGATTGCTTTAGCAGAGGTATCAGCAAACATAGAGAGCAATCTAGAGTCATCACAATTAGCAACTATCAATCAACTAAAGCAAGAAGAATCAGAACTCAAAGCCGAAATTGATCACCTCAAAACGACAAAATCAAAAGTTTTACAAGAGCAACTCGATGATCTACAGGCAGGAATTATTCGTTTAGCTCAAGCCGATGTAGCGCGACTGGAATATCAAAAGCAAGAACTACAAGCTGCGATCGCAGTTCTCGAAAAAAGAAAAGATCGACTCGACAAAGAAATGACCACCACCTACGCAGGCGCATCTCAAGATGTTGCCGTGCGCGTACAAGGCTTTAAGGATTATCTCGTTGGTAGTCTTCAAGACTTGGTTGCTAGTGCCGAAAAACTGAACCTAATTGCCCCCACAACTCAACCAGCAGTCGAGCCTGTCGTCTCCACAGAAAAGAAAACCGTCACCGAGCCTGAACCACTACTACTCTCAGAACAAACCTTTGCTGAATATAAACAACGGGTTGATCAGCTCTTAGATCGTTATCGTACCTTGCCCGATTATTATGGCCCCGCATGGAAACTTCGCCGCACCTTTGAACAGGTTCATGCCGATCGGGTATCCAAATGGTTTTTTGAGCAGTCAGGACGTGGTGCAATTAGAACTATGGGAACGCGATTACAAAATATCCTAGTGACTTCGGCAGCAATCTCAGTGTTGAAGGCGGTCTATGGCGACAAGCTAAGGGTATTGGTACTAGCGACATCTCCCGAACGCCTTGGCGAATGGCGACGTGGATTTCAAGACTGTCTGGGCTTAACCAGAGAGCATTTTGGTTCAGACAAAGGAATTGCTCTGTTTGAAGATCCTGAGCCTCTAGCCACTAAAGGCGATCGCCTAGTCAAAGAAAACTTACTGCCCCTTGTGGTCATCGATGAATCAGAAGAATTGATTGCCGTTGATTTATTGCGATTCCCTCTCTTGATAGCCTTTGGTGGCGCACCCGAAGCCAGACCGACACAGCCATCTAGCTATATGAATCGTGACCTTGGTCGAGATACTAGCCGCGAAAACATCAATAGCCGTGAAGTTTCCCGCGACAATTATCGTGATACTAGCCGCGACTACACAGCGAGAGATCGTAATAGCAGCCGTGATTATGGGGCTGGCTCTCGCGATTATCCAGAGCGTAGCTATCCCGATCGCGACTATGGCAATCGTGGTAGAAACAACAATCAAGATTCTGATTGGGATTGGTAATTTACCAAAATAAAAGGGAAGCCCGTTGAGCTTCCCTTCTTTAATTAAAAATGGCTACGTCATTTTTAATTAAGATATTACTTCTTGGCTGGGGCAACCTGCGGCGCGGCAGGTTGTTGGCTATTTTTGATGATGTACTCGAAAGAGTTGCGAGATGGAACAAACTGAAATCTGTCAACTTCAGGGTTTTTCTTGCTATCTTCTGACACCATCAAATCTAGGACTTGAAATATAGATACAACTTGAATCTTGGTATCTTTAGCGACATTGGGTTGCTCTTTATTAGCGCGATCGAGCAGGTTTTGCAAATCATTCTTGTCAAGGAAGAATGGAACAACCTGCTCCTTTTTGCCGTTTTGATCAATATTCATCGTCAACAAACCTTGGTTATTAGCCTGATTGTTGATGGCAAAAAATACTGGCACATTTGGCACTTGATCTGCGGCTACTCCTTGAGCAGTCAAAATAGTTCTTGCGGAATCAATACTTGCCTTAGAAGGAATAAATTGGAAAGCTACTGTTTTATCTTTGTTTCCCCGAATCACCTGATAGGCTTCATTCATTGATCGGACAACGATTTGGGCTTTCTTGCCAACAGCAGGATTAGATTGTTGCACACGAGTCAGCATCCCTTGTGCATCGTCGGGACTGAGGAAGAAAAATAGAAGTTGATCAGGATCTCCTGGTTTCTTTTGCTGTGCAGGTAAAGCCCCTAAAAGAGGTGATCCCTTATCATCAGTAATCGTAAAAACAGGAATGCTGCCCAGTCTCTCTAGGGCTTGCGCTTCGGTAAGAGCTTCAGCTTTCATGGTGAGCATAGGGCTAAGCATGATTGCCCCTGACACACCAACGGTGGTTGCTAGATTAACCAACGATTTAGATATAAACATTATTTCTCCTAGCCAGAACGTTAATTATGGATACTACTTAGAATCTGCGTCTACTATAAACGGGCGCATGAACAAGACATGAAAGGGTAATAGTTGGCTAAAAATTACTTGCCCGCAACTTTAGCAATATCTCAATACAAAATACAACCTTTTTAGACAGTCTTCATCATGCCTGTTTTTAAATTTGCAGGGGTAGAATCTTACTTTCTAAGACTCGCATATGATAAGTATAGTTCCTAATATATCTTGCTATTCGCGATTTCTATCCCAGACACAACGGATCGATTATGCCCAGTGACATGCCCAATGACGTGATGCCACCAGACGAGAATTTCTTCAGTTTTGATGAAATATTTGAAGAGCTAAATTATCGCCAAGCGCAGCGAACCCTGAGAGATATTGTGGCAAATCTTGACTTATCAGAAAGAGAACGACGGGGACTAGAGGAACCATTGGAAGAACTTCAGCAAATGCTGGATAAATTAGAACGTCAAGTATTACAAATAGCTGTTTTCGGTATGGTGGGACGGGGTAAGTCATCGGTACTTAATGCCCTAATGGGAGGGCAAGTGTTTGAGACTGGCCCCCTGCATGGTGTGACTGTTAATCGTCAAGCTGCCGAGTGGCAGATCTCACGGGAGGTGATGCAAACCAATGGCAATCGAACTATTCTAAAAGCTTCGTTTCAGGGCAAAGGGGCAGCAAGGATTGAATTGATTGACACGCCCGGAATTGATGAAGTGGATGGGGAAGGTCGAGCGGAACTGGCGAAGCGCATTGCCCAACAAGCCGATTTGATCCTATTCATTGTAGCGGGTGATATGACCAAGGTTGAATATGATGCGCTTTCGGAGTTACGGAGTGCGAGTAAGCCAATTTTGTTGGTTTTTAACAAAATTGATCAATATCCCCCTGAAGATCGCATCGCCATCTATGCCAAGATTCGTGACCATCGGGTGCGGGAGTTGTTGACTGAGGACGAGATTGTGATGACGGCGGCTTCGCCTTTAGTGGCAAAGGCGATTCGTCAGCCCGATGGATCATTTGAGGCAGAGTTAGTCAATGGCAAACCACAAGTCGAAGATTTGAAGTTAAAAATTTTGGAGGTGCTGGATCGGGAGGGCAAGTCTCTGATTGCTTTAAATACCATGATGTTTGCGGATATGGTGCAGGAGCGAGTCGTGCAGCGCAAAATGTTTGTGCGCGATCGCCAAGCTAATCGCATCATTTGGAATTGTGTGGTGACCCAAGCTGTTGCGATCGCAGTTAATCCTTTTACGGTGATTGATGTGATTAGTGCCGCTGTAATTGATGTTTCGATGATTGTGGCGCTTTCTAAGTTTTATGGTATCAACATGAGCAATCGCGGAGCGATTTCCTTAATGCAGAAAATTGCGATCGCAATGGGGGGAATCAGTGCTAGTGAGTTTCTCGCTAATTTTGGGTTGAGTTCGCTTAAAGGTTTGCTGGGGGTAACTGCACCTGTTACTGGGGGCTTAACGCTAGGTGGTTATGTATCAATTGCGATCGCACAAGCAGGGGTAGCGGGATTTTCTACTTATGCCTTGGGATTAGTAACAAAGGAATATCTTGCCAATGGTGCATCATGGGGGGCAGATGGGCCGAAAGCAGTGGTAAAAAGAATTTTAGATACTATCGATGAGGATTCAATTTTGGCAAGAATAAAAGATGAACTCCGCGCTAAAATAGATTTGCGGAGGCTGAGAAAAGTTTAGAGGTGGTCACCAAGTTACCAGATTGTTTGAACTGGATACTGCGCGATCGCGCTATCTACCGTTATTAAAGAAAAATTTTCAACAAGGCTTTGAGCAACTAATAGTCGGTCAAATGGATCTTTATGCAAGTTGGGTAAGCTATTTATTTCTAAGATATGAGATATTTGAACAGGTAAAATCTCGAACTGATTAGAAGCAATACGAGTGAGGATATAAATTTCTGGTGGTTCACATAGTGATAGTTTCCCAATACCAACTTTAATAATAATTTCCCAAGCACTGACAACGCTAAGGTAAATATCATTATCTGGATTGGTAATAATATTTTTGGCGGTTACGGATATTTGTGGATCATCGGCAATCCACCAAAGAAACGTATGAGTATCAAGTAATACTTTCATGATCTTTAACCAAGAAAGTCAACAAGAATATCGTCGGGCAATGGTGCATTAAAGTCGGGAGCAATAGAAATTTTGCCTTTGTCTTGACCTGCTACGCGAGGTTGTCGTTTTCGCTGGCTGGGTGTAATTGTGGCGACTGCTATGCCGTTTTCACAGATGATAATTTCTTCGCCAAGCAGAACTCGCCGCATTAGTTGGGAAAATTGCTGATTGGCTTCGGGTATGGTGACAGTGATGGTCATAGATTTGTAGGGGAGAGATCGCTTATTAAAGATAAAGTATGTAGTTCATTTTTCTATAAATCTAAACTTAAAAATTCCATACATGATCTGGATCATCAAGAGATTTTTTGACTTGTGTTAAGTCCGCTAAATCTTTAAAAGGACTGGACTTGGCTATCTCAGTGATTGAATTGAGAGCCAAAGTTAACTGTTCACTATCAGCATTTTTTATTGCTTGATCAACTTTTTGGAATAGAAAACGAAAATTGCTAGCACGTTCGTCAAATGTTCGCTCAAGATAATCGAGCATAACATCACACTGGGATTCAATTTGAGCAATTGTTGTCTTTTCGCAGGCTTCAATACTACGCCGTTTTGTTTTCTCTTGTTCTGAAACTATTTTGTATTCGGTGTAAGCTGTCATAATCTCTTGAAAGCATTGCATTGTGTCTTTATTGCCAATCAATACTTCGGTATAAACTTTTTTGTCTTTCATTATTTATTGCCCGACAAATTTCGATACTTATCCAAAATCTTGACAATTCCCAAATTAAGCTGACCTTTAGGGTTCAGGACAGGAGTTTTTAGGATTTCTATAAGTCCCTTCATGAGAAGACCGATCTGTTGAAACTTTTCAGCATCTATCTGGCTGGGAATCAGATACATGAGCCTCTAGATAATCCAGTCCTATGATGATTCGAGAATTAATTTCTTCAAACACTCCTCTTAGTTCAGTAATCCTTGACCTTACCTGTTGAGCAAACTCTCCAGCAACTTCCATTTCAGCAATCGCCACATTAACTTGTGCTTCATATTGTCGCGCTCTTGTCATGGCTTTTTCTCCTTCACGAGCAGCAAAAAAGCCTCCAATCGCCAGAGCTGGAACAACTGTGATACTACCAAGCACAATCGCTCCCACCGCCATCCCACCCCCACCTGCTGCAATTGCTCCACCACCAAACCAAGCTAAGGTAGCATTCCACGCAGCTGCGCCACTGAGAGATGAAATAGCTGTCCCAGTGCTTGCCGCCCCTATTGATGTAGCTACACCAATAGCGCCAGTGTATCCAGCAGTTGCAGCAGTTGCGGATTTAACTGCTCCCATAAGGTACTTCTCAGCATTTACTGTTGCGGCTTTGTATTCATTGATCTGCTGAACTGAAAAATCTATTCCTTCTAAGATCTGTTTGTCACTTTCTGAAGTCCTCCGACCAGAGTTTTCAAGGAAGTTGATGAAGCGCTTAACCGTGCTGGTCATGACATAGAGCTGAATATCTCCGTATCTCTCAGCCAATCTGTTTGTAGTTGTCTCATCTTTCTTTAAATTTTCAAAAGCGCTTTCATATCGAATCTTGGCTTCTTGAGCGACTCTTTTGGCTTTCTGCCCAGGGTAAAATGAAGGCATAAAATAACCTTTACTATTTGTGTTTGACTACATCGCACCAAATTACGCTGCATTCTCAATATTCTAAAGAAACAAGACAATATTATCTATGATCAATAGTTAATGAATTGTGAAATTTTACTGGTTCATTGCCACAACTATAGATTTCAAGAAATGACCTTAATATTCTTGCTTTTTTAAGCTTGGTACTACCAACAAAGTAAGGCGCTGGTCAACTAAATCGTGATCGGTGTATTTGCGTCTTTTTTCTCGGCATGAAATGGACATTTCAGAAACCATCCCACATTAGCTGACCAGTGCCACAACGTAATTATAGTAATTTACAGATTTAAATGTAAATTATTTAAAATTTAGATTTAGCATAATCACCTATTTTGTATGATCCTCCCAAAGAAAATAGCTAGATCCAAAAATGGAAAGTGAGCAAAGCTAAAATTGACCTGAGAAGGTTGAGGAAAGTTTGATACATTAAGGTGCAGCTTCACCTAACGGCAATCAATTTTTTTGCAATATACTTGAATTATCGAGCAAGACATCTAACAAGATAACTATCAAAGAAAAAACTCTACATAGGCAAGTAAATGATTGGCTATCGGTTATCGAACCATGCAATCAAACAAATAAGCGATCGCGAGATACCCATTGAATTACTAGAGCAAGTGGTAAACACACCTGAGCAAGTAATACGACAGGACGATAGAAGTAAGATTTACCAATCAAAATTTATAGGATCAAACTATAAAACCTATCTGCTCAGGGTATTTGTTAACGATTCTGTAGAGCCAATTACGATTATCTCAGTTTATTTGACTAGTAAAGTTACAAAGTATTGGGAGTAATTATGAAATCAGCCTATGATCCCACAATCGATGCACTATACATTCGTTGGACAGAATCCAAAATTGCCGAAAGTGATGAAGTTGGCGGTGTGATTTTGGACTATGACGAACAAGGAAATGTGATTGGTGTTGAAGTTTTAAACGCATCTCAGAAAATAACAGGACTGACACCTAAGCGTGAATTGATCGGAAACTTATCGGTTGGCTAACAAACATTGTCTTACAGATGATCGCTACCAACAAGATGAGCTTTCATTTGTCCTTAGAGCGATCGCACTATGACAGCATAAGTCTGTACCTCAAGGGGCATTGGCTGCTAGACTAACATAAGCAAAATTTAACGATTAGTAATATAAGTATTGAATCGATGCCTCAAGACACTGTTGCGAATGTTGCGACCTCTGCACTGAATATCACCACAGACGAAGCACTTACCATCTATGAAGATATGGTACTAGGGCGCACTTTCGAGGACAAGTGCGCGGAGATGTACTATCGCGGAAGAATGTTTGGATTTGTCCACTTATACAATGGTCAAGAAGCCGTCGCTAGTGGCGTAATCAAAGCCATGCGTCGCGATGACTATGTATGTAGCACTTACCGCGATCACGTCCATGCGCTGAGTGCAGGTGTCACCGCCAATGAAGTGATGGCAGAATTGTTTGGCAAAGAGACAGGATGTAGCAAGGGACGCGGCGGCTCAATGCATATTTTCTCAGCCAAGAATAACTTTTTGGGCGGCTATGCGTTTGTTTCTGAGGGGATTCCTGTTGCATCGGGTGCAGCATTTCAGTCTAAGTATCGCCGCGAAGTGATGGGCGATCCTAATGCTGACCAAGTGACGGCTTGTTTCTTTGGTGATGGTGCTAGTAACAATGGTCAGTTTTACGAAACCCTGAACATGGCGGCTTTGTGGAAGTTGCCAATTATTTTTGTGATTGAAAATAATGATTGGGCAATTGGGATGAAACACCATCGTGCCACTTCCGATGTCAGGATTCACAAAAAAGCTGAAGCCTTTGGAATGCCGGGGTTTGAAGTCGATGGTATGGATGTATTAGCTGTACGTGAATATGCACAGGAAGCAATTCGTCGCGCCCGTGCTGGTGAAGGTCCAACGGTTTTGGAATGTATGACTTATCGTTTTAGAGGTCACTCTTTGGCTGACCCTGACGAGCTACGCAGCAAAGAAGATAAAGACAAGTGGTTTGGACGCGATCCGATCAAAATCTTTGCTAGTCGAATTCTTGAGCATGGATTAGTGGAAGAAGCTCAATTGAAGGCGATTGACAAGAAAATTCGTGAGATTGTCGAGGAATGTGTACGCTTTGCGGAAACATCTCCAGAGCCAGATCCTAAGGATCTATTCCGCTATCAGTTTGCAGAAGACGAATAACTAAAAAAGGGAAGCACTTTAGTGCTTCCCTTTTTTCGCTAAATTTTACATCGCGATATTTGAGCCAAGTCCCAATCAACTTCGTCCATGACTGCATGGGAAAAATCGCAATTAACTAATGTTGCCCTGTGAAACGAGGCTTTGGTGAGGTTGGCATACTGAAACCTTGTGCCAATAATATTGTTGCGTGATGGATTGATGGTGAAGCGTAATAAATAAAGGCTTCCAAAAATTTGCAATGACTCGATCGCAAAAAATCCTAGTAATGCCAGCAAGGTATTAAATCGTAAAGAATCAGCAATCGCATTGAAAGCTCCAGAAACTAATATTTTTGCGAAAGTAGAGCCAAAGAATCCAGAGACAAAGGCAATCATCAGCGAAATGAGTACAGCCAAAAAAGTGCCGCGCATACCTGCGATCGCAAATCTACCTGTAAAGGCGATCGCAAAGCTCACGGCAAAAATCACAATGGCAAAAAATGCCACCCCATAAACGGTTTCGCTATTATTTGCCGATAGCCCAAAGAGCAGTAAAGCGCCAAAGGTAACCATCAAAATGCTAGCAATCATGGCAGTTCCTGCAAACATGAGTGCCATCGCAAAACCATTGAGACTTGCGATCGCATTTTGGCGTGGGCTGCGACCTGCACGCACATTCGCAAAGTTAGCCGACTTTAATTGCGATCGGCAAAAATTACAGCCACGAATATCTGCGCCGCTAAAGTTCGCACCAATGAGATTCTTGCCCTTAAAATCGCGATCGCGTAAATTTTGATTTGCAAAATTGAGACTTTGACCCATATTGCCCTGTCATAAACGAACAGAGTTAGAAATGCACAAAGCAGTTCTCTATCTCTAGAAATTTTAGGTTAATTCGTCCAAGTTTGGCTTAGAGACATGGGGCAGTCCCCAACCCAGTTTTTCGCGTAAGACCTTAAAGAATTCGCCTTTTTGTAAGCGGATAAATCTTGCAGGATATTGCGATCGCTCCACCTCAACGCGATAGTCGGGATAGACATAGCACCCCGCATTACCATCAACAACCAACACCAAACGATGTCGATTTGCGGGAGTAACAATTGCTTTCTCAGTATTTGCAAATACCAAGGCTCGCGATGCCATCGAGTGAGCGCAGATCGGAATCAGTTGAAATACAGGAATCCCCGGCTCAATTACTGGCCCCCCTGCGGACAGGGCATAGGCAGTCGAACCTGTGGGCGTAGAAATAATTACACCATCTGCCGCAATATCTACAGGAAAATGTGACCCAATCTGCACCTCAAAGTGACACATACTGGTGAGAGGTTCACGATGCAGCACCATTTCATTTAACGACAATGCTTCCCATAGCAACCCTTGGCTATCGTAGACACGCACTGTCATCATGGAGCGTTGCTCGACTACATATTTACCATCAAGAATTTGGGTGATTGCTTCTTCCCAGTCGGTTAAATAGGTTTCGGTTAAGAATCCCATGTGACCTGTATTCACATTTAGCAATGGTAGCCGTAGTGGGGCAATTTGCCGACAGGCTGACAGTACCGTGCCATCTCCCCCCAAGGCAATGGCAAACATGACATCCTGATCAAATCCTAATGGCACTAAGCTCTCAATTAATGTATGGCAGACGGGTGCATCTGGCTTGCCATAGCCCAAAATACCACCATTGCCCGTTGCCATCACCGTCTGGATATCACGCTTTTTGAGCCATAACTGCATATCCAAGGCTAAACGCTCGGCAATAGGTTTTGCGTCGTTATATATAATCCCGACTTTTGGCACGCTCAATGACTACCTAGGTTATTTCAAAAATTTTTGTCAGTTTCGCCATTATAGCTTTTAGCGATTAGCTTTTAGCTTCCGATAAGTTGTGGAAATATTAAAGTGTATTCAGCATTTATTCATAAATCTTCATGACTATGCCAACTAATCCTTTGCTAGTGAAAGATTAGTGTTGCGGCGCGAAGCGCCGCAACACTAATTCTCCTTTTACAAAGGCTCTTTTTCGTTTTGCCAGATGGCGCGGATGATTTTAATTTCATCGTAGGTGTATTCTTCGCGGAGATGATCAAAGAGATTACGGAGGGAATCGCCACCGACGGTTTCTAGGGCTTCATAAATTACGGTTTGGCGCTCTGGGGCAACAAGGCGATCGCAATTTATGGCATAACCCGACTCAACTAACTGCACGAGATGAGTCCATACTGTTGCAGGTTTGAGATTGCGATCGCGAGCAATTTCATCAATATCCATACCGTTTTCATACATTTCTAGGGTTGCCCGTTGGGTACTTGCCTTCGATATTTTTGATTTTGGCGTGACCGCTTCCCGTTTGACTCTGGCAAAGTTAGACTCATTTTGCTCAGCAGGAGGATATTGCTGCTGATGGTCGATAATAATCGCCATAAAATCATCAGCATATTGTTCTAGTTTCTTTTCACCCACACCCGATAGTTTCGCAAAGTCTTTGCGAGTGGTCGGTTGCTGCTCTGCCATTTGATTGAGAGTGGCATTACTGAAAATCACATAGGGCGGCACTTCCTGTTCATCCGCCAGATTTTTACGCAGTAATCGTAAGCGCTCAAACAGAATATCCACATCCACGGGTCTATCTGTAACATCGTTGCGATCGGCAACAGTTGAAGCCTCTACACCTCGTTCAATCGGTAACAACACATGGCGCTGATTTCGCATCACTTCCCAACTGCGATCATTGAGTTTAAGAATGCCATAGCCATCGGTTGTTTGGGTCAAAAGTCCTTGATGTACTAACGATCGCGCCAGTTGTCGCCATTCATCAAGACTACGGTCTTTGCCAATGCCGTGGGTGGATAGTTGATCGTGATTATGTTGTAAGACCTTTTCTTTGCGAGATCCTCGCAAAATGTCGATGATATGTCCTGCGCCAAACTTCTCCTTTGTCCTTGCCACGCAGGAAAGAAATTTTTGAGCTTCCACTGTCCAATCTTCCATTGGTTTTGGGGTCAGACAATTATCGCAATTCGCACAATCACCGTGAAAATGTTCACCAAAATAGCGCAATAAAATTGTGCGGCGACAGGCAATTCCTTCAGCATAGTCGACGACTTGGCGAAGTTGCTGCTGGGCAATCCTTTGTTCTGCTTCTAGTGGTTCATTGGTATGGGGATCGACTTTTTGGGCAATTAAATACTTGATCGTTTCTAAGTCTCCATAGCCTAAAAACAGAGTGCAATGGGAATCCTCGCCATCACGTCCTGCTCGCCCAGATTCTTGATAGTAGCCTTCAATATTTTTGGGCAAGTCGTAATGGATCACAAATCGTACATCAGGCTTGTTAATACCCATGCCAAAGGCTACCGTAGCGACCATCACCTGCACATCATCACGAATCCAACGGGTTTGATTTTCTTCGCGATCTTTATTGCTCAAGCCCGCATGGTAGGGAATCGCCGCGATGCCATCTTCACGGAGTCGCTCACTAATTTCCATGACCCTTTTGCGGCTGAGGCAATAGACTATCCCTGAACCTTGCGATCGCTTAATTTGCTGTAAGAGATTGCGATAGGATTCCTCGACACCTTGTTTGGGAATGACTTCGTAATAGAGATTGTTGCGATTGAAACTAGCGACATGAATATAGGGGTTTTTCAGTTGCAACTGCTGAGCGATATCTTCACGCACTCGTTCGGTGGCGGTTGCCGTTAAACCAATCATTGGCACATCGGGATAGAGCTGACGGATACGACTGAGTTGGCGATATTCTGGACGGAAATCATGCCCCCATTCCGAGACACAATGGGCTTCATCGATCGCAAATCCTGCAATGCCAATTTTATTTTTGACAATATTTAAAAATTCGAGAAACTGCTCAGCAAATAAGCGTTCTGGGGCAACATAGACTAGTTTAATTGCACCATTTAAAATTGCTTGCGATCGCTGTCTGGTTTCCTCATAGCCCAGCGTACTATTGAGGAAGGTCGCCCCAATTCCATTCTCTTTGAGTGCCATCACCTGATCCTGCATCAGCGCAATTAAAGGTGAGACGACAATAGTTATTCCTGTTTTGAGTAAAGCTGGCAATTGAAAGCAAATCGATTTCCCTCCACCCGTGGGCATGATTGCTAGGGCATCACGCCCCGCCAAGGTCGCCTCAATAATTTCGCGCTGCCCTGCCCGAAAGGATGTATAACCAAAATATTGTTTCAGCGCTTGTAAAGAATCACTGTTTGACATATTTGACATAACTGTTTTTTCTTGTTCCCCTCTCCTGCGGGAGAGGGGCTAGGGGAGAGGGTGGGAGGTAAATCTATTGATCTTCTTCCGTAACTTGTAAGCGAATTGTCCGACCAGAGCGATCATTGCCAATCTGCACCGCAATATTTTGACTGGCAAGGGAATCAAGTGAATTCAGCAAGTCGAGCAAATTAGGGGTGCTAGCCCCTGCTTCCACATAGAGCTGATCCGCCGCCGTGGCAACCCGCTTCCATGTGCTATATAGTTTGGCGATCGCTTGTTCGAGTTGTGAGGCTTGGCTGACCAGATCGGAGGCGAGTTTTAAGCAACCTAGTCGCAGTGCTTCTTCGAGGGCAAGGTCGATATTTACCGAGCGATTGGTAATCGCTTGGACTTGACTCGTATTGGTGAGATATTTCGTCAATCTTTGAGCATCAGCCGTTACGAGCTTAATATTGTCTAGGTCAGAACCATCGGCGATCGCCTGCTTGATCGGCGTTTGATAGGCTTCAGGTAGTTTATCGATTTCACGTACTAGGGGGGCAACATAGCGAGTGGGAATTGTGTGGGCAGCAACCTTCTCTTTTAAATCATCGGGAAGATGATCAGAACTCATAGCTGTCCATTCATCAGAGAGTTGCCGAACTTCACGACGGGTAATCTTTTCACCATTTCGGGCTGCATCAACAATTAATTGCTGAACTTCCGTTGAAGCTTGAGCGGTTTCTAGAAAGGCACGTTTGCTAAATTGACGGATATCATCGGCATCTAGTTGTCCATCCGCCATTAAGGTGTCGGCACTATTGGCAAGTTGAATCCATGAATAGGCTTGAGACTTACTGATTTCGCGCTCCTGTAGCCATTTTAAAAATCCTGTGCCGCGTCCTTCACCATTAGCCTTTTCGCGATCGCGAACTGTCCGCAAAATTCTCCCTCGCCAAATATCGGTTTGCAAATCAAAGCGATCGCAAACTTGCCAAGCTTGATCGACTTCCGCTAAAAATTGCCCCTCGGCTAAACCTTCATCGTTGGGATCAGGTAAAGACAGGGAAAAATCGGTGAGATCAAGATTGGCTAAGGCTTCATTGGGGATGGCGCTAGATTCGACGGAAATAGATTCGAGTACAGATTCACTTACGGACACAGACAACCCTTGATTTTTTGATTTTTTTAATTTGGAGACTATTGGCAACATCAAAGCTGCCCAAACTATATTACTCCCTTCCCAGTGAAAGATTAGACGTTACGGCGCGAAGCACTGCAACGTCTAATTCTTGGTTTTTAATGTCTATTTTTAGAATGGGAAGGGAGTAATCCTATTAATTGGTATAAGATGTTAGCGCGAATAAATACCGTAGATCTAGCTCCTCTGCTTAACTAAGTCATAGAAATAGGTATAGTTTCGCCTACAATTCACTACTTTCTCGATCTTTTTGCAGTTTAATATGTTTTGTGGGCTAAGAACATTAGCAAAACCTATTAAACTGCGGAATTGCTAAACATATTGGACAGCCCCCAATCTATGATTTTCAGCCATAAATTCTTGCGATCGCGTAGCATCCCTCTGCAATGGTTGATGTTGCTGGCGTTTGTGGTGCAAATTTTTGGGGCAGTTGCCGTGGTGGGCTATTTGTCCTATCGCAGTGGTCAGGATTCGGTCAATCGCTTAGCAAGTCGCCTGCAAACAGAGATCAGTAACCGTGTCACGGAGAAAACCACCAACTATCTGCAATCCCTTGATCAAGTCAATAAAAACAATATCAGCGCTTTACGCCGCAAAGTTTGGAGTTTTGATGACTTCTCTAGCCAAGAGCGACAGGCTTGGGAGCAGATACAGCTATATTCGCTATCGCCGATTACCATTATTGGGTTTGGCACAGCAACAGGGGGACATCGTGCTGTTGAACAGCTCAAAGATGGTACATTTAGTATTCGGGCAGCCCCCAATGGTGGCGGCTTGTATCAAACCTTTACGACTAACCCTGACGGCTCACCCGCAGAGGTAACGACTACCACCGTTAAATTCGACTCCCGTCAGCGTCCTTGGTTTCAAGTGGCAGTCAAAGCAAAAAAAGCCGCTTGGACAAAGGTTTATCCGCATATTTACACAGGTGAGCTATTAGTCGCCCTTGCTGAGCCAATTTACGATCTGGGAACGCAACAGCTACTAGGCGTGACCTTTAGCATCAAAACCCTTGAGGAAATCAGTCGGTTTGTGCGCGGCATTGACATGAAAACTGGGGCAGTTTTTGTGATGGATGCGGATCAAACCTTGGTGGCGACCTCCTCCACGCTCCAGAAACCCTATCAAACTTCGCCAGAATCGCCAAATCAAAGATTATTAAAAGCTTTTGATAGTGAGAGTCCCCAAATAAGTGGTGCAGCTAAATATTTACGCGATCGCAATATTACTGCGGCTAATATTCAGCAACCGCAACAATTTGAGATGGAAATCAATGGTGATCGACAGCTTGTCCAAGCTGCACCAATTCGTGATCGCAATGGGCTGGAATGGCTAATTGTCGTGGTGATTCCTGAGTCAGATTTTATTGGCGAACTCCAATCTAATCAAACCTTAACGATTTTATTGTGTGTCATCACTTTGCTGATCTCCGCAGGCATTAGTGTGCTGACGACCCATTGGATTAGTAAACCAATTTTGCGATTAAGTCGGGCAAGTAAAGCGATTTCTGAGGAGGATTGGCAAACGGTTGGCGCATTAACACAGCAGTCTGGGGCAATTACAGAAATAAATTCTCTTGCGATCGCCTTTAATCAGATGTCGGTCAGAATCCACCAACATCTAGAGCAACAATCGACAGAAATCCAAGATCAAGCCTACTGGCTCAACACAATGCTAGAGGCAATCCAAGATCCAATTTATATGAAGGACGGGGAAGGTCGTTACTTAATTGCCAATCAACAGGGACTAGCCCTATTCGAGATGTCCGATGATTATCGAGGTAAGACCGACGCGGATTTAGCCCAAAATAACCTGTTTTACCATGATGCTCTGCTGTACTGCGCCGAGAGTGACGAGCTAGTGTGGCAAAAAAGTGTAGTGGTTAATGGAGAAGAGCGAATTCCGCAACGGGATGGTTCGGAACGTATTTGTGATGTCACGAAAGTCCCTCTTTTTAATGAAGATGGCAGCCGCAAAGGTTTAGTCATTTATGGCAAAGATATTAGCGATCGCAAACGTGCAGAAATAGCCCTTGCCGAAGAAAGTTTTCGCCGTAAAACTCTCTTTGACACTTCTATTGATGGCATTGTTATATTAGATCAAGAATGGAATATCATTGATGCTAATGCTAGTTTTGCGGAGATGCTGGGCTATTCCTTGACAGAAATTATCCATCTTAATGTGATTGATTTTGATGTAAATTGGCAGCAAAAAGAAGCGTTAGATCGTCAGTTTATCGCTCAAGCCCCATCGATCAATCTATTTGAAACCCGCCACCGTCGCAAGGATGGGAGCATCTATGAGGTGGAAATTAGTGCAAACTCAGTAGATTGGGGTGGGCAGATAGTTAAATTCTGTATTTGCCGAGATATTTGCGATCGCAAACGTCTCGAACAAGAACTGCTGCATAGTCGCGATCTCCGCGAACTAATTTTTAATGAATCTAGTGATGCGCTGTTTTTAGTCGATAATGAAAGCCTCCTAATCCTAGATTGCAATCAACAGGCTGTCCAACTTTTTGAAGTTGATAGTAAAGCCGATTTGATCGGTACTAATGGTCAAATTTTGCAAAAGCAAGCATTTACTCCCGAACAACTTGAGAAGATTCTCCAAGAAATTAATCAAAAAGGATTTTGCAATTTGGAAGTGGAATATGTTACCCGTAAGGGAAAAGAATTCTGGGGAGATCTGTCTGGTAAACCAATTACCTTTGGCTCTGAAAAATTACAAATCGTGCGTGTCGTCGATATCAGTGTCCGTAAACAGGCAGAAGCCGCTCTATTTGCTGCCAAAGTCGCCGCAGAAGAGGCAACTAAGGCTAAAAGTGCTTTTCTCGCGAGCATGAGTCATGAAATTCGTACCCCAATGAATGGCGTAATTGGGATGACGCAGCTTTTAGAAATGACCGAACTTGATAAAGAACAGGCAGATTTTGTCAAAACCATTAGAGATAGTGGAGAATGCCTCTTGACGATTATCAATGACATCCTTGATTTTTCTAAGATCGAATCAGGAATGCTAGAAATAGAATCTCAAGATTTTATTCTAGAAGAGTTGATCTCAGGGGTTTGTAAGTTACTAGAAAATCAAGCGAGCGCTAGAAATGTAGGACTGACCTATGAGATTGCACCGACAGTCCCTAGCAATATAATTACTGATCCCACCAGATTAAGGCAGATCCTACTAAATCTCATTGGTAATGCTGTCAAATTCACCCATAATGGGCGCGTTTCTATGGCTATCACTGGCAATCTTTTACCCAGTGTTGGTCAAGAGTCTCATCAATATCAGCTCATGTTTGCCATCACCGATACGGGCATTGGTATTCATGGCGATCGCATTGATTTACTGTTTCAACCCTTTACTCAAGCCGATAATTCGATTAGTCGCCAATATGGCGGCACTGGGCTGGGTTTGGCAATCAGTAAGCGGTTAGTCAACTTGATGGGCGGGACAATTTGGGTGGAAAGTCTTGGCAATATCGGCGGACACCCTCCCCTAGGTTGGAAATTATCATCGTCTGCTCAAACTACCCAGCAAGGTTCTATTTTCTACTTTACGATTACGACAACCCTCAGTAATGATACTTTGCGATCGCAATTGCCTTTATATGCTCAATCTTCTAAAAGCTTGATTAATGCCCAGATGGCAATAAAATTCCCTCTGCGAATTTTATTAGTCGAAGATAATTCCGTTAATCAAATGATTGCGAAACTTATCCTCAAACGTCTTGGTTATCAAATCTCTGTTGCTAATAATGGATTAGAAGCATTACAAGCTATGCAGAACTACCCCTATGATTTGATCTTGATGGATGTGCAAATGCCCAGCATGGATGGATTGACGGCAACCAGAATGATTCGCAAAAAGCTCAAAAGTAATGTCCGAATTATTGCCATGACTGCCAATGCTATGCCCGAAGATCGTCAAGCTTGCTTAGATGCGGGTATGGATGATTACATTAGCAAGCCCATTGATATCCAAGACCTCGCAAGGTTAATTACTAATTCCTAATTATTGAAAACCCAGAAGAGTGAGTCGCTCGCTGCTATAGCAGTACAAAGTTGGCTAGGTAAACTTTTTGTAGATCTTGCTAGTTGCATAATTGCTTAGCAGCAACTAAGAAATGACTATGCCATCTCTTAATTGCTGCTAAGTAGCTAAAATTAGAGAATAGGTGATTTATGGACTTAATGGCTCTGATCAAGACCCCGATAATCTTTTATTAATATTGATGGTCTATGATGGGATTTTTGAATAATTTCAAGGCTTTATAAAGAGTTGCCAATAAAGAATGCGATCGCTTGCACCGCTTATCAAAACTTGTTTACTAGATCTAGGGATCAAAGTAAATGTCACCGTTAGGAAAAAGCATGATGAACTACACATCCTGTTGGAATCCACCTATTTTGGCGATCGCAAAATCCTCTTAGAGGGGCTGACTCAATGCTGCCATGCCTATGATATCAACGGTTTTCGGATCGCTCGCATTTATGCTTTTTGGTTCGGGCAACCATTGCCACAATGGATTGAGACAATTGATCTCACCCATACTTATTCCGATAATCATTACATTGACTCGGACAGTGAAGATGATGAGTTATCAAGTTCGGCACAACCACAATTTATTGAAGATGCCCCCCAACCTGTCGAAACTAATTCACCACAAAAGCCTGAAATAATTTGTGACCGATTTATTGTCTGTGGCTTAGGGAGTTTAGGACAAAACTCGGTATTTAATCTCAAGAAATTTGCCTATCGAGAATATGCCGTTAAAATTTGTGCGATCGATAAAGTCCAGCCTGAAATTATGGAATTTGATAATTTTACGGACTTGCTCGACCAAGAACTAATTTTAGGAGACTGTCGGCGTACAGAGACTTTGCTGAGGGCAGGGATCGATAACTGTAGGGCAATTTTGCTAGTCACAAGCAATGAAAATGTGAATATTGAAACTGCGATCGCAGCCCGTCGCCTTAACCCAAATGTGCATATTGTGGTGCGATCCTCGCGCAAAAATCTCAATCAATTACTCAAGGATCAATTGGGTAACTTCGTTGCCCTCGATCCTGTCGATCTGCCCGTAGCATCCTTTGCCGTCGCAGGTTTGGGCGCAGGGACTTTAGGACTATTTCAATTAGGCGATCGCAAATTACGGGTCGTCGAAACCGAAGTGCAAGCAGATAGCTATCGATTTTTACGCACCCCCGCATATCTGTTGCATCGCAAAAATTCAAGACTATTAAGTATTGATCGTGGCGATAGCGATCGCCTCTTTTTTCAATGGCAACCCGATACACTGTTGCAAGTTGGGGACAAAATCACCTTTATTGAATATGTTGAGTCCGATGTGACTACAACTAGTCGCCAATATGGACTAGAGCCAGCATCGCAAGTCGGTAAATTCTCAACTTTCCCCAAAATCAATCACGCCATACATAAGCTCACAGGCTTAGTTTTCTGGAAATCTCAATGGCAAAGGCTGTGGACATGGTTGCAGGCAGTGCGATCGCGGATGCTCGTGTTGTGGGGAATGCTTGCCGCCACATTTTTGACCAGTATCAGTTCCGTAGTTTTGTATTTGAATGTGCCAAATATTTCATGGCAAAAGGCGATCTCCACCAGCATGGTTTTGCTATTGGGGGGATATGGCGATGTATTTGGAGGCTTACAAGAAGACCAAGTGCCAGCTTGGGTCACTGTATTTTGTCTTTCCCTGACATTACTGAGTTTTGTCTTTGTATTGGGAGTCCTCGGCATTATCGCCGATAGTATCCTCAGTTCTAAGTTTGAATTTTTTAAGCGATCACAACCATTGCCCACCCGTGACCATATTGTTTTGATTGGCTTTGGCAGACTTGGACAGAGAATCGCCGATCTCCTATTCAAATTAAAACTTCCATTCATAATTGTCAGTGAAACCCCTCACGATTGTGATCTTGCCGACAAAGTACCTTGGCTGACGGGCAATATTACCGAAGAGCTAGCCAAGGCAAATCTTGCTAGAGCCAAAAGTGTTCTTTCGGTAACTGATGATCAAATGCTCAATTTGGAAGCATCACTGCTCGCCCGTGATGCCGCCAAGAAAGTTAACCGTGAGATTAATCTGGCAATTCGCACCTACGATCTCTATTTCAGTGAAAATCTCGCGGAGCTATTACCCAATTCACAATCACTATGCGTGTATGCGCTCTCGGCAGAAGCTTTTGCGGGTGCAGCATTCGGTGAAAATATGTTGAGTTTATTTAGGCTCAATAATAAGACTGTACTCGTTGCGGAGTATGTGATTTCGGCAAATGATACCCTCGTTGGTAAAAATCTGTCGCAGATTGCCTATGGCTATACAGTTGTGCCTGTGTATCTGAAAACGGAATATCCTAAAGCCGATGGACATAGTGAGTTTTATATGCCCTCCGATGATGAAGTAATGAAAGTGGGCGATCGTTTGACCATTTTGGCTTCGATTTCGGGACTGCGGCGGATTGAATTAGGCAACCTCCATGCACCGAGACGCTGGCAACTACGCGCCAAGCCGCCGCTGAACTCTAGTGTGTTACTCGATGCGGGTAACAAGCTCAAAAACATCTCAGGTTGCGACTTAGAACTGGCACGGCGGTTTATGCAAAGTCTCCCTGCGGCGATTGAATTACCAATGTATGACACCCAAGCCTATCGCCTTGGACAAGAACTGATGCGACTCTTGCCGATTAAGATCTATCCACTATAGGATTAGCTACAGGTTTTAACTAGCTGCCGCCCCAATAACCTGTGAGGTATCCATGCTTCCATTCCCAAATAAGCTGACAATATTGACCAATCAATTCCCAATTCACGTGGCGATGCATATTCCCGATGGCTATTTGAGTGCGCCCGTGAGCCTAATTACAGGTGCGATCGCAATTTTGCTGATTGCCCTATCCCTTAACCGTGTGCAATCCCAATATAAAGAAAGAACTGTTCCCTTAATGGGTGTTTGCGCCGCCTTCATTTTCGCAGCTCAGATGATTAACTTTCCAATCTTAGGGGGAACTTCTGGACATCTAATGGGTGGCACATTGGCGGGGATTTTGTTGGGGCCATGGGCAGGTTCGCTGGTGATGGCAGTTGTATTTATCGTACAGACGGTCATGTTTCAAGATGGCGGACTCACGGCTTTGGGGGCAAATATTACAATCATGGGCTTAATGGGAACTTTTGGTGGCTATTATCTCTATAGGTTTTTACGTTTTCTCTTCGGGCGGAATACTTGGCAAGGTATGAGCATTGGGACTGCGGTCGCCGCATGGACAAGCGTAGTTGTGGCAGCAGCAGTTTGCGCAGCGCTATTGGCAGTATCAGACACGGTTCCTTTGGCTTTGGGCTTAACGGCAATGTTGTCGTGGCATTTGATGATCGGCATTGGTGAAGCTCTAATTACCCTTGCGGTGGTTAGTTTTATCTGGCGCACCCGTCCTGACATGATTTTTGATGCCCCCCCTTTTGCGATCGCACCAACCGATTCGTAATAATAGGACTTACGCAAAAATTGGTAAGCCCCTCACTCCTAGCCCCTTTTTCAAGAAGGGAGAGGGAAACAAGAAAAAATATTACTCCCCTTCTCCCAGAACGGGAGAAGGGGATGAGAGCGATTTAGATTTTACAATTACCAAGCGCTATGAAAAAAAATCGAATTTTCATCCTCACAGGTTTAGCAATCTCTCTGGGTATTGCCACCCTCCTGTCACCCTTTGCCAGTCAAAACCCCGATGGTTTAGATCGCGTGGCTCAAGATTTAGAATTTGACGATAAAGCGATCGAAGAACCCCTGACGCAAAAGTTACCTCCCGCTAAGGTATTTACAGAATATTCAGTCAATGCAGTGAGTAATGAGAAGGTATCAACGGCTGTAGCAGGATTGACAGGAACGTTGGTTGTCTTTGGCTTAGCATGGGGAATGGGGAAAATGGTCGTCAAAAAAACTAAGCCCGAAGAATAAATTTTCTCAAATTTATGCTGCTACATATTCCGTTGATTGAAACCTGCGATCGCAATTTAGCAAAAGATGCTCGTCTAAATATTTGGACTAGTCTCACCGTACATACCAGATTGCTGTGCGTGTTTCTATTGGTATTTGCGATCGCACTTACACCGATGGGGCGATGGTGGACATGGGCAATCTATGGCGTGATCACCTTACCAATTCTCTATTGGAGTCATGTTGATCTCCAGATTCTTGGTAAACGTATGGCGATTGAATCTGCATTTATGAGCGTGATTCTGCTAGGGACTTTATTTCGTGATGGCGGTGAAGTTGTTTGGCAATGGGAAGGATTCAAGATTACCACTCAAGGTTTGATTGTTTTGGGTAGTGTCAGCATCAGAGCTTTTCTATCTCTTCTATTACTCAATATTCTCACCATCAGTATTTCTATTCCCTTACTATTACAATCCCTAGTCATCTTGAGAATGCCACCCCTGCTAGTGAGCATTCTCGCTTCGATGTATCGCTATATGGGTGTGTTAACCAATGAATTTAACGCGATGCGTCGTGCTGCCACAGCCCGTAATTTTGCACCTCGTCATCTTTGCGATCGCAATCGCGATGATCTCCCATGGCAACGACAGGTTTTAGGGAATATGTTGGGGATGTTATTTATCCGTACCTATGATCGCGGCGATCGCATTTATCAAGCGATGCTTGCCCGTGGTTATCAAGGTGTCCCTACCATCCATGAGTCAGCGGCGATGGGATGGCGCGATCGCGTCGCTTTAGGTTGCCTTATACTTTTAATTCTATTTATATCTAACTATATCTAAAAGCTAATGCTGCCCGCGTCATGGGTAGTATTAGCTAAATTTCCTAATCATCAAGTTCTGTGCATCATAATCCTATTTCCATAAAGAATTTGAGTCATGTATATCCCGACGGGATTCGAGCATTGCATGGCATTGATTTGGAAATTGCCGCAACCGAAAGAGTCGCCCTGATTGGCGCAAATGGTTCTGGCAAATCAACATTATTACTGCATCTCAATGGCATTCTTATGCCACAAGAAGGGGAAATCGTCGTTGGTGAAATGCCACTGCGATCGCAAAATCTAACCGATATTCGCAACTTTGTCGGTCTAGTATTCCAAAATCCTGATGATCAATTATTTATGCCCACGGTTTGGGAAGATGTTGCCTTTGGTCCCATGAATCAGGGATGGCGCGGCAAAGATTTAGAAGTGCGGATTGCCGAGGCGATGGTGTCCGTGGGTCTGGATTTGGACAAATATCGCCAACGTCAATCGCAAAACCTTTCTGGTGGGGAAAAAAAGCGCGTGGCGATCGCAGGAGTGTTGGCAATGCAGCCGCAGATTTTAGTATTTGACGAGCCATCGGCTCAGCTCGATCCGCGATCGCGCCGCCAACTCATCCAGCTTTTACAAACCTTGCCCGAAACCCAACTGATCGCCACCCATGATCTTGACTTGGTTCTAGAGCTTTGCGATCGCACTATCGTTCTGAGTGAAGGCAAAATTGTGTACGATGGCAACACCCAACAGGTATTACGCGATCGCGAATTTTTGCTAGCCCATTCCCTAGAACTGCCCTTAAGCCTGAGTTTTTCTTAAAAAATACATGAAAAAGCACATTTTATTTGTTCTGCCCTACCTCAATCAAGGCGGCACAGAAAAGCAAGCTCTGAGCCTCATTGAAGGATTGCGCGATCGCTATAAAATCTCCCTCATTGCCCCAGATGGCAAAGGCGCACCGCAATTTCGTGCTTTACCGATTACGCAAATCGAATATACAAAATGGGAAATTAATTTCTTTAAAGGCTTACCAGAAATAATTACAGGAATTAAAAAAATTCAAGCTGAACAACCTATTGACCTAGTGCATGTTCATGGCGCACATGAGTTAATGGCAGCTGTGCGGTTAGCCCTAGGCAAAGTACCAACTATTTTTACCGTACATGGCTACCATGGCGACAGTGCCAGACTTAGCTATCAATTGTCATGCTGGTTTAGTAACTGGTTTGCGAATCAAGTAATTGCCGTTTGTGAAGCCGAATATAATCTGCTCAAAGAATTTGGATTAAATGAGCACAAGCTTAATTTGATTTATAACGGAGTGAAAGAACCAATTCTCAATCCTCTTAAATCAGCAGAATTTGCTCAAAAATTTAATCTTAATCCATCCACGCAAATCATTCTCGGTACAGCCGCCCGTTTGAATGAAGCGAAGGGCTTAACTTATTTACTCAAGGCTTTTGCTGCCCTCACCCCCAGCCCCTCTCCCCAAGGGAGAGGGGAGCAAGATTTAAGATTGGTGATTGCGGGTACTGGTGAATTGGAAGCTGCACTTAAGCAAGAGGCTCAGGATTTAGGAATTTGCGATCGCGTAATTTTTGCAGGCTATATTGACGACTTACCTAATTTGATGAGTCTATTCAATATATTTGTACTTCCTTCCCTTCAAGAAGCCTGTAGCCTCGCCTGTGCAGAAGCCATGTCTCAGGGTAAGCCTGTCGTCGGTACTTGCGTGGGGGGCATTGCCGAGCAAGTCAAAGATCAACAAACTGGCTTGATTGTCATGCCTCGCGATCCCGAAAATTTAGCCGCCAAGCTTCAGGAATTAATTAATGATCAAGATTTATGCGATCGCTTTGCCAAAAATGGTTATGACCGCTATTGTCAACTCTTTTCGATCGAGACCATGCTCGATAAAACCGCAAAGCTATACGAGGCAACAATAATATCGTAGGGGAATAATATCGTAGGGGCAATTCATGAATTGCCCCTACGATATTATTCCCCAGCCTGAAAAATACTATCCGTATTGAGATTCAACTCAGGGAATATATCTGATTCAATCCGCTCACCAGCCGTAAACAAAAATAATTGATATTCCCCTTCAATCAATTTACAAACTGTCACCGTCGGCTGTTTAGGCTTGCCAATATAACGCACCGCACCTAAAGCTCGGTAATCCACAATCCAATATTCTGATATTCCCATAGCCTCATATACTGCCAACTTGATCGCATAGTCATCGCTCCAGTTATTACTGACAACTTCAATGGCTAAGGGAATAGTTTTTCCATTCTGAATCACTGAGGACTTTTGCCATAAAGGTTCATTTACAAGTTCACGTCGATCTAAAACCAGTACATCAGGCATAAAACCTGTCTCTGCCATCTCTGGTTTTAGTAAGCACATTCTGCTGACAAGATAATCGGGATATTTACTAAAAACCTCTACATTTAAGTATCCAGACAAAAGGCTGCTAGTTACTTCGTGAGCACCGATGGGCATCATTTCTCTAACAACTCCTCTATATAGCTCATAGCGCTTGCCATCTTCGGGATACCACGCGATAAACTCCTCAAAACTCATGCGGTCTTGTAATGCTTGCATCATCGCCATACCTCTAAACTTTTCAGCTCTGATTGCCTTACTATATTTTATGGCATCACCTCGCTCCCAAATGCTACTGCCTGAAACCTAGATAATTCTCACCTTACAGATTGGCTCTAAATATCGTGACTTCAAAGCAAAAACGGGTTCTATTTATCAGCAACGGTCACGGAGAAGACCTCAATGCTTGTGAAGTTCTCAAAGCTTTACGACAGAAATATTCTGATATCGACGCGATCGCAATGCCATTGGTGGGTGACGGCAATGCCTATCGTCGGGCAGGGGTAGAAATCGCCACTCCGACCAAAGCCTTGCCATCTGGTGGGTTTGCCTATATGAGTCTGTGGAAACAGATTGAAGACTTCCAGTCGGGATTGATTGCCTTAACTTGGCAGCAAATCAAGGCGGCGCGAGCCTGTGGCAAAACCTGTGATTTTGTATTTGCGACGGGGGATGTTTTACCTGCGATCTTTGCCTATTTGACGGGGTTGCCCTATGCCATGTTTTTAGTCTCATCATCAGGCTTTTACGAAAATCGCTATGTGCCACGATGGGAACAAGCGCTGATGATGCGATCGCAAAAGTGCAAACAAATTCTCACCCGTGATGCCTATAGCGCTGAACTGATCAAGCAAAGAGGCTACGCCCATACCCAGTTTGTCGGCTATCCGATTATGGATGTACTAGAACCAACGGGAAAAGATTTATGTTTAGAGCCTAATGTCACGACGATCGCACTGCTAGCAGGTAGTCGTTTACCAGAAGCTGCCGAAAATCTATTACTACAATTACGTCTATGTAAGGAGATTGCCCAAGAGTTTGCCCCCACCCCTGTGCAGTTTAGAGCGGCTCTTGTGCCAAGCCTGATGCCCCAATTAACTGAATTAGCAATGCGGGCGGGTTGGCAATATGCCGATGGTAAACTCTATCAATCAGAGACTAATCTCACTGTGCTTTGTTTTAGTGATGCTTTTCCTGACATCTTGCAACAATGTGATTTAGCGATCGGGATGGCGGGAACAGCCGTGGAGCAGGCCGTCGGTTTGGGCAAACCCGTCGTCCAAATTTTAGGAAATGGCCCCCAGTTTTCCTATCGCTTTGCGGAAGCCCAACAACGCTTACTCGGTTTGTCGGTGCAAACCATTGGCACAAAACCTGCAACCCCTGAAATTTTGGCAGAGGCGGCAAGATGTGTGAAACAAACTTTATGCGATCGCAATTATCTGCAAAGGTGTCAACAAAATGGACTTGAGCGCGTCGGCACAAAGGGTGGTTCGGAAAGGCTAGCCGATACGATCGTAATGGAATTACAAAAATTAGCTCTCTCAGTAAAAGCCTAAAATCTATGGCGCACGCTGCGTGTGCGCCATAGATTTTAGATACCCAGCTACGATTGAATAATTGTAAAGTCCGAATTGTCGTCAAAATGCCTCAAGTTATTCACTGCATAATTGGGAATTTCTACGGTTTTATTAATGGTATTGAGAACGGATCTGGCTTCGGGTGTATTCACCTGAGCTAATGCTCTCGAAACCGCACTCCGCACTGAACGCTCACCATCTCGAATAAATTGCGATAGATAAAATACCGCATCATGAGTACCGATTTCACCCAAGGCGATCGCCGCATCACATCGGACATAGGCATAGGCATCATCTCGGAGAACATGTGCCAAGAGTGGTACGACTTCTTCCATGCCAATCTGTCCGAGAGTACGGGCTGCCACGCTGCGGGTATGACTGGAGGAGTTTTCGAGCATTTTGGCAACAGGGGCAATGGCAGGAACCCCAATATTTTTGATGGCTTGTACCGCTTGAGACTGCACACTAATGTCATTATCTGTTAGCAAATTGGCGAGGGGCTGTGCAGCTAAAGGGGACTTAATTTGCCCTAAAGCCCATGCTGCCTCAAAACGGACAGTTTTATTGCCATGGCTAAGAGCCTCGATCAGCGTAGTTACCGCGAGGGGAGAACAAATTAGCCCAAGGGAATGCGCTGCATGGACTTTCACCATATCATCACTATGTTTAAGCGCTTCAACAAGGGGAGATACCGCAGGTAAACTCGCCCGCCCAAGGGCTTTTGCACTCGCTGCTTGGACTTGAATTGATGGATAGCGCAATAACTGGATCAGGGCCTTAATTGCCTCAACACTGCCAATCCAACTGAGAGCCGAGGCGGCTTGCCAGTAAATTTGCCTCTGTGGATTTTGCGTTGCCTTAATGAGTGCAGGAATTGCCATTGGCGATCGCAAATAACCGAGGGCAATTGCCGCTTTCTTGGCGAGGGCAACTTCATCACCTTCAAGGCGTTCGAGTAGGGCGGGTACAATATTTTCTCGACATCGGAGAACCTTTTTTAATGCGATCGTAAAATGATCAGAACGAGCAGCCGCATCAAACTCAGCCAAGATCGCAGAGTTTCCACCCAGATCAGGGGCAGACATAGCATAGTGGTCATTAGGGTTGGCATAACCAGGAGATACAGGAACCCGATAATCCTCTAGCCTTGGCGGATTAATCTTAAAATCACTAGGAGGTGATGGGATGTTCGGTTCTGTCATAGTTTCGATCCTAATGAACATTGAGACATGATGGGGTTGCCGTTACTGCCAATTATCAAAATAGCATTTTCATTTTGCTAATTCAGGTAACTCCGCCAAAATATACAGCATCACAGATCAAAAACGAGTCAGGATAAAAAATCCTGACTCGTTTTTGTTTTTTCAAATGAATATAGCTATAAACAAGTAAGTTAAGACATAAAAACCAAATAGAGTTGCGGCGTGAAGCACCGCAACTCTATTTGGTTTTTTATTTTTGTCCTAACGTAGCTGGCTATAGATTATCAGTTAAATTTCTTCAGTGTCCCACTTGTCTTGAGTGTACCCCAAGCTAGTGGCGGCAGCTTTTTCGGAATCAGTCAGTTCATCCCACATTTTTTCTGCCGATGCAGGAATATCATCTTCGCCTTCCCAGCTAGCTTGTGTCCAGCCAAGTACGCCCCAGAGTTGCTGATCCTCGCTAGAAAGGTCATCCCATTCAGGAAAATCTAGTTCGTCATCCCAATTTTCTTCATTCCAACCTAATTGTGACCAGAGGGATTGCTCATCACTGGTGAGGTCTGCCCAACTAAGTTCACTCCAAAATTCATTAGGATCGCCAGTTACTGTACGAATATTAGCCATAACAATTTGCTCACAAATTAGAGTTCATTTAGATTGCATCATATATTTCGCTCTTATTCAGAAGCAACAGTTAAAATTTAACCTAATGATTTAGCTACTCCCTTCCCAGTCAAGAAATAGCGATGCGTGGCTTCGCCGCGCACCGCTATTTCTTGGTTTTTATGTCTACTACAGAAGGTTGAAAAATGCTGAATCAATCTCATAACCTAAGCTTTGAGTCATTTGCTGTAACTTGGCAGTGCTACTAATGCCGCGTGACTTGAGCCACATTGAAATTACGAATACCTTCTGCATTACAAAAAGCTCCAAAGCTTCAGGGTTGTATTGCAACACATAGCCATCACCTTCGCGCTTAAACTCGTGGGGAACTAGCATGGCGGCATAGCGGCTAAGTTCTAGTCTCCAGTCGAGCAGATAGCTAAACCAAGGATAGGTGGCATCTAGGCGCACAAACCAAAGGCGAACCTCAGAAATTTCTGACAATTCGCGAGGATCACCATCTTCCTTGTCCCAAACAAGTTCGATTTGAAATTGGCGATCGGCTTCGGGAGTTTCATCCCAATTGTCTAATAACTTTGCGATCGCAATTTTGGCAGGGGTGATATCTAGGGACTCGATGCAAGCTTGGTTGATATAAATGGTGGTGGACATTAGGGCTAATTTATGACTAATTTACAGCTAATTATTTTTTGGGTAGATTTTCGCGAGGATCAAAGGACTGAATGGCTAACAATTTTTCATAAAGTTCGCGTTCCTGCTTGCTAGGATTTTTGGGAACGACAATCTGAATTTCGACATATTGATCGCCAAAGGTACGCGCATCCTTGGGAAACCCTTTACCAGAGAGCCGCAATTGCTGTCCAGACTTGACCGCAGGAGGTATGGTCAGTTTGACGAGACCGCTAAGGGTGGGAACTTCTACCTGTACCCCTAGCACCGATTCGCTCGGTGAAATCGGTAACTGACAACGAATGTCTGAACCTTCAAGGGTAAAGAAGGAATGTGGTTTGATGGTGATTTTGAGATAGAGATCGCCGCCCGATGCCCCTTGTCCTTTAAGGCGGATTCTTTGACCTGAAAGCACCCCTGCGGGCATATTTACTTCTAGGGAACGTCCATCTTCAAGGCGAATCCGTTCACGACCGCCCACATAGGCGCGTTCGAGAGGTAACTCTAATAAAGCTTCTGAATCACGACGAGGACTGGGACGTGGTGGGGCTTGGGTGCTGGTGCGATAGGATGAAGCCCCTGTATCTTGGGCGCGTTCATTGGTGCGGAATTTGCCTAAAAGTTGATCGACAAATTCTTGGAAGTCGTTATATTGGCTAAAGTCTACATCGCCTGTGTAGCCACGCTCAAAGTCAGGGGTATATTGCTCACGGGGTGCGCTAGAACGTCCACCACCGCCAGAACCTTGAAATCCACCTTGTTTCCAATATTGCCCAAAGCGATCGTATTGCTGACGTTTTGTTGTGTCAGAAAGGACTTCGTAGGCTTCACCGATATCTTTGAAGCGTTCTTCGGCTGCCTTGTCGTTGGGGTTGAGGTCGGGGTGATATTTCCGCGCTAACCGACGATAGGAGCGCTTAATTTCGTCAGCCGTGGCGGTCTTAGGTACACCGAGGATTTCATAGTAATTGCGAAAGTTTTGCATATTTCCCGAACTGCAAACAAGGAGATAACTTAGCTTACCTTATCGTTGCTTTGGCAAACGCTGACAGGTTTGCTAGGCATGGTCACAGATGCGACGGAAAGCCCTACTTGCTCTGATTAGATCCAGCTACGCAACCACATTAGCACGGGCAAATAAGCTGATGAGATCGGTAAACCGATATAAATAGGCAACCAAAAAATAAATGCGATCGCGACCAGTGCAAACAAGCCCGAACCAAGCGTTCGCATATTTGGCACAGAAGATTGCCATAGCTGAGACACGACGAGGGCTAGGGCGGCAAAGGCAAACACGGAAGCGGGCATATAGTGATACAAAAATATACAGCGCCGACTCAAGCCCCAAGGCAACCAATGGGCAGCAAAACTGGTGATCACATACAAGATGAACCAAAGTAGCGATCGCCATTGGCTATAAATTTCTGCCAACAGCAAGGCAAGCGGTTGCATCGAGCGTAGTAAGTTTATGCTGAAATTGGGATGAGTTATGAGGTTGCCCCCAAGTTTGGCTAATAACTGGGGGGATAATCGTACTCTTGAAACAATTAATTTTCCTAGTAATAATCCTAAACAGATGAGTAAGGCGATCGCACTTAGCCAATATAAGAAAGGGTTGCCCATGGCGTGGACAAACTCGACCATGCTATTAGGACGAGTTTCAAAAAAATAGGCGATCGGTCGGATTAACAGTACCCAACTCCACCAAGGTGAACAATAGGGATGAATTGGTTCGGTTTTCCCAACTCCTAAATTTTGATGAAAGCCTAGAATTTGGCGATGCACTTCCCAAAGATCACGGTCAGTATTAATTAATAAATGCGGAATCCATTGCAGTATATAAAAAGCAATCGGCACAATAATTAAGCCAATCACAATTTGCAGCACATTTAATTTTTGGCGGTAACGTACCCATGCGTAAACTGCGATCGCAATTAAACCAACAACATAGGCTAAGCCAGTCCACTTGACACTAAAGGATGCACCAAACATTAGCCCCGTGATGATTGTCCAAAACCAGCGTTGCCGCGAGCGCCTTAGGGCAAGCACCATACATAACTGGCTGAGCATCCCGAATAGCAAAATAAAAATATTGATCAAGCCAAATCTTGACTCCACCAAGAGCAAGCCATCAAGGGCAATAAATGCTCCTGTTAGCCATGCCCAACTTCTGCGATCGCTAAGTTGCCAGATAAATTCGTAGGTAATTAGGGGCAGGAATGCGCCTGCGAGCGCTGACATGAGGCGATAGGCAAAGGGAGCATAACCAAAAATTTGGATGCTGAGGGCAATAATGTACTTCGCTAGGGGCGGATGAGCATCAAACAACATCTCGCCCCGCAAATAATTTTGAGCAAATTTGGGATAATAGACTTCATCGAACACCACATCTGCTGTGCCGTCCAAGTTCCAAAAGCGAGTCGCAAAGGAAACCAATGCGATCGCCATTACCCCAAAAATAGGATGTTCCGATAGCCAAATTATGCGATCGAAAAACCGCAGAGCAGAACGCAATCCTATTTACCTGATTTAAGTTGGGCAACTAATGCTTCTAAGTCATTAGGGTCAGGAATACCAGAGAAAAACACACCATTAACCACATAGGAAGGTGTGCCACGAATTCCTAAAGACTTACCAAGTTCGAGATCCTTTTTAACTGCTTCCTTGGCAGCATCACTTTTGCGATCGCGATTAAACCGCTCGATGTCCAGATTTAACTTACTCGCCAATTCTAAATACAGATCTTCACCCAACCTGCTCTGTTGCTCAAACAAAGCATCGTGATATTCCCAGAACTTACCTTGCTGCGCCGCACCCCATGATGCTAATGCTGCTGGCTCTGCCTGTGCATGGATTTCACTAAGCGGAAAGTGCTTGAATACCAAGGTCACATCATTCTTATTCTTCGCCATGAAGTCTTTAATGACAGTGGTTGCTCTGGCGCAGAAAGGACATTCAAAGTCTGAAAACTCTGCCATGACAATCTTCTGGCTAGCCGAACCCGTTACAGGCGAATTACGAATTAGTAAACGTGGCTCTTGGCGAATTTGAGACAGAACTTGATCGCGTAAATTTTCTTCCTTTTGTGCTTGCGATCTTTGATAGGACTGCACCGAGTCTAAAATCACCTGTGGATTTTTGCGAATAATCTCTAAAACTTTAGTCTCAAACTGAGCATCAGATAGCTGAGCGCTAGCAGTCTGTCCTGAAGAAACGCAGCTAGTGACAACTAGTAAAAGCGCAACTAATACTGATAGTAGATAAGGTTGGAGTCGCATCACAGCAATAGGAAAGGAGTAGTTTTATCCGTCTCAGTCTACACGATCGCTAATCACAAGTGGCATAGATGCAACCAGCGATTCGCACCTGAATAGGTGATGGCAAGCCACATTAAGTTATAATAAGTTAGTTTAAGAATAAACAAAAAATAATTAATTCAAAATTCAACTAAAGTTCAGATTCATCTTTTTAGACATCGTAATTTTTTAAGTAAAATGACTGCTACTATCGACACCACTAGCGCTAAGACTTTTATTGTCACGGGAAACTATTCCGAATATTTAAACTGGCGCAAAAATAATCCTTCGGTCAAATCTTGCCAATATGTAGAGCGTTTGGAAGATTTACAGGGACTCAATGGATTTTTTACCAACATTGTTCTGTATGGGGATTATCAGAACAATCCTGTGTATCACACTACCAAAATGCAAGAACTGCTAGCAGAGCGCAACTCTCCATTTCGCTCCTATGTTAACTAATCCTAATTCACAAAAGTGTGACAACACTTTTGTGAATTGAAAAACAAACCCTTACATCTCACTGCTGTAAATACATTTGATATCTATCGGTCAAATCTTGCCAATATGTAGAGCGTTTGGAAGATTTACAGGGACTCAATGGATTTTTTACCAACATTGTTCTGTATGGGGATTATCAGAACAATCCTGTGTATCACACTACCAAAATGCAAGAACTGCTAGCAGAGCGCAACTCTCCATTTCGCTCCTATGTTAACTAATCCTAATTCACAAAAGTGTGACAACACTTTTGTGAATTGAAAAACAAACCCTTACATCTCACTGCTGTAAATACATTTGATATCTAGATGCTCAGACATCTTCATAAAAATCTTTTCTTCCGTAAAGGGCTTAGTCATAAATCCATCAAATCCTTGGCAAAGTAAACTTTCTTCCTTCAAATTAATTGAATTAGCCGTTAGCGCAATAATTTTCACCCTTTGAGATGGCGAAATATTTTGCTTCTCTTCAATTTTTCTAATGCTAGCAGTAGCTTCATAGCCATCGAGAATCGGCATTCTCACATCCATCCAAATCAAATGCGGTGACCACGACTCCCAAACTGCGATCGCATCTTGCCCGTTACTTACTTCTCTCACTTCCAGCCCTGACGGTGACAAGATTCTATTCAATAGCTGTCGATTTAGACGCATATCTTCAGCAATTAAAATGCGATAGGGTTGCTTGACCTCAATCTTAACTACCCGATTAGGAACTGCGATCGGCGAAATGTAACTAGATTCAGATGCAACTGTGAGCGGGATGTAAAACTTAAAGATCGACCCCACCCCTAATTGACTGCTCACCGACATTTGCCCGCCCATTAACTTCACATAGCTATAGCAGATCGATAAACCAAGTCCAGTACCTTCTTGCGATCGCCTACCCGAATCAGTCTGTACAAAGGGTTGAAATAGAGTATTAACTTCTGCCTCAGATATACCAACACCACTATCTTCCACTTCAAAACAAAGATAATTCTGTTCCTCTATATCTGTAGCTATTCCAGCCATTTCCTCATATTTATCTGTATATACACGCACATGAATATGACCCTCTTGCGTAAATTTAATGGCATTCCCAATCAAATTGATCAAAATCTGGCGTAACTTACCCTCATCTGTGTAGATAGCAGTGGGAAGATCGGGCTGAATACTGACATGCAAAGATAAATTCTGCGCTTGAGCTTTGAGCAATAACATATCCTTGGCAGCACCCACGATTTCATGCAAACAACATTCCTGTTGTTTTAACATCACTACCCCAGCCTCCAGCTTTGACATTTCCAAAATGTCATTGATCATCATCAATAAATGATTGCCACTATTGCAAATAGTCTGTAAATCACTATGGTGCTGATCATTCAGATCTGGGTCATAGATCATCAGTTGGGCAAAGCCAAGAATTGCATTTAGAGGAGTTCGTAACTCATGACTCATGTTTGCCAAAAATGCCGCTTTCGATCGTCCTGCCGCCTCAGCAGCTTCTTTTGCCTGTTGCAAATCACGAGTTCTTTCCGCAACCCTTTGCTCTAATAAACTTGCTTGCTCCCGTAGTTTTTTCTCTGACTGACGCAGAGCCAGTTCAGTATTTTTGAGCAAAGTAATATCATAAAAGGTACTGAGCAATACTTGCTCACCCTGCAACCATAGTAAATGCAGAGAAGCAAGTACCCATACAGGTTCTTGATTGGCTTTGCAGAGGCGGATCTCATAGTCCCGCACCCTTTGATTTTGCAAAAACTGTTGTTGGAGACTTTCCCACTCTGAGGCTTGGTAATATAAGTCACCAATCGGCTGCTGTAAAAGCTCCGAGGCTTCTCTGTGAAGCATTTTGCCAGCGCTAGTATTAGCATAGGAGATCTGGTAATCACAGAGGCGGCTCACAAACATTGCCATACTGGTTGACTCGGCAATTACTCGAAATTGCTCCTCACTTTGGCGCATCGTTTCAACAGCACGGTTGTACTGCTCATATTCGATTGCATCACCATGCTCTGTCGCTGTTGCCAGCATAATTTCAAGATCATTTTTATCGCGGTAAACAATCTCCAAAATTGATTGTAATGTTGCCTGAGCCATCTTGCGTTCTAAGATTTCACTCTTTAGTCGCCTGTTAACATCTAGTAACTCCGACTCAATCAAGTCGCCATGCTCAACCGCAGTAAGTAACGAATTTTCCAGATCGCTATTTTCCATTTGCAGGCGACTGATCTCCATCCGCAACTCTTTGATTTCCTGTTGTATGAGTTGCCAATCTTTTTTAGATATTTTCTCGGAAACTTCAGTGTTGCTCATGGAGTCGATTGCTTTGCAATACCTATACTGAACTACTTAGCATTCTCTAGCCTGTAATGCTATGGAAAAGCCTAAATCTATTATGTGCTTTTGTATGTGCTTTTGATAGCTGAAATTTTATGATCTAGGTACTTATCACTGCGTGTTAGCATAATTTGACGGATATGTTTGTTCGCGCTAACTCCCAACCGTCTTCAACAAAATTAAACTCAGACATTCAGCACAGCAGCTCAGAAAAATGACCAACTTGTTCCCCATCCTCGCCGCCTCTGATCCTCTTGTGGCAGGTTTTATCGGTAAAGAAATCGGAAGACAACGCAATAACATTGAATTAATTGCTAGTGAAAATTTTACATCCCTCGCTGTCATGGCAGCGCAGGGATCAGTATTGACCAATAAATATGCCGAAGGTCTACCCTCTAAACGCTATTACGGCGGTTGTGAGTTTGTCGATGAAATCGAGTCGATCGCCATTGAGCGCATCAAAGAATTGTTTGGTGCAGCTCATGCCAATGTACAACCCCACTCTGGCGCACAGGCTAATTTTGCCGTATTTCTCACCTTGCTCAAACCTGGTGATACGTTCTTGGGTATGGACTTGTCCCACGGCGGTCACTTGACCCATGGCTCACCAGTAAATGTATCGGGGATGTGGTTTAACAAAGTCCACTATGGATTGAATAAGGAAACTGAGCAGTTAGATTTTGATTTGATTCGTGATTTGGCTTTACAGCACAAGCCGAAATTGATCATCTGTGGTTACTCAGCTTATCCCCGAATCATTGATTTCGTAAAATTCCGTGAGATCGCCGATGAGGTGGGCGCGTACCTGATGGCAGACATTGCTCACATCGCGGGTCTAGTAGCTTCTGGTCATCACCCTAACCCGATCCCTTACTGTGATGTCGTTACTACGACTACCCACAAAACGCTCCGTGGTCCCCGTGGTGGTTTGATTATGACCCGTGATGCCGCTCTTGGTAAAAAGTTTGACAAGTCAGTATTCCCGGGTTCTCAAGGTGGCCCCCTTGAGCATGTGATTGCGGCTAAGGCAGTTGCGTTCGGTGAAGCATTGCGTCCTGAATTCAAGGCTTATTCGGCACAGGTAATTGCCAATGCTCAGGCTCTGGCTAAGCAGTTGCAAGCACGCGGCTTTAAGCTGGTTTCTAATGGCACTGACAATCACTTGGTATTAGTTGATCTCCGCTCTATTGGTATGACTGGCAAAGTTGCCGATCTATTGGTAAGTGGTGTCAATATCACGGCTAACAAAAATACTGTTCCCTTTGATCCTGAGTCGCCTTTTGTGACTAGTGGTTTGCGCCTTGGTACACCTGCGATGACTTCTCGCGGATTGAAAGAATCTGATTTCACAGAAATTGCCAACATCATCGCCGATCGACTGTTGAGTCCTGACAGTGATGCTGTTCAGGCTGATTGTATTGCTAGAGTGCAAGCTCTTTGCGATCGTTTCTCGCTCTATCCTGAATTGGAATATCCCGAAGTTAGCGAAAAAGAACCTGCTCTAACTGTTTAATATAAGCAAAAAAGCCTCGCATTGCGAGGCTTTTTTGCTTAGGGGATCGAACACAATAAAAATGGGTGAATATGCCACCCTGTCAGGCATTAAGAATAAATTGATGGATTTCAGCATAAAGTTAATTACAATTTATCTTCGGGATATGGGAACTCATATTTTTGAGCTACGGATTTTAAAATGTCGTAAAAAGCTTTCTCTTCAAAGTTGATGCCTAACTCCATAAAAGAATCGCGCACAACAATTTGCAATTCTTTGAATAGATCTGCAAATTGTTGTGCGACATCATCAAGGACATCGTTAGCTAAGCCAATATAGTCGTGTTCTAGTTCTGAGATTTGTTGGCTAGAGCAGCAGAGTTTATAGACTGAGCGTAATTTTTTGACCGTGCCCATAAAGCGCTCCAAAAACTTGACAGTTAATTAAATCAATTAACATTTGTGCTTTGATAGCTTATGCTATACCAAATAGCTGTTAACTCAAAAAAGTACGAATGTCTCTGATATCCCAAGGATTAGCCCAAAATTTAATCAAATTTGATGATGAGAATAAGTACATCACTTACGTTCATCAGAAAAAGAAAAGAAATTTTGCAAATCCTGAAGAGCAGGTACAGGCAGAGACTTTTCTAAAGCTGATTTTGACCTATGGCTATGACCCAAAACGGTTGCGGTTATTTGTGCCTGTGACGATGGGATCGTCTGTAAAAGAAGCGGATATTATTGTTTACAATGATGATGCTTGTCTATCGTCTCATATCGTTGTTGAGTGCAAGAAGCAAGAAGTTTCAGAATTAGAGTTTACGCAAGCAGTCGAACAGGCTTTTAGCTATGCTGTGGCTGAAGGTGCGAAATATGTTTGGGTAACTTCGGGGATTAAAGATCAGTATTTTCAAGTTCCAATTGAGAAGCCAAAGGAACGGATTGCAATTACTGATATTCCTCAATATGGTGTTGATAAGCTGGCAAGGTATAAGTATGCAAAGGGTGGTGGTAAGTCTAACGGACAGAAATTATTTGAATTAGAGATTGTTGGTGAAGATGAGTTAACTCGTCGGTTTAAGCAAGCGCATCAATCCCTTTGGGGTGGTGGTGAGCTTGATCCTTCAAGTGCTTTTGATGAACTGGATAAGCTAATTTTTTGCAAGATTTGGGATGAGAAAAAGTCTCGTAAAAAGGGACAACCCTATGACTTTCAGCTATTTAGTATTAGTGAGGAAGAAGAGCCAAATCCTAAGAAAAGAACTGAAAAAGAAAATGAGGAGTTAAGCGATCGCATTAAGGCTCTGTATGAAGAAGGCAGGAAAGAAGCTCCTGAAGTTTTTAAAGAAGATATTCGTTTAAGTCCAGAGAAATTGCGGACTGTGGTTGGTTATCTGGAAAGTATTAATCTGGGTAAAACTGATTTAGACAGTAAAGGTCGTGCTTTTGAAACCTTTATGGGTTCTTTCTTTCGGGGTGATTTTGGGCAATTTTTTACGCCCAGACCGATTGTTAAATTTATTGTTGATGTTTTACCGATTAATCATGATTCCCTAGTTTTAGATACTTCTTGCGGTAGTGGTGGTTTTTTGCTGCACGCGCTGGATAAGGTGAGGAGACAGGCGGATGAGTATTATCCTGATTACGAAACCGATCTAGATGATGCTAAACGGCACAAAGATCATTGGCATCGGTTCGCATCTAGAAAACTGTTTGGAATTGAGATTAATGAAAAGATTGCCCGTGTTGCGAAGATGAATATGATTATTCATGATGATGGGCATACAAATGTGATTGCTTCCGATGGGTTGCGGGATAGTGCGGATTTGATTGAACGTAGCGGTAATAGTGGCTTTGCATACGATCGCTTTGATTTCATCATTACTAATCCGCCGTTTGGTTCGGTGATTAAGCAAACAGAGCAAGCGTATATGCACCAATACGGCTTTGCGATGAAAACGGAAGATTGGTTAAATCCTAAAAGTAAGGCTACTGTTAGAGAAAATCAAAATACGGAAATTTTGTTTATTGAGCAGTGCCATAGATTTTTGGTGGATGGCGGCTATCTGGCGATGGTTGTACCTGACGGAATTTTGACAAATTCTAGTTTGCAGTATGTGCGTGATGGCATTGAGGAGAAATATCGAATTGTGGCAGTGGTTTCGATGCCGCAGACGGCTTTCTCGGCTACGGGTGCGGGTGTCAAAAGTTCGGTTTTGTTTTTGAAAAAACATAGTCAAGCTGAAACTACAAAAATACAAAATACGAAAGTTGGTCTGCAAGATTGGATTAAGCAGAGTAATGATTATTTGAAGCAACTGGAACAAATCGAGAATGATAAAAAGCGTCATCTCAAGGATTTACGAGGTTTTGAAAATCCCCAAAATCTTGAGGGTAAAGCGTTGACGGATTCGGAAGCTTATAAGGAATGGAAAAAGGAAGTTACGGCTGAGTACAATGATTGCATTGATGCATTAAAGGAGTCTCTGAGCGAACAGTATGCAGAGGAGAAGCAGAAAGCTCTTAATGATTATCCGATCTTTATGGCGATCGCTGAGGATATTGGCTATGATGCGACTGGGAAGCCGACTAATAATAATGAGTTAGATTTTATTAGTGTAGAGCTTGCGCGGTTTATTGATGCAATCGAGTCGGGTAAAGATAGTTTTTTTTTAAGCTCTGATGTCGATAAAAACAAAGTTTTTCTAGTTAATCGTAGCGAACTAGAAGGAAGACTTAGCCCTTCTTTCTATATTCCTAGCATAATGGAGAAAATCAAGAGAATTGGAGTAACCAGAAAAGTTATTAAATTGTCTAAAGTTTGCTCAAAGATATCAGATGGGACTCATTTCACTCCCAATTATATAGATTCTAATGATGGAATGATATTCTTAAGTGTCAAAGATGTCAGAATGAATAAAGTTTTTTTTGAAGATACTAAGTTTATTTCAAGAGAAGAGCATCTAAAGTTAACAAAGAGATGTAAGCCTGAATCAGGAGATATCTTATTAACAAAGGTAGGTAATACCTATGGATTTGCTGCTGTAATCCCAGCAGATTCCCCAGAATTTAGTATATTTGTTAGTTTAGCCTTACTAAAAATTAATAAGGAAAAATTTGATCCGTATTTTATTATGCATTTTCTAAATTCAAAATTTGGAAAAATCCAAATGGATCGTTTTATTAAGGGGATTGGACAACCAGACTTACATTTAGAGGATATATCAAACATTCGTATTCCATTGTTTGATATTAATGAGCAAAAGATTATTATTGAGCAAATGAATAACGCTTATGATTCCAGAGAGCAAAAAGAGTTAGAAGCGAAGCGATCGCTTGACAGCATAGACAATTATCTTCTAGGCGAATTAGGCGTTGAACTATTACAATCAGAAGCGAATACTATTCAAAGCCGAATTTTTTACATTCAATCAAGAGATGTTTTGGGCAACCGATTCGATTCTCTTTATTATTTGGGCAATATTTATAGATTGATTGAAGGTTCAATTTTTGAATGTGAGTATATGTCAAATATTACTACTTATATGAAAACTGGATTTGCTGCTGGAAAACAAGATCAATCAGATGATGTACAAGATATTATTCAAATCAGACCAACTAATCTGAGTGACGGAAGAGAATTTATTTTTGAAAGAAATGTTTATATTCATAGAACTAAACTATTGGATAAAAAAAGTGATGTATTACAAAGTGGTGAAGTTTTATTTAACAATACGAATAGTCAAGAACTTGTAGGTAAATCTATATTTTTTGATTTAGAAGATTTATATTTCTGTTCAAATCACATTACAAGAATTGGAGTAAGTCAAGACAAAATTAATCCACGTTATTTAACACATATATTGAATCTTTATCAGCGCAAAAAAGTTTTCTTCAAAATATGCACAAACTGGAATAATCAATCTGGCGTGAATGTGAATGTTTTAGGTAAGATTAAGATTCCTATTCCACCACTTGATAAACAACTTGAAATTGTCGAACATATCGATGCAATACGCGATCGGGCTAAACAACTCCGACAAGAAGCCGCAGCAGACTTAGAGAGAGCAAAACAAGAAGTTGAAGCAATGATTTTAGGCGTTGAGTGATTTGTGATGTGGGTCGATTAGTTAGGCGATCGCGGATTATCAACTAACTTAATTAGCACCTTTCTATTCCCTCTGATTAAATTATTACTCGCGATTTTTAGACAAGCGACTGAAATTTGACGACAAGTGTTGAATTATCATATCAAGTAAAATCAACCTTGCCGAAAAATTGCGATCGCTATATCTCAAATATACAAATGTCCCCATGTGAGTTTTACTGAGGATCTGATGTTACGTGATGAATCTACACGCTCCAAGGAGCAAACCTATGTTTGAATCTATCTGTTCCCTTGCGATCGCCAATACATCGCAAATGCAAGCTATCGAAAAGTTGATCTTTCAAGCAGGAATGCCAGTAGCCGCCTTAATGGAAAAAGTGGCTCTGCGGATTACAGCGAGATTAAGTGAACTTTATCCAGCGCAGGACTATCCCCGCATCGGGGTATTAGTTGGTTCAGGACATAATGGCGGCGATGCTTTGGTGGTAGCAAGGGAACTGCATCACCAAGGACGACAGGTGAAAATCCATCAGGTGCTACCCAAATCCAAGCCCCTTACCCGAGTGCATGGATGTTATGCCAAAAGTTTAGGAATTCCCTTTGTAGAACTGGATGATCTAGCAGATTGTGATTTGATCATTGATGGTATTTTTGGGTTTGGATTAGAACGGGATATTACTGGGGAGATTGCGATCGCAATTGATACGATTAATCATTGGTCAATCCCTGTACTGAGCATCGATGTACCATCGGGATTGCATACCGATCGCGGTGTAGCCATGGGAACAGCGATAGGGGCAACCCATACTTTCTGTTTAGGTTTATGGAAGCGGGGATTGCTCACCGAGTCCGCCGCTTCCTATGTTGGCAAACTAGAACTAATTGGCTTTGACATCCCTGCCCAGACTGCCCTACAGGTATTAGGGGATGATCATTCCCTATGGAGAATTAATCCACAGCAAATCTTGCGATCGCATTTACCGCTCAAACGACCTGTGACTGCCCATAAGTACGAAGTTGGGCATTTACTTTTGGTGGTTGGTTCGGCACAATATGCAGGAGCGGCTTTGTTAGCAGCAATGGGAGCAAAGGCGACAGGCGTGGGCATGGTATCAATCGCCGTACCGTATTCCCTCAAGTCGCTCTTGTTGGTGCAAATGCCTGATGCGCTAGTGATTGGTTGCCCTGAAACTGCCTCAGGTGCGATCGCAAATTTACCCGATCTAGATTTAGAGAAATATCAAGCTATTGTTTGTGGCTGTGGGCTATCACTGGATGCTGCCCCCGTTGTCGAGCAGCTTGTCCATGGTGATCGCCATCTTGTCCTTGATGCCGACGGTTTAAATGCAGTCGCCGCCATGGGCGTAGAACATCTCCAGTCTCGCACTGGGGCAACGGTGCTGACACCGCATTGGGGCGAATTCTGCCGACTGTTTCCCTATTTGCGAGCGGTGGAGAGACTAGAAGCCTTGCAAACAGCCGTGAGTCAAACCAACGCCACAATTTTATTAAAGGGGGCAAAAACTGCGATCGCAGTTCCCCATCGTGCCATGCCGAAGATCTATATCAATCCTGAAAGTACCCCCGCCTTGGCGCGAGGTGGTAGCGGTGATGTGTTGGCAGGGATGATCGGCGGACTGTTAGCACAAGGCATGACCGCTAGTGATACAGCAATTGTCGGAACAGTTTGGCAGGCGCAGACAGCGATCTGGTTAGCGCAGCAACGTACAGAGATGGGGGTTGATCCGCTCACCCTTGCTCAAGGGCTATTGCCATTTCTGATGAGCAAATCACCTTTGTGATAGGTGATTGCGAGTGACTTCGCCACTTTGCGGTATGTTAAAAGGAATTAATTATCGTAATGTACAGAGACCAACAAGGCGTTAATGCTTGAGTTTTGGAAGACCCTACTTGATCATTTAGAACATAATCACCCTGTTTTTTTAGCCATGGTCGCCGCCCATTCTCAAGGCTCACCGGGGGTGACGGGGGCAAAATTAGGAATTGTGGCAACGGGAGAAATATTCGGCACGATTGGCGGGGGCGTGATGGAACACAACATCATTGAGTATGGTCGCCAGATGCTTGCCCAAGGTGAGTTTGTACCAAGGTTGCAGACACTCCATCACCGTCTAGCTGGAGAAGGCGAAAAGTCAGGCATGATTTGTGCAGGCAGTCAGACAAATCTCTATTATCTCTGTCGTCCTGATCGCGATCGCAAAACGCTCGCCAAGGTATTACATTTACGCGCTGCCGATGTCTCTGCCTATCTATATATCACCTCGTTAGGAATGGCGATCATCGAAGAACCGATGGATCTAAGTCAGCCAAAAATCAAACTTTACCAAGGGGATGACCATTGGCAATATCGCGAACAATTACGCAATTGCGATCGCATTGCCATTATTGGCGGTGGTCACTGCTCACTGGCGCTATCGCAAGTAATGGCGCAATTGGATTATGAAGTATTTGTCTTTGATACTCGCGCCCAAGTGACAACCCTCAATCACAACAACTATGTGCGATCGATACAAATCATGCAGGATTATCAAGATGTGGGGGCAGCGATTGACTTGCCAGAGATGACGGCTGTCGTGGTCATGACTACAGATTTCGCTTCAGATATTCGCGCTTTGTTAGGAGTATTGTCATTCCCATTTCCATTTATTGGCGTGATGGGTAGTCGTGCCAAGATTGCGACAATATTCGCACAATTGCAACAGGCAGGGATTAGCCCGTCCGCATTATCAAAGCTCTATGCTCCTGTCGGTTTACCCATCCATAGCCATACCCCTGCGGAGATTGCCATTAGTATCGCCGCTCAAGTTTTGCAAGAACGGGTCAAATTTACGAGGTGAATTTACGGGCAAAAGCCCTGATTCAAACCTTAGCTAAGGGCTTAACAGCAGTTTTGGTGATTGCCTTCTCAATCTCTGCCATACATTCTTGAATAGAACCAGCTTCCTCAACTTCTGGCAAACTGAGTAGAGGAATATTTGTCATGTTACGTCTTTGCAATTCGGCATGAAGCTCTTCTGTGAAGACACCCTTGGTCGCGGCAAACCTTTGCAATGGGCTAGCTTCCCAAACCATGCCACCCCAGATTTGGTTATCATCAGCTTCCACCGCCGCAGTGAGCAAACCGCAGGTGGGGCTACCATCTCGCATCACAAACCCAAGGACTTCATGATCGTTATCTTGATAGGTTTGGGCTTGATCGCACATCTGTTCGGCAAGTTGGCGACAGTGGCGACGAAACATCGGACTAGAATATTGCTTCTTGACCTGTCCCCAGCGCATTGAGCCGCAGAAAGTCACTTCAGGACAGGGCATTTGATAGATGGACACATCATTGTCTAAAATCAAGTCCACCAGTTCACGAATAGCGGCGGGTTGACTGGCAATTCCCCGTACACAAGCATTCTGATTGAGAATACAGTGAGACACAAAAATTAATCTTCCCGAACGTGCATCCTCGACGGTATTTTTGATTTTCCCAAGTCTGTCAGACATTTTTTTGACCTCCAAACAAAGCCATAGGCTTATTTTATCGCGATCACAATGCTTGGAGTTAAGAGCGAAATGGAATGCAACAGAAACCACTCTCTGCTGGGAAACCAAGAAATAGGGATATATGTGAAGTTTCTAGACGCGATCGCAATTGGGAGATCGCTCTAGTATGACAATAGTATTCAGGAGGAGGCTAGGCTCAAGGAAAAAGCTAGCTAAGACTCGCTATGACAGGTCAAATCTGCTTTTTACTCAATCATCGGCAAATTTGCACTGACCAACCTGCGGGATTAACGCTATTGGATTACCTGCGCCAAACAGAACGGCTGATCGGCACAAAGGAAGGTTGCCATGCAGGGGACTGTGGCGCTTGTACAGTCTTGCTAGGTGAATGCTTGCTAGGTGAATGGAATGCCGAGCATGTCCGCTATCAAGCGGTAACTGCCTGTTTACTGCCCCTTGGTGCATTGCAGGGGAAGCATGTCGTCACTATCGAGGGCATCAATCAAGCTAATTTATCGCCAGTACAGCAGGCTTTAGTGGACTTTGGGGCGACTCAGTGTGGCTTTTGTACATCGGGAATGGTGATGTCATTGACTGCCTATCTACTCACAGGCGATCAGGTAAATGTAGAAGGTGTCAGTAAAGCCTTGAGTGGTAATCTCTGTCGATGTACAGGGTATGGGGCAATCAAACGGGCTAGTGCCTCATTAATGCGATCGCAATCCCATTTACCCTTGACCATTGCCGAGGCAATCAATCAGCAGATTTTGCCGCCCTATTTTGCGGATATTACAGAGCGTTTGCGGCAGTTGAGACAGCCTGTAACTGAAGTATCAGCTATTGCAGAGCTTTCAGAATTTGCGATCGCAGGTGGAACCGATCTCTATGTCCAGTCGGGAGATCTTCTGCCTGAAGTCCCTGTACAATTCCTGAGTGCTTCCATTGCCCACAAAGGAATTACCACAGACAAGGGACGGATTCACATCGGCGCTTTAACCACCTTTGCCGACTTCGCCAGTCATCCTGCCATACTCCAACTTATTCCGCAAATGCCTGCATATATTGAGCAGATTGCCTCTCCGCAAATCCGCAACCTTGCCACCATCGGTGGTAATATCGTCGGCGCATCGCCGATCGCAGATTTTACGATTTTACTCTTGGTATTAGATGCCCTACTGGTGTGGCAAAGAGGCTCACAAAGGCGCACATTACCAATACGGGAATTCTTTCTCGACTATAAACAGACAGACAGAATGCAAGGGGAGATTTTGCAAGAAATCATCTTGCCCAGAGATATTTGCGATCGCAAGATACATTTTGAGAAGGTCTCTAAACGGATGCATGTCGATTGTGCGGCGGTGAACAGTGCGATCGCCATTCGCGATGAAGCTGATCAGATCCGTGAGCTTAGGATATCGATGGGCGGCGTTGCTCCCATTCCCCTATTGCTCCAGCAAACTAGTAATTTTTTGATTGGTAAACACATTTGCCGAGATACCCTTGAGCAAAGCTTCCCAATCCTGCAAGCGGAGATCTCGCCGCGCAGTGATATCTATGGTTCAGAGCCATACAAAAGACTCTTAGCCCGTCAACTTCTCATTGCTCACTTTGCCGAGCTATTTCCAGACTTGATTAATGGGAGAGAATTATATGCAACGCATTGATGCTCATGCTCACGTTAGGAGTGAGGCGGAATTTGTCGATGATGTGCCAAGTCCCAGCGACATGCTCTATGCTGCTGTGTTTGGTTCGCCAATCGCCAAGGGCAAGATTCTCAATCTTCATACCAAGCTTGCCCTTGCCACCGATGGCGTAGTTGAGATTCTCACCGCCGATGATATTCCCCAACACAACCAATGGGGAACGATTGCCGAATGTCCAATTTTGGCGAGCCATACAGTTAGTTATGTCGGTCAACCGATCGCCGTGGTGGTGGCAAAAACCAAGGCAATTGCTCAAAAGGCCACAAAATTAATTTCGATTCAATTAGAAAAATTTACACCCGTTGTCAATCCACGAGAAGCTTTTTCTCAAGGGAATATCATTGGCACACAGCGCACCTTTGCCTTGGGCGATGTCGATATTGTTTGGGCAGACTGTGACGTAATTGTGGAGGGAAGTTGCGAAGTCGGCGGACAAGAACATCTCTATTTAGAAACACAACGAGCGCGAGTGAGTATCAATGAACATACGCTGCATGTCCATGCTTCCACCCAAAATCCGCACCTTACCCAAGAGACCATCGCCAAAATGTTGGGCATTCCCAATCATGCTGTGCAAGTTGATGTCAAACGATTGGGCGGCGGCTTTGGCGGCAAAGAAGAACAGGCAACCCATTGGGCAAGTTTAGCTGCCCTCGCCGCTTGGCATACCAATCATGCAGTGGAGTTAGTGCTATCGCGCTCCGATGATATGCGGATGACAGGCAAGCGGCATCCCTATAGCTCCGATTTTAAAATTGGGGCGACCAAGGATGGCAAAATTCTCGCCTATGCGGTGCAGCATTACCAAAATTCAGGAGCCTATGCCGATCTTTCCCTCGCGATTTTAGAAAGATCTCTCTTCCATAGCACCAATGCCTACTACATTCCCAATGTCCGCATTTTTGCTGCCGCCTGTCGTACCAATCTGCCGCCCAATACAGCCATGCGCGGATTTGGAGCGCCCCAAGCCATGTTTGTCATTGAGAGTGCGATCGCAAAATTAGCCGATGCCCTCGATATGCCTCGCGAGGAAGTCCAAGCGAAAAACCTACTCCAACCGCAGCAACTCTTGCCCTATGGTCAGCAGTTCCAGTCCGATGGGTTACAAACCTCTTGGCAAAAGGCAATTAAAAATTACGATCTTGCAAGCATTCGCGATCGCATTACTAATTACAACGCTAGTCACTTTGCCACCAAAAAAGGCTATGCAGTGATGCCGATCTGCTTTGGGATTTCTTTTACAGCGACCTTTCTCAATCAGGCAAGCGCCTTAGTCCATATTTACACCGATGGCAGTGTCAGCATCAGTACAGGGGGTGTGGAAATGGGACAGGGGCTTAGTACCAAGCTGACCGAGATTGCCGCGACTGCCTTGGGAATCAAACCTGAACGGATCAAAATTGAAAGCACCAATACCACCCGCATCGCAAATATGTCCGCTAGTGCCGCCAGCGTCACCACCGATCTCAATGGGAATGCAACCCTGTTGGCGACTAACCAAATTCTAGAACGGCTGAAAGTATTGGCGGCGCAACAGCTCGGTGTTACTGAACCCACACAAATTGCGATCGCAGACGAAAAAATTTTTTATGAGGGCAGAGAAACTGAACTGACTTGGACAGTTTTAGCCAAATCTGCCCATCTAGAACAGGTCAATCTCTCCGCCCATGGCTTTTACACCACCCCAGAGGTCTATTTCGATCGCGATCAAGAAAAAGGACATCCCTTTGCTTACCATGTCTGCGGCACGGCGATCGTGGAAGTTACCCTCGATTGTCTACGCGGAACCTATGGGATCGATGCCGTCAAGATTGTCCATGATTTAGGACGATCACTGAACGATCTAGTCGATCGTGGTCAGGTGGAAGGGGCTTTAGCACAGGGCTTGGGCTGGATGACGATTGAAGATCTGCAATTCAGTGCCAAGGGGCATTTACTTGCCAATAACCTCGCTAAATACAAAGTTCCCGATATCCAGTTTATGCCCAAGCAAATTGCGATCGCATTTCTAGAAAATCCCGACAATCAATTTGCGCCCTATGGTTCTAAAGCTGTGGGTGAGCCGCCACTGATGTATGGTATTGGCGTATTTTTTGCATTACGTCAGGCAATGCAATCGTTTAATCTCGACAGTGGGGAGACTTTCCATGCTCCCCTCACCCCTGAACGGGTATTGCTAGCCCTGTACTGATAGGCTATAAACTTGCCACTCCGACTCTGCCCGACTCCATAATTGGATAGAACCAATGGGGACGCATCAGCATGACCGTATCAATTACATGAATCACGCCATTGTCAGCTTCAATATCCGCCGCAATCACTGTGGCGTTATTAGCTTCAAAGCCCGATTCGGAGACATCAATATCAATCTGCGTACCTTCAAGGGAAGTTAAGGATTTAACCCCGATCAGATCTTCTCTTTTATATTTACCAGCGACCACATGAAAAGTGAGAATCCGCGCTAATTGGGGAATATTCTGCACGAGGGTGGTAATTGTGCCTGCGGGTAATTTGGCAAAGGCAGCATCATTGGGGGCAAAGACAGTAAATGGCCCCTCACTTTGTAAGGCTTCTACTAGATTAGCAGCGCTAACGGCAGTGACTAGAGTAGAGAAGTCCGAGTTACTAACAGCAATATCGACAATGGTGGTCATAGTTAACTTCCTAAATCACAGTGAATTTACAATATTTTCAGGTGTTAAGCATTCGCCTTCACCACTAGCCCCTCTCCCTAAGGGCTACCGTGTACACACAAGTCTAACTGTCTAAGTTTTAATTGATCTAAGCCCCCTAAATCCCCCAATTCTGGGGGACTTTGAAAGAATTTTATTTTCTTGTTCCCCCAGAATTGGGGGCTAGGGGGCGGCTAATTGTTGACTTGGCTAGATTTTATGACTTGTGTGTACACCGTAGCTCCCTAAGGGAGAGGGGAACAAGAAATTGTTTTTCTCTCTCCCTTAGGGAGAGCAAAGAAAAAGAAATTGCTCCTTCTCCCCCTCTCCCTTAGGTAGAGGGGGCTGGGAGGTGAGGGCAATTACCGATAATTTTGATCTTGAACCATCGCTAACTTAGCAGCCTTATCCATGCCATATTTAGGATTACAGAAGCGGTTTAATTGACCTTCAAAATAGTGGCGATTGGCTAGTAAATGCTTGGGGTTAGGATCATCAAGGGGATACAGCAACGCCGCCCGTCCTGCCTGAATTACGGCAGAAGTAACGTTGTACATCGATCGCTGAAAACTGACCGCCAACTGAATCAACATATCGTCCTCACCACGACAATGTTGCTTGTAATAGTCCACTAGATACTGTGGCAAAAAGTGATACATATCCTGATGCAGCAATGTCGGTGGAATCCCCGCCGAACCAACAGGGAATTTATCCGCATACAAAATGCCGTAATGGAAATCATTTTGATCGGTGGGAATTTCATGGGCTTGGGCATTGTAGGACTTCGTGCCACGGAAAGGCGAAGTGCGGTAAAACACAGCTTCCACATAGGGAAAAGCCGCTTCGTATAGCCAAGTAAAGCCCTTCGATTTCGGTACAATATCGATCCATTCATCACCGATCTTGACACGGTGGTAAATAGGACGACCTGCGATCGCAAAAATGCCATTTACTAAAAAGTCCATCGCATCGGGAACACCCTTAAATCCGCCTTCATCGTAAATATCCGACATTTCAAAGAAGACAGGAGCCATGACTTCCCAAAACAGCCCCAATACCGAGGTCATCGTCGAGCGCCGACATTGCTCTAGAAATAATTCAGGAAAGAGCTTGTATAGCCCCAACATCACAGGATTATTTTTGAAAAATGCCCGAATCGCTCGATCAGCATTCTGCTTATATTCCTCAGAGTCCATGTAAGGCTCTAGCTCTCCACCCATATTCCGATGCCAAAACATCGCTCGCATACATTCCTCAGCGAACTCCATATTAATGCGATCGTGATAGAGGTGATGGAATATTTTAGGCAGTTTAGTTTTGAGTTCGCCTTTTTCCATAAATGCCAATAATTCAGGATGGGCAGTCGCTTGACCACGCCAAATCCGTAAATCGGCATCATCACCCGCATAATGATTAGGTAAATCTAAGTATTCTTGAGGTAGAAAATATTTAAAAGCAGGAAGTGGCTCTAAAAATACATGTTCCGCGATATAGAGTAGATCGCGCCAATAGAAGTCCATCGGCACGGCATAGGCTTTATATAGACCGATAATCTGCATCAAGTTTTCGGGTGTATCAGGGAGCATCGAGCCGCCCGCCTCAAGACGATGGATCACATCAGCATAGGGATGATTGGAGGGCGGTAATTTGGTTGCCGATTCAATTAGGGTGGCAGTCATGATTTATTCCTCTGTCTTTACTAAATTAATATTCACTCAATCAACATCTTGCACAATTGCTGCAACGGGAACTTGAGGACTGATTCCCCTTGTGATCACAGTGCTATCAGGGACACGGGCGATGATTGCTGTCGCACTAGTTTCGCTCCAACGCACTAGCCATGATGGTTGTACACCTAAAACGATAATCAAGACTGTCAAAATCAAGGCGGGTAGCTGTTCAAGTCCTGATACTTTGGGATAGTAGGCAGTGTGATTATCTAACTTGCCAAAACAGGTACGGTTGAGCAAAATTACGAAGTAAACAGCCGTCAGTCCAGTACCAATGATCGAAAAGATCGTCGGGATGGGGAACTTGCTAAAACTGCCTTGGAAAATTAGAAATTCGGAAATAAATCCCACCAGTCCGGGAATCCCTGCGCTAGCCATGCCGCCTAAAATCAATAGAGCACTGGTGGTTGGTAATCCTCGGATAGGATTCAGTAATCCATTGAGAACATCAAGATCTCGCGTGCCGACCTTTTCTTCGATGACACCAACGAGATAGAACAAGAGGGCAAGTACCAAACCATGACTCACCATTTGAATGATGCCACCAACCATACTTAGGGGTGTGGCAGCAGCAGCAGCAAGCAAGATGTAGCTCATGTGACCAATGGAACTATAGGCAACCATGCGCTTGATATCTTTTTGAGCAATCGCCACCATCGCCCCATAGAGAATTCCTAAACCTGCCCAAACAGCAATCCAAGGTGATAGCAATGACCAAGCATCAGGGAACAAACCTAAACAGAAGCGAAATAAACCATAAGTACCTAACTTGGCGACCACACCACCAAGCATCATCACTGTGGGCGTAGTGGACTCCACATAGGCATCGGGTAGCCATGTGTGGAAAGGAACAAAGGGAGCTTTGATTGTAAAGCCTAATAATAGAATGACAAGCAGAGTAACCTGAATTTCGATCGGTAGGGAGAGATTTTGTAATGTGGCATAGTCAAAAATTGGCGTGGAAGGCGTAGAACTGGAAGCAAGCCAACCAAGACCAAGGAAGCCAACTAATACTAAAATTCCTGATATTGCTGTGAAGATTAGAAATTTAGTGGCGGCATATCCACGCTGTGCGCCACCCCATACAGCGATAACTAGATAAAGGGGAATTAGTTCGATTTCGTAAAATAGAACAAACAGAAGCGTATTGGTGGAGAGAATTGCACCGCTCACGCCTGCATGGATCAGCAGCATGAGGATATGGAACAATTGGTTGCGGTCTTTGATTTGTCGATCACAAAAACAAACAATCAACCAAGTCAATAAACCATTCAGCACCAAGAGCGGTAAAGATAGACCATCCACGCCGAGGCTGTAGTTAAGACCGATATTGTCGAGCCAAGGTAAGTTTTCAGATAATTGAAAACCAGCAAGATTGATGTCGAATTGGCGTAGTAGTAGAAAATCGAGAATCAAGATTATCGAGGCAATTATTGCCGATCCTTTTTTGACTTGGGTTTGCGGCAAAAATGCGATCGCAAAAGCGCCAAAGACTGGCAACCAAATTAAAGCACTGAGCATAGTTTTTTCAAGATTAACGAAATTTAAAAAGAGATCAAATAGCGCGATTAAAGAGCAGCAAAAGGAGAACTCCAATGCCAACCATGATCGTTAGGGTATAGAGTTGGAGCTGTCCGAAGGTGCTGTAGCGAAGGTTTTGACCACTAAATAGCGTCGCTAGTCCAAAGAAATTACCAACACCATCGACAAAAAAGCGATCAAACCAATACATGCCACGAGAAATACCATCAACTAAGCCCACAATTGTTACTTTGTAAAGCTTAGGTGTGTAGAAGTCATTGGCAAAGAAACTTTGTAAACCAGCCCAAGGCAATTGAATTGGCTGAGCAATTTGGGGATTGAGATAGAGGTATGCTCCTGTACTTAGTCCCAACAAACTAGCCCCAGATACGAGGAGTGCATCGGTACTCAAAGCCACAGACCAATCTGGGATGATTCCCCAACTCGTAAGCATTTGCGGCACATGTAAAACCACTCCA
>NZ_JACJQB010000011.1 GCF_014696385.1 Pseudanabaena mucicola FACHB-723
TTCCCTATGCTTGGCAAGAGAAAGGGACGGGTTTAAGCTTACCCAGTCAACGCAGTAAGAGGTTAAATGTCGTGGGTTTGATGAATCGAAACAATGACTTATCTGCTTATGTTTTTGAACGCAGTATCACCAGTGCAGTCATTCTCGCTTGTATCGATGACTTTGCTCGTCAATCTACCAAGCCAACAGTGATTGTTATGGATAAAGCCTCTATTCATACCAGTCAACTGATTCAAGAGAAATTAGAGCAGTGGAAGAACCAGCAAGTTGAGATTTTCCAGTTACCCCCTTATAGTCCCCAGTTGAACTTGATTGAAATTTTGTGGCGTTTCATGAAGTATGAGTGGATTGAACTCAATGCATATGAATCTTGGGAAAGTTTAGTCTCTTATGTTGAAAAAGTTCTTCGAGACTTTGGTTCAACTTATGTAATTAATTTTGCTTAGCTACTTATGTTTAGGTGGCTTTGGTAAACTTAGGAAAAATCATGATGCTTTATGATGAACGAGCTAAAAATCTCAACTGAACATCCTGATCGAGCGATCGTCATTCTCCAAAGAACAATTCGTGCTGAAATGTTACGCATAGAACAAGGTAAATTTCAGATTGAGCAGAAACTGAAAAAATTTGAGCAAAAGTATCAAATTTCATCCATTGAGTTTGCAAACCACTGGACAGCAGAAGACCTAGAAGGGAAAGATTTAGAGTACATAGAATGGTTCGGGGAATATCGTTGTCTACAAAATATTGAACAAGATTTACAGATTTTGAACAGCTTGCAAAATATTCACCTATTAGGACTTACGCAGAATTTGCTAAGACCCTCACCCCTAGCCCCTCTCCCATCAAGGGAGAGGGGAACAAGAAAAACCTCTTACTCCCCTTCTCCCAGAACGGGAGAAGGGGTTGGGGGATGAGGGCAATTTGGATTTTGTGTAAGTCCTAAATATGTTGATCAAGGCGATCGCCCCAATGGAAGTCGAACCCGCTAAAATTCCACATCTTCATAGATGGCTGCGATCGCACATTCAAAATCAATACTAGCAAGTTGTACCAATTCACCTTCCCCATAAGAAGTTAACTCCCACTTACGGCGTTCATTTAGACGAAATGCTTCGACAGTAACTTGCTCAGAGCTAACTAATACATATTCACACAAACTCGTTAACTGTCGATAACGCGCAAACTTACCACCTCGGTTATAAGCCTCTGTGCTAGGCGATAGCACTTCAATGATTAGAGTGGGATAAAACACAGCCTTTGCTGAATTGCGATCGCGATCATCACAAGTCACTAATAGATCAGGATAAAAAAACTCACCATTTTTAGAAATCCCCACCTTCGCATCTGAACCTAATACCCGACAGTTGCGCCCTCTCACATGGGGACGTAACAAAGCAATTAAATTAGCAGCGATCGTACTATGGTCGATTGTCCCACCTGCCATCGCAAATACTTCACCATTGATGTACTCATATCTGATTTCTTGCTTTGCTTCCCATTCAAAATATTCATCAGGGGAAATTTTTGGGTTATTCGGTACAGCAATCATAATTTTAAGATCCTATAATTTGCTCTAGTTTTAGAATAAGGTTGATTTTGACCGATTCCCAGTGGATGAGGGGCTTGAAAATTGATATAAGATATTAAGCAAAGATTTTGGGGCGCATATCCTTATTCTATGACCGAAAAAGAACAAATGAGCCTGTTTGACCTGACTCCATCGGATGTACCGTTGGCAGATCTTCTCCATGCAGAAGGAGCTATTGCCGAGGTCGCGCCTACCAAAAAGACTGGACGAGCTTCTAAAAATGCTAGCCTCAAGCCTGCGGCATTAGTACCAGTCCATGAGCAATTTGCGAGCCTAGATGCATTGCGAGAGGCGGCTTGTAACTGCCAGAAATGTCCCCTTGCCCCCACCCGTACCAACGTTGTCGTCGAGAGAGGCAATCGTAATGCCAAAATTCTGATTATCGGTGAAGCTCCGGGAGAACAAGAGGATCTATCGGGCTTGCCCTTTGTTGGTAAATCAGGACAGCTTTTAGACAAAATCTTGCAATCTGTGGGCTTTGACACCGAGAAAGATGTTTATATTTGCAACACGGTTAAATGCCGTCCCCCCAATAACCGTGTCCCGACCGAAGTGGAGACCACTACCTGCAAACCCTATTTACTTGAGCAAATTCGACTAGTCGATCCTAAAATTATTTTGCTAACGGGGGCGACATCTCTCAAGTCAATCATCGGCGAGAAATTGGGAATTACAAAAGTGCGTGGTCAATGGTATGAGTGGGAAGGTCGATTAGTCATGCCAATTTTCCACCCTTCCTATTTATTGCGAAATCAAAGCCGTGAACAGGGCAGTCCGAAGTGGCTGACATGGCAAGATGTTAAAGCGATCAAAGCTAAGTACCTAGAAATTATCGGTGCTGATCGCGTAATTGATGATGATGAGGAGTTTTAGTGAGTAATTCAAGAAAAGAGTTAGAGGAAATGGTGGATGTGGCGCTATGGGAATGGTTGTGTCCCCATGCGGCAAGGGCAAGAGTTATTTTAGTTGGGGCAAATCTAGATCTGGTTGATGTGGGCATCGCGCTGACGGAGGATAATACCCAGTTAGTCCAATCATGGATCGAGGATGGATGGCTGCGCCATCCGACCGCTGAGGAACTGAGTGCTTGGAATGCCAACAAAGAAAAAGAATTTACGAGTTTGGTTGTACCACCCTTTGTACTTGCCAGAATTGATGTATAAAACATAAAAAAGAGAGACGGCATTGCCGTCTCTCTTTTTTATTAACAGTAACTAAAAGAAAAAGCCTAGGTTACTTTCCCTGTTTCGTTCCTAGGCTTTTTCTTTTGTTCGCTCCTCACACTCCTATACTATACATCCATCTTTCTGAAATGTCTACTAGTTCGTGGAGCAATATTGGCTTTTTTAGTAAGCATTTTGGCTGGGATTTGTGCTTTGAGCGTCATGATGCCCCATCGAGGGGATGCAAAATGTTACGGTCTGGCTAGATTAAATACTGTGACCAAATTGCGATCGCATCGGCAGAACCATACCACTTACCCGATCTGGGCGAATGATAAACCCCATCGATCGCAATATTAGTTGCGCCATCTAAATATGCCGCCTCAATCGGAATAATGCCATCGCCCCAAGCATCTCCCTGTCCTGTCGTTAGCTCATAGCTGCTATAGGCAAGCCACTTTTGTGGTGAAGACTTTGCGCCCTGTACTGATTTACCCGCAATGCAAATATATTCAATATCTGCATAAAAAGCATGGGGGTAATGATCATTCACAAATCCTAAATTTCTGACTGCCCAAGGCTCAAGGCTGCGTTGGGGTGTGCCGAGACAGACGAGCTTAACTACCTTTGAGCGTGCATTCCAAACCTTGTCGTAATAGGGCTGATCGCCTAGATAAATTCTTGATAACCAGCCCCCCGCCGAATGGGCAATGATGTTTACTTTCGATGCGCCTGTTCTGGCTAATTCCTGATTTACAGTTTGGTCAAGCTTTTCTAAAATGGGGGCGATCGAGCGTCCACCCAAGGTCGGAACCCAATCCCACCATTTTAAAGGAACTACCGTTGCTGACAAATTTTGGGCTTGGAGTATTTTTGCGATCGGCAAGTAGTCAGCCGCACCCGCCAGATATCCAGCCAGAATGATATTGGGAATTTCGGAATTATTTACAGTCTGCATAGTTTTTAGGTTTACTCACTCACCTGATCATCGGGCCGTTGACTGAGGCAACTGCCGCCACGCGCCGCATTCCGAAAAGTTTGCACCGCTTCGACCGTATTAATATGTCCGCAGTAAGGACAATAAACCTGCTCGCCGATTTGTGGCTCGATGTCAGCGCGACTCCACCATTTGCGACAGCGATCGCAGTGGAAATGATAAAGAAATTCTAGGGAAACTTTCATAGACCTTGCCGCGCTTCTCGATAGGCGGTGTATACGCCTTTGACGTTGTACCAATTTAAGAAGATTCTCGCGATTTCCATGGCTAATTGCGGTTTACCTTGATCGATGAGCCACTTAAGTAATGGTTTGAGAGATCGCTCATTAAGTAAACCACCTAACGACAATATGCCCCACAAAAACACATGTAGCCATGTCATCTGAATCATCATTTTTACTTCCCATGTCGGATGCTTTTGATAAAACAAAACTCCCATGCGTCCGCGTTGTGCTTCCACATCGACGAGATGCGGTAATTGATCAATCGTAAAGGCTGGATGCCAGTGATAGCCAACTGCCTCAGGACATTTGATCAGTTTTAAACCCAAATTTTTGAGGCGCACCCCTAGCTCTAGATCTTCCCAGCCATATTGACGAAAGCTAGGATCAAATTTGCCTGCTTCGATGAGCCAATGTTTTGCGATCGCAACATTACCAGTCGCAAAAAAAGCATTGGAAATATCTTGGATTTTCAGTTTCTCAGAGGTTGGATGATCAAAATTATTGGTATTAATCACTCGACCATAGGTGAAGGCACGATCAGCATTGCCAAGGGCATGGGCATGGGCGCACAAAAATACAGGGGTCACCACCAAGTCACTATCAATAAAAACAATAATGTCGCCTTGGGCAACATCGATACCTGTATTTCTGGCGATGGCAGCGCCTTCATGGTTCTGCTGATATAGCCTCATATGGGGAAATTGCTCAGGATGGGCTTGCAAAAATTCCACCGTACCATCGGTAGAGCCATCATCAACCACCACAATTTCATAGGGTTGCGTAAAATCTTGTGCTTCCAGAGCTTGCAAACACTTTTGCAAGATGGGCAAGCGATTATAGGTTGGGATAATAATTGACCACATAGCAACCATTATAAAATCAGAGGGCAGCTAGCCGCCCTCTGATTTTTTATATTAGTACGTACCTCACTTTGCGACACACTCGCGACGTACTAATAGAGTTTAATTGCGTGACTGTTGCCAAGATTGCCACAGGGTCAGCCCGCCAACATAGCCATAGCTCAAGGAATATAAGATCATAAATGGTAAGGTGACATATAAGCCTTTGCTGAGTGCTAAGCTCGCTGCGATCGCACTATAGACACATAGCCCCAGCTCAACTAACACATTGGCATCAAGAGGAACTTTGTAGGCCTTATTTGCCCAGCGATCGCTTTTGTGTTTGATGTCAAACTTGGGGGTACGTCGGAAATTTGCACCTGTATTCGATAAACCTGCAAATACCGCACGGCTATTGCTCCAAGATATCCCTGTTCCCAAAAGTGCCAAGAGGAAAATTCGACCTAATCGACGCGACCAAGATTGAGGATATAAATCGCGTTGAGCATGGAAGTATAAAAATGGGGGGCCAAAGGTAGCGGGCAGCATAAAGACCGACCAAATGCCTTCAAAGGAAATCCGTAATGAGATGGCACTATCTGGTGTAATCAGCATTAAAGGAATCGCAATGAGGATCAAAATTAGCATCAAAGGATGTGCTGAATATCCTGTTAAGTGCATGGTGGCTTGAAATTTTACCGCCAAACTGAGATCGGCTTGCCAAATCTGAGCAATCAATTTCTTGGCACATTGAATGCTGCCCTTTGCCCAGCGAAACTGCTGCAATTTGAAGGCGAGCATGGCAACAGGTAACTCTGCGGGGGCAACAATTTGATTGTCATAGACAACTTGCCAACCCTTGAGTTGGGCGCGATAGCTCAAGTCCATATCTTCAGCGAGGGTGTCGGCGTGCCAACCACCCGCATCAATGATCGCCTGACGATTCCAAATACCCGCCGTACCGTTGAAATTGAGGAAATAGCCGTTATTAGCTCTAGCTTGTTGCTCGATCGCAAAATGCCCATCAATGCCCGTTGATTGCAACTTGGTTAGTAATGAATATTCCGAGTTGACATGCCCCCAACGGGTCTGCACAACCGCAACCTTAGCATCAGGAGCCTCGACATAATGACGAATTGTGTCCTTGAGCCAACTGGATGACGGAATAAAATCGGCATCAAAAATCGCAATATAATTGCCCTGCACTAGAGGCATGGCATCTTGTAAAGCTCCTGCCTTAAAACCAGCCCGATTAACGCGGTGGATATAGTCGATCCAAAAGCCTCGGCTCTGATATTCTTGGACAGTTTCAATAAGAATTGCCTGAGTATCATCAATAGAGTCGTCGAGAACTTGGATTTGCATCCGATCGCGGGGATAGTCGAGATTACAAACTGCATCCACGAGTCGTCGTGATACATAGCGCTCATTGAAGATCGGTAACTGAATCGTCACAACTGGCAAATCTTCTAAGGCGATCGCATGGTGTTCAGGAGAGCCGATCGCCACAGCATAACTATTAAAGTTATTTGTGAAATTGTTATCAAGGCGAAATTGCTCGAAGTTATCAAAATTATTGACAGCGATCGCACTTGAATTAGACGATGCTGCGGCTTGAGCGGTTTGATATTCTCTGGCACGATTAAACTTAGGAACAACTAGCTGTTTCCTTACAGAGCCTTTAGACCTATGGACAGCAGTGAGCCAATAAGCATTTAGCCCATAAAGTAGTAGCCACATTGCTGCCACAGCGTTGATGACAGCTAAAAAAGCTATTAGTATCAGAATGACTTTTGACTCCTTCTTACCACACGAAGCACTTTAAAAAATTTGGTTAAACAGACAAGATTAGACCACTAAGAAATATTACGATGATTGTCGGTGATTTATAGAGAAACTTGCAATTTAACTTTAAGTATTTATACGGGCGCTTGTTAATCTCATAATCTTAACAAATTCAAGATAGGCGACACGAAGCAACACCGATAGCCAAACTTGCTTTGCTATTCAAAACTCAATAATCGGGCAGCGGCGCTTCGCGCCGCTGCCCGATTATTGAGTTTTCTGTCCTATTTTGAATTTGTGTCCGCTTGCATTTTTTCTAAGGCAATTGCCGCCGCCGCTTGTTGAGCGGCTTTGATACTTTTTCCCTGTCCTTGTCCCCAACAGCGATCGTCAAACCATACTTCGACGCAAAAAAGGGGTTGCTTTATCTGATCTGATGTCTGAAGTGCCAGATTGCAATCTACATTGCGATATTCAGGTAAACGTTTCCAGCGTCCTTGAGTTAGCTCTTGGAGGGCAACTTTATAATTTCCTAAGGCAGGGATCGCGAGTAACTCGGTTGCAAATTTTTGCATATGCGGATCGAGCCATTGCCTGACAAAGGCTAAATCTTGCGTACTGATATATAGAGCCGCCATTAGTGCTTCGAGGGCATCAGCCAATAGCGATCGCAATGCTTGGGTATCATTACGGGCTGCATTGGATACGACCACATATTTTTGGAGATTGTAAATACCTGCAATCTGAGCAAGGGTCTGGTCACTCACTAGGTGCGATCGCAGTGCTGCTAAATCCCCCACTTTGCGATCGCCATAGTGTTCTTTCAAAAATAAACTCACTGATAGTCGCAACACACTATCGCCCACAAACTCTAGTTGATCATTGTTATAGGTTGTTGAAAAACTGGGATGGACTAGCGCCTGATCAAGCAACATCCAATCAAATCCCTGAGCCTTAACCGATGGATTAGCTTGTTCTAATTTGGCTTGATCTAGTCCCATTTGATCTAATAAGCGGACTAATTCTCTGTGGCGACGTGGATCAATGGTGGATGGCATGAGACTTTGCAGATACAATTACAGCAACTTTATCAACATGATCGTAGTTCAAACCATGACTAAAAGGTTTTTCTCTGCACTGTGCTTATCTTTATTAGCCACAGTGACTATGATTGGGATTGTCGCCTGTCAGCCGCCTAGTACCACAACTAATAATGCTAATCCTACAGCGACTACTGCTAACACTTCAGGCAGTGGCGGCGTAAAGGATAGCTTGCGACTAGGCGCACTCTTGCCTGTAACTGGTGACCTATCTTCGATTGGTGCACCGATGGTCAAATCCATTGATTTTCTTGTCGAAACCGTTAATAGCTGTGGTGGCGTATTAGATAAGCCCATTACTTTCATTAAAGAAGATGATCGCACTGACCCACCCGCAGGTGCAGAAGCGATGACCAAACTTGTAAAAGTCGATAACGTTGGGGCTGTAGTTGGCGCATTTGCTAGTAGTGTATCGACCGCCGCTCTTGCGATCGCAGTTCCCAATAAGGTCGTGATGATTTCCCCAGGTAGCACCAGTCCCGTATTTTCAGAACGGGCTAAAAAAGGTGAATTTAATGGGTATTGGGCGCGTACTGCCCCCCCCGATACCTATCAAGCCCTTGCGCTGGCTAACTTAGCCTACAAAAAAGGTGCTCGCAAAGTTGCCACTCTGGTCATCAATAATGACTATGGCGTAGGTTTTGAAAAAGCCTTTGTGGAAGCCTTTGAAAAACTTGGTGGCACAATTGTTAACAAGAGTCGCCCCACCCGTTACGATCCCAAAGCCACTACCTTTGAGGCAGAGGCAAAGGGAGCATTTGGTAGCAAGCCCGATGCCGTTGCGGCAATTCTCTATCCAGACTCTGGTGGCGCAGTCATCAAAGCTGCCTATGAGCAAGGCTTGACTAAGGATGTGCAGATTTTACTTACCGATGGCGTGAAAACTGAAGATTTTCCTAAGCTGATTGGTAATGCCCCTGACGGTAAATTGATTTTGGCGGGTGCAATCGGTACTGTACCTGGTGCTGATGGTAAGTCCCTTGAGACTTTTGCGAAGAACTTCAAAGCGAAAACAGGTGAAGAACTTGGCGCTTTTGTTCCCCATTCCTATGATGCGGCTGCCCTAGTTGCGATCGCAGCCGAAGCTGCCAAGGATGGTACTGGCGACGGTATTAAGAGCAAAATTCGTGAAGTTGCTAATGCCCCCGGTCAAGAAGTCAGTGATGTCTGTGAAGCGATTAAGTTAGTGAAAGCAGGTACAGAAATTGATTACCAAGGCGCAAGCGGGAATGTTGATATTGATGAATTCGGCGATGTGAAGGGTAGCTATGATGTTTGGGAAGTCCAAGCGGATGGCAAGATTACCGTCATAGATCGTGTTTCTCCTTAGTACATAAGTACATAGAGCCTAACAGCAAAACTAAAAATGGCGTAGCCATTTTTAGTTTTGCAAATCATTACTGGGTTTTGCTCAAAACCTGATAACCTTTCATTACATTTTTTAGAGACAAGATACCTATGGCGATCGAACTCAAACAGGCTTCGCCGCAAGAAGTTTCCATTTATATGCCCTACTACCGAGAGCCTAATAAGCGCATGGCACTACCCTATGCCATCTCTCTGTATAAGCAAGCTGAACTGGCGGGTGAACGTCATATAGAAGGTAGTCCTCCGATTTCATTTGTAGCAGTGTGGCGAGTTGCTAACTTACCATCAGATATCACTCTCTGTCGTGTCACCTTTGCAGGAGATGATGACATGAGCTATGAAATGACCTTAGAAAATTCTGAATTTATGGGATATCTAATTGAGGTAGTGGCTAGCATTCGCGACAAAAACTGTATTGATTTCCCGCAAATTTTTTATAGCAAGTTGTTTAGGCTGAAACTATCTGGTGGTGAGCTATAGTCCTAGTCTGCAATCTTGCTAAAAAAAACAAAGTCAGCTAAAGTCCTGATGCTACTTTTGTTAACAAACAAATAGCAATCAATTTAAATCAATTTAACAGTCAAATTTAAGGGGTTGATATTGTGTCATATGCCGCCCAACGCTTTGAACCACAAGAAAAACAATCGGAGTCTCTAATTTCTAAAATTGATCCGATGGTCGTCAGGTCTGCCAAACAGATTTATCGCTATTATGCCGACTCCTATGCTGCCCAGATGCCTCGTCCTAAAGGAGTTGCCATTAATCGAGTTGATATGTCAGGCAAGCTAATTTTTTCACAGTTGATTTTGCTGCCACAGGAAAGTTTTGTGCCGATGGAGTTGATTGAATTGTCGGAATACCATTAACAAATGGTGTTAATTAAATTGGAAAGCAACACCCGATTAAGGTCATGAAACAAGTTGAGATTTGGCGCTCACAGGCTGCCGCAACCCTTGCATTTCTAGTTCCCAAAATCGTCGGCAATACCACCAATGAGCGTGATGGACTTGTGGATGATCTCATGCGTGCGCTCAATAACTTACCCCCACGTCCTGCCAATCGCCAACCCTACGCAGGGCTTTTGCCTGCCGCCGATATTGCCACATGGCGCAGTCGGGCTGCCCTAGTCCTCCAAAACTCAGTTCCTAAAATCCCTAATGTTGAGGGTAGTGTTTTTGACGGCGCGATTGATGACTTGATTCGTTTTTTAAAAAATTTACCAGCCCGTCCCACAGGACGCGCACCCTATGCAGGTCTATTTGCACCCGCTGATTTGACCACATGGCGCAAACAAGCTGCCCAAACTCTAGTAGCCGATATTTCGCGAATTACTGATCCAAAACATACGAGTGCTGATGGCAAAGTGGATGACCTAGTAAGAGCGATTAGTGGTTTACCTTTGCGCCCAATTATGCGTAAACCCTACGAAGGTTTATATGAAGCTCCTAACCTGATTGATTTACGGAAGTTAGTTGCCAAACGACTGGGGCAGTTGATTACGAATTTAAAAGATGACTTTAATCCTAAGGATGTGCTAGTCGATCGCACAATTCGCGTGCTTAATAATTTGCCACCCCGCAGTGCCGATCAAGAACCCTATGCAGGTTTGTATCCACCTGCGACGGCAACCCCAACTTTGATTACGCAAGAGCAACTAATTGCGATCGCACCCTATTCCCGCCGCGATCGCCTTGCTAGTTTGCTGCCGCACCTGAATACAACTATGCAGCGCTATGCCATCACCACACCTCTGCGTAAGGCGCATTTTTTAGCCCAAGTCGGACATGAAAGCGATGGCTTTAATACCAACGAGGAATACGCCTCTGGGTCTGACTATGAATGGCGTGATGATTTAGGGAATACGCAGTCAGGGGATGGTGTGCGCTTTAAAGGTCGGGGACTGATTCAGGTAACAGGGCGAGCTAATTATGCTGAATGTGGACGTGCCTTGGGCGTGGACTTGATTAGCAACCCGCGCCGCTTAGCGGATTATGACCTCGCTTGTCTTAGTGCAGGTTGGTATTGGGATACGCGCAAACTAAATGTCTATGCCGATCGCGATGATATTCTCACGGTCACCCGCATCATCAACGGTGGCACTAATGGTTTAGCCGATCGCCAGTCCTATTTGGTCAGAGCCAAGCGTGTATTTGGAATTTAGGCTTATTTAGACTTATATGATCAATGGCAATCTAGGTCTCTGTGGTGCTCATCGCACTGGCAAAACTACTCTTGCGATCGCAATTGCCGATCGGCTCAATATCCCCTTTATCCGCACCACCACCAGTCAAGTTTTCGCAAATTTAGGGCTAGATCCTGCCGAGTCGATGGATTTTCAGACAAGGCTATTTGTGCAGAACCATGTGCTTGATGCAGCTGAACAGATTTGGCAAAATTCAGCGACCAACTTTATTAGCGATCGCACTCCGATTGACATGATTGCCTATACGCTTGGTGATATTCAGGGAAAAACTGAGGTTGACTTTGATTTGCTTAGTCAATATATAAATCGTTGCTTTGCGAGTACCAATAGTTTTTTTCAAAAGCTCGCGATCATTCAACCGGGTATTCCCCTTGTGTACGAGCAAGGCAAGGCGGCGTTAAATGCTGCCTATATTGAGCATATTAATGTTTTGGTGATGGGGTTATGTGGCGATCAAAGACTTAAGGTAAATGTGTTTTGTAATCCAAGGGATGCGATCGCAATGGATGTAAGAATTAGCAATATCTTGGGCTAGTGTTACTCAGGAATGGCATCCATTTTCGCAAACCCAATTACCTGCATCGAGCCATCAACCAGCTCCAGTTTGATTACCCTTGCGGTAATTCCTGCACTTTCTAGCTGCCGTAAATCCAAGACCCTATTTAAACCTTCCGTAAAAGCATTGGCAATTTGAGCAGGTACAGGTATTTTGGACAGTTCAATTTTAGGATTGATAATTTGTAATTTTGTACCGCCAACGGTTTTTAATTCAGCGTTTACCGAGACATCAAGCTTAGTTGGTTCAGGGTTAGTTGCGGTGGGTTTTGCCTGTAAAGAAGCCGTCAAACGGATGCGATTGTCGCTTAAAAAAGTGACCTCTGGGTCAGCAAGGTCAAGCACTTCTGCTTTGTTCGGATTAGAACCAGTAATATCAATACTGAGGTTTTTGAACGAAGATTGTACCGTTGGCGATCGCAAGGCGTAATTAATATCTTCAGAGCGTAAGCGCACACGTACCGCAGCCTGTAATGGTCGACGCAGAACAACCTTGCCCGACTGTACAGAATTGGGATCGATGCTAATTGGGTCAGTTTCTAGATCAACTTCATCGATGCGGAGAAACTCTAAAATGTAAACCCCCCGTCCCGCAACACGAATTCGAACAACATTACCCAGCAGGATTTGATAGTTAGGAGCATTATCAACACGCACCTCTAGGACATCTGCCTTGACAATTTGTCCACGCAAAAAGTCGGTTGCCACCTTATCGATCGCAATTCCTGGCGCACCAGCTAAACCTAAAAATGTTGTTAGTAAACCAGCCAGTAATTCCATAATCAATCTGCGGCAGTATCCTTGCGATCATAAACCAAAATACTGAATTACGGCTTGCGAATCTCCTATGACGAGTGGCGGCGCGTAGCGCCGCCATTCGTTTTCTGGTTTTATGTCCTCAGCAAAACTTTTTTTGCTATATAAGTAGCTAGGCATAATTAAAACCCAAAGCTAAAACCTGTGACGCACGCGCAGCGTGCGCCACAGGTTTTAGGGTTTTATATTTAATTGCGCCCAGTTATTTAAAACATATCTTCAAGAAAATTAAGGCATTTTTATCCATGCAAATTCGGTTGGCAATAGAGGCAGATTTGCCTACGATTATCGAAATTTATAATGCTTCTATACCTAGCCGTCTTGCCACCGCAGACCTTGAGCCGATCACTGTAGAGAGTCGTCGTACTTGGTTCCGATCCCATGACGATCGCTATCCTGTGTGGGTAGCAACCATTGGCGATCGCAACATTCAAGGCGATCAAAATGAGCAAATTATTGGTTGGCTAAGTTTGCAGATGTTTTACGGTCGCCCTGCCTATCACAAAACCGCAGAGGTCAGTATTTATATAGATCCTAACTATCAAGGTCAAGGTATTGGCAAACAGTTACTCGATTTTGCGATCGCACAATGCCCTAAGCTTGGCATTTCTAAACTAGTCGGCTTCATCTTTGCCCACAATGCCGCTAGCTGTCATTTATTTCAAAAATTTGGGTTTCAACAATGGGGATTGTTGCCACAGGTGGCGGAATTAGATGGCCAAGAACAAAGTTTACTGATTCTTGGCAAAAGTATTTAGCTTATATAGTTACTGCTATTTGGATTAAGACCAATCAAAACCCAAGAAGCGAGTTGCGGCGCGAAGCGCCGCAACTCGTCTTCTGGTTTTGTGTCTTAACAAGACTGGCGACAGCTATAACAGTGCTATCTATATAAAATGATGAACATGCAGAAAATAAATAGATTGCATCAATTTGGTAAAGTCTTTGGTTCTTGGTTGCTGATTCTCCTGATTAGTATTCTAGGCATCACTTCCGTTAATAACGAAACTGCGATCGCAAGTATTGGTCAAGATGTCATCTATCAATACAAAACTCCCCACAGTCCCGATGGTATCGGCAAATTTTATATGGGACGTGAAATCGCGCAAGTTATGGGACATCTTGGTGCAGGATGGCTAGAACGCTCTAGTCGTGAGCGAGAAGAGAAACCAAGTCAACTAATTGCCGATCTAGACCTCAAACCCACCGATATCGTGGCGGACATTGGTGCAGGCACAGGTTATCTCAGCTTTAAAATTGCATCATTCTTAACCTCTGGCAAGGTTTTGGCAGTAGATATTCAACCTGAAATGATTGATATTTTAGGTCTCTTCAAACAAGAAACCAAACTCAGCAATGTTGAGCCAGTTTTGGGTACTGTGAGCAATCCTAACTTGCCAGCATCGAGCATTGATCTAGCGCTCATGGTTGATGCCTACCACGAATTTGACTATCCCCAAGAGATGATGCAAAACATCGTCAAGGCTTTGAAGCCTAATGGAAGAGTTGTCTTGGCAGAATATAAAGCTGAAAATCCTTTTGTGGCGATCAAGAAATTACATAAGATGACTGAAAAACAGGTCAAAAAAGAAATGGCAGCCGTGGGACTCACTTGGCAAGAAACCAAACAAAGTCTGCCCCAACAACATCTGATGATCTTTCAGAAGAATTAGAAGAAGATTGTGCCGCCTGCGTAGCAGGAAGCGCAATCTTCAAGTAAAGACAAAGCACTGGACTACTTTGATAACAAAGGGAAAAAATGCCCCACTGGCCCCTGACCTTTACCGATCGCAAGGGCATATTTCAAAGCTTCCGTGACATAGTTTTTTGCATCGACAACTGCTTGAAATCTTGGTTTCCCTAATGCCAAATTTGCCGCGATTGCCGCCGATAGGGTGCAGCCAGTCCCATGGGTATGGTTTGTATCAATCACCTCAGTTTTTAGCACCTCAAAGCCTTCGCCATCGAACCAAACATCTACGGCTCTGAGATCTTGCAGCATCCCACCACCCTTTACCAAGACCGATCGCGCTCCCAATTTATAAATTTTCTGCGCCGCCGTTTGCATATCCGCCAGTGTTTTGATTTCCATATCCGCGAGAATCTGTGCCTCATAGCGGTTTGGCGTGGCGATCGCCGCGAGAGGAATTAACAGCTCACGGATCGTTTTTACGGCTTCATCATCAATTAGTTGTGCTCCTGCCCGTGAAACCATCACAGGATCAACCACCACATTTCCAAATCCAAAAGCGACTAATTTCTTGGCAACGGTTTTAATGATGTCCTGATTGAGCAACATCCCCGTTTTGATTGCTCCCACTTGCATATCAGTCATCACTGCTTCAAATTGAGCCGTTACTGATTCTGCCGACATCGCATCTACTCGCGTTACGCCCTGTGTGTTTTGGGCGGTGATGCAAGTCAGCACACTAGTTCCATGGACACAATGAAAGGCAAAAGTACGGAGATCAGCCTGTATGCCTGCGCCGCCACCACTATCTGAGCCTGCAATCGTCATTGCGATCGGTATTGACGAATTATGCGAGTTAACCATGATTTATTGAAAATTTATACAAAGCCAGTAATTAAGTTTAAAACTTAGATTGTCATCCTGCCCGCTACGCGGGCGGGATGACAATCTAGGTGCAGTTACTACCAAACATTAAACTTTCTTTAACGCATAACCGATCCTAATTACAGACAAAGCAATCTATGATTTAGTCAACCTGTAGACTGACTGGTTATGCAAACAGATCATCCAATTTATACACAAGCACAGATTTCAGCTTGGTTGCGGGGACTCATGAGTGTTGCCCTCGCGGACAATGATTACAGCGACCAAGAGCGCACCTTATTTGACCAAATTAGTCATAGCGATGAGTGGGGTGAGGACTTAAGCAATAGTACCTTTGACCCAATTAGCGCCCAAGAATTAGCAGAAGCATTAGGTTGCGATCGCGATATTGGACAGAATTTTTTACGCATGGCAGTGATGATGGCACTTGCCGACGGCAAATATACCGATGCCGAAGACGATATTATTCAAGGCTTTTGCAAAGCCCTTGGTCAAGAAGTTAAACCAATCAATGATTTACGTCAAAACTTAGAAGCTGCATCCCACCATGGCGAACATCATCCCGATCTTCTCAATCCTGTCAAAGAATGGCTAGACCATATGGAAATCCATGATTCACGACTGGCGAATCTCATTTGTAAAGTGATTCCTGCCCAATGTCCTTTTGAGCGTGACGTTGTTTTGTTTGGGCGCAAAATCATGCATATTCCCGCAATGTGTGAAATTAACCCGCTCTACGATCAGCTAGTCGGTTTACGTTTTCGCTCCCTTAGCTATCTCGCCGACAAAGGCGAAGATGTCTCGAAATATTGCTAAGTAATTCAGTATATTTAAAAATTAAAATCAGAGCTTGTGCTGCTCGCTATGCGGACGGCACAAGCTTTTAGGCTTGCTGAAATACCTGAAATCAGGGCGCTCTGCGCTCTCTTACTTTTTGGGATAAAAGCGCAAAGCGCTATAGTATTTACAGTTTTTACTAGCCAAACCTCGACAGCTATGCCCAGAGAACTCAAAAATGCCCAAAAAGAAGACGATAACAGTGATGTCTCGCCTAACGTGTTGCGAGTTGTCTTAGCATTTCGGCGCTGGGGCTGGACTGCTTTTTGGACGCAGGTTGTCCTGTGCATAGTTTCATCGGTTGTGTTACTCCAGCTTTTCCTATTTCCCAGAACTGGTCAAATCCCTAATAACACAGGCTTAGATACTAGTCCAGCCACATTGCCAGGGCTAAGTTTTGCATGGGCGGGTGTAGCCGTGTTAGGCGCAAGTATTTTTTGGCATTATCGCTATACCCAAATGGCAAAGAAATTGCGATCGCCCGATCGACCCACCAAAAGTCAAACCATCTTGCAAATCAAAATCGGACTCATCATTAACCTAATTGGGATGTTTGTCACTCTAGTGGGAGCCTTCGCCATTATTGGCGCATTAACTCTCAGAGCAGGACAAGGACAAGCGATGTTACCGGGGGCAGGTACATTTAACTCCGTCATTCAGCCCCTCGATTTTCAAATTATTCAAGCTAGTTTCAATATTATTTTTGCCCACTTTGTCGGGCTAGTCGCCTCACTCTGTCTGCTCAACCGTGCCGCCGACAAACCCAATCGGGAGTAACAAGTAATCATAGGCAAGTGGCTTAAGCCCCTTGTTCTAATTAAAAAGGAGAGGGGATGCTTTGCATCCCCTCTCCTTTTTAGACAGTAGAATGATTATAAAGAAATGTAAATAGTGGCAAAAACAATGGAGTGGAAGCAAATCGAAGAAAACTGGGTGTTGACCCCGCCCAAGCCTAAGGGCGTAATTCACTTTTTGGGTGGGGCATTTTTTGCCGCAGCACCTCACCTTACCTATAGTCGAGTGTTAGAGCAACTAGCCAACAATAACTATGCAATTGTCGCCACACCATTTCTGAATAACACCTTTGACCATCGTCAAATTGCTCGCGATGTTCACACTTCATTTCGCAAAGCTCGCAGCAAACTATTCCTTGATTACTTTCCCGTCTTTGGGATGGGGCATAGTATGGGTTGTAAAATCCATCTCTTAATCAATAGTCTGTATAGACCCACCCGTGCTGGCAATATCTACATCGCCTACAACAACTACAGTGCCGATCGCTCAATTCCTTTCTTTAAAAATCTCGCTAGCACCATCCCTGAAATGTCTGCTATGGAGTTCACTCCCAATCCTAGAGAAACTGAGCAATTGGTCATTGACAATTACCAAGCCACTCACAACTTACTCGTCAAATTTATTGACGATGACATTGACGAAATTTCCACCCTAGCGAAGTTGCTTCAATCTAAATTCCCGAAAACTGTTAACTTGCAGACTCTCCAAGGCACTCACCTCACCTCTATGGGGATTGATATGAAATGGCAAGCGGGTTCCAATTTCTCTGCGATTGATGCGATCGCCCAATGGGTTAAGCAAGAAATCCACAAAAATAATCAGACCTTGGAGCAAGTTTTACTAACATGGCTTGCCCAACATACCGCTTAGATGCTCTGTAGATGCTCTGTAGATGCTCTTAAGGCATTGCACTGAAATGACGAAGGAAAAGTTTCAAACTATCAACGGGTAGCATCAATGAGTAAAAATACTCTATTCAGATTAATAGCAACCCTAACAAAAAAGTCAGATCAAAACTAACTCATTTTGTATTTGAATACGAGTGATTAGGATTTCTAATATTGTTTTAATCTTATAAAGATTCCTGACCATTCATATTAGTTTTTGTATCACTGTGTAGCAAACAACTTCTAAAAAAGATCAATAGATAGAGGTTTTTCTTAATATCAACCTCAAGGTGAGCATCGTAAGCAAAGCCATCTCTACAAAGCTTTGGAAGGTTTGCTTTACTCAAATACTCCCCCAACAACTGCTAGAGGATATATCTAACTTATTAAAGCTATATAAATTTTTTATATAAATTCATTGCTTATAAATAGGCGATTTCCAAAAACTTTTTTCAAAAAAAGTAAATGTGGATACGCACTTTATGTTTAAATTAGAGACATCGCTCAAGGGATTCGCACGAAGGATTCCTGATAGGATTAACTTATATAAAGCAAAAAAATATTTAAACGAAGAAGCAGATATCAAAGGACTAATTAGATCTTTAATGGATTTTTAATCTCTTTTTAATTTTCGATTTGGCTATTGACTCTGACTCTTAGAATTTTTTGCAGCGCTCCGTGCGGTTTACCGATTCTCATTTAACTATAGTAAGGAGATATTAATGTCTTACTCGAAAACACAGTCTAAAGCCAAGGCTGGCTATGACGCAGGTGTACAGGACTACAAACTAAAGTACTATACTCCCGATTACACTCCTAGAGATACTGACCTTCTCGCCGCTTTCCGCTTTGTGCCTCAACCAGGCGTACCTCCAGAAGAAGCTGCTGCTGCGGTAGCTGCTGAATCTTCTACAGGTACTTGGACAACTGTATGGACAGACTTGTTGACCGACCTCGATCGCTACAAAGGTCGTTGCTATGATGTCGAACCAGTACCCAACGAAGACAATCAATATATTGCATACATTGCATATCCTCTCGACTTGTTCGAGGAAGGTTCTGTAACCAACTTGCTCACCTCATTGGTTGGTAACGTATTCGGTTTCAAAGCTCTTCGCGCACTTCGTCTAGAAGACATCCGCGTACCCATCGCATACTTGAAGACTTTCCAAGGTCCTCCTCACGGTATTCAAGTTGAACGCGACAAGTTGAACAAGTACGGTCGTCCTCTCTTGGGTTGTACCATTAAGCCCAAACTAGGTCTATCTGCTAAGAACTACGGTCGTGCAGTATACGAATGTCTACGCGGTGGTTTGGACTTCACCAAAGACGACGAAAACATCAACTCTCAGCCTTTCATGCGTTGGCGCGATCGCTTCCTGTTTGTACAAGAAGCAATTGAAAAAGCTCAAGCTGAAACTGGCGAAATCAAGGGTCACTACTTGAACGTAACTGCTCCTACCTGTGAGCAAATGATGGAACGTGCAGCTTTCGCTAAGGAAATCGGCACGCCAATCATCATGCATGACTTCTTGACTGGTGGTTTCACAGCAAACACCTCTCTTGCTAAGTATTGCCGTGACAATGGCTTGCTATTGCACATTCACCGCGCTATGCACGCAGTTATCGACCGTCAAAAAACCCACGGGATTCACTTCCGCGTTTTGGCTAAGTGTCTGCGTATGTCTGGTGGTGATCACCTCCACTCTGGAACCGTTGTTGGTAAGCTCGAAGGCGAAAAGGGCATCACCATGGGCTTTGTTGACCTAATGCGTGAAGACCACATTGAACTTGATCGCTCTCGTGGCATTTACTTCACTCAAGATTGGGCTTCTATGCCTGGGGTACTTCCAGTTGCTTCTGGTGGTATCCACGTATGGCACATGCCTGCTCTTGTTGAAATCTTCGGTGATGATTCTTGCTTACAGTTCGGTGGTGGTACTTTGGGTCACCCATGGGGCGCAGCTCCTGGTGCAGCAGCTAACCGTGTTGCTCTCGAAGCTTGTATCCAAGCACGTAACGAAGGTCGCGACATGATGCGTGAAGGTGGCGATATCCTTCGTGAAGCTGGTCGTTGGTCTCCTGAATTGAATGCAGCTCTTGAACTCTGGAAAGAAATCAAGTTTGAGTTTGAAGCAATGGATACCGTCTAATCGATTAGCTCTATTACCATAAGATTTGGCATTGCCAAACCTTATGGTAGTCATTCTTGGTTAACTCAGCCTATGGATATCAAGCGCAGCACTAAGTCCACTGCTAGGATGCTCATGAATTTTGTGACATACGAAGCAATTAAGACGGTCTCCGAGCAACTGCAAGAAACAGATTTGTTAAAAGCTCACTGGTTTAATCAGTTCTCGACGCGCGAGAAGGTACAAAATGGCGAGCTTTATATTCAAGAACTTTTAGAGGTTCACCAAGATTTAGCTTTTCGGGTGATGACTGTGAGAGAGCATCTGGCTAATGAAATTTTAGATTTCTTACCAGAGATGACTCGTACAGGAATTCAGCAATCAAATATGCAACTTCGTTGTCAGCACCTCGAACGCATGATGAATGTTCAGGCTTCGCAGGGATATGCGGAATGCGAAAATCTAGATCCTAATTTGGAAGCAGGTTTAGATCTAGATGCTGATTGCGATCGCAAACTCTAAATAATCAAATCGGTATGGGTGGATGTCGCGGAGCGCTGCACATCATGACCCTAAATCAATAGAAATATAACTGTAATCGCGAGGAAATCATGCAAACTTTACCAAAAGAGCGTCGTTACGAAACTCTTTCTTACCTTCCCCCTTTGAGCGATGCTCAAATCACTCGTCAAATCGAGTACACCTTGAGACAAGGTTTCTATCCTGCGATCGAATTTAACGAAGATTCCGATCCTGCTGTTCACTACTGGACTCTTTGGAAGTTGCCTTTGTTCAACGCCAGAACTCCTCAAGAAGTTTTGAGCGAAGTTCAAGCCTGCCGTTCTAGCTACCCTGGTTCTTTTATCCGTGTTGTTGCTTTCGACAACATCAAGCAATGCCAAGTCCAAAGCTTCATCGTACACAAGCCTAACAGCGCTCGTTACTAAGCTTTAACAACCAAAAAAGCCCCGCAATGCGGGGCTTTTTTGTTATTTGCTATATTGATAGACAGCAATGCCAAATCCCCAAATTAAAACTATGACAATTTCTTTGGATTTGCCTCAAGAATTGGAACAAGAGCTATCTGTGGAAGCAAGAAAAATTAGTTTATCCTTACCAGAATATATCCTTCAACTTCTAGCTGTTAGAAAATTTTCAGAGGGTCAGCTTAGAACTGGTGCAGAATTAGTGAGTTATTGGCAAAGTGAAGGACTAATTAACTCGCATCCTGAGATTAAGGATAGTCAGGAATATGCTCGTCAAATTCGCCATGCAGCAGAACATCGTCAACATTTATAAAGTGATTTTATGTATGTTTTAGATACTGATATTCTGATCGATGTTTTGCGAGGGCATCAACCTGCGATCGCATGGTTTACCACTTTATCAGAATTGCCCAGTGTTTCAGGTTTTGTGGTGATGGAGTTAATCCAAAACTGTCAAAATAAACAAGAAGTTAATCAAGTTTTTAGGCTGACTGCACCTTTATCATTAATTTGGTTGACTGAGGCTGATTGCGATAATGCTTTATCAGATTTTAGTAAATATCGCCTTTCTGATGGAGTAGGTCTATTAGACGCATTAATTGCTCATTGTGCCATTAGCAAAAATAAAACTCTTTGTACTTTTAATGTCAAACATTATCGGATTATCCCTAATCTAAAAATTATTCAACCCTATGAGCGCTGATTACAAAGATAATTAGAGGACTTTCATTATGGAGCCGTCAGTAATATTTGGATCGCTTAAATTAGCAAGATCTATAGCTGAGTTTGCTGGTTTAATTGAAACTATCGGAACAAAAATTGATCGTCTTGCAAATGCAGAGTTTGAAGCGGGTTTCCGTGCGCTAGAGCAAGCTGCTATCAGTAGTTCTGAAAAAGATAGTTTACTTAGAGAATCCAGATATCGATTTAATAAAGCCATTTCTTTTGAGAAAGAAGAACGCTTATTTTTATGCCATGTTGGACTCGCTATATGTCATAAAGAGCTAGGTGATCATCCTAACTTTAAGATATCTTTATTACAAGCTTCTGAGGTTCAAATTCATTCAGCTATCGAAGAAGTAGCTAATAGCCTAAGTAGCAAGGTAAAGAGTAATAAGGTTGCTTCAATAGTAGCTATAGGATTATTCCTTTATCCCCCTATTACGGCAGGTGTGCTTTACACTACATCTGAATTAGAAAAAATTAAATCGAGGCGATCAGGTTTAGAAAGTCAGAAGAAAAAGATAAAAGGATATCTTTCAAATATTGGTATTTAGGAATTGACTGTAACTAATCTACTCTTTGATGTCTGGTTGGGTGTGATCGCTTTGTGGTAGGGAGATGATGTTGATTTTGATTGGGGACGATCGCAGTATTGTTGATTTTAAATTGGTGGCGATCGCTTTGTTGTGAGGGGATGAAGGGGCGATCGCGGGTTGTTGATACTTGGTTAGATGCGATCGCTTTGTGGTGATGAGATGGAAGGGCGATCGCTGTTTATTGATTTTGATTAGGGTGATCGCTTTGTGGAGAGAAGATGAAAGGGGCGATCGCTGTTTATTGATATTGGGTTAGGGGTGATCGCTGTTTGTTGAGGGAGATGAATGGGCGATCGCTGTTTGTTGGTATTGATTAGTGGCAAGTCGTGATATGGTTCAAAACCTAATTTTTGTAATTATTTGAAGATGAACCATGAGGAACTTTGAATATGATGAAAATAAGAGTCAATCTAATTTTGCTAAACATGGAATTGACTTTGTTGAAGCTCAAAAACTATGGAACGATCCAAATTTGCTAGAAATCCCTAGTAGAATTCAAGATGAACCGCGATTTGTAGTTATTGGTAAAATAAATAATAAACATTGGTCTGGAGTTATCACCTACCGCGATCAAAATATTCGGATTATATCTGTCCGCCGATCACGCACACAAGAGGTTGCCCTGTATGAACGCTAAAGACTTTGATCAAAAATTTGATGATGGGGAAGAAGATATTATCGAAATGCTCGATCTATCTCAATCTAAACGTCCCTTAGCTGCTCAAAAAAGGCTTAGCATTGAGTTACCGATCTGGATGATCGAGCTAATTAATCAAGAAGCAAAACGTTTAGGAGTAACCCCCCAAACAGTTGTTCAAACCTCCCTTGCTGAACATTTAGCAGTTAGTAACTTCAATTAAGTGCGATCGCTGTTTTTGATATTTGATTAGGGGCGATCGCGTTGTTTTGGGAGATGAATTTGCGATCGCGGGTTGTTGATATTTGGTTAGATGCGATCGCAGATTCATAATAATTCATATTTTCATCAAATGCCTCGATTCACTTCTCAAACATGATCTTATGACACTCTTTCTTCGCAAACCCATCGCCATAGGGGATGACTCTTTCCTTTTGTCTGAATCTTTTTGATCTGCTTAATTAAAGATTGCCTTTCACTCGCACTAATTCCCCACAAAATAATTGAACTCTGCCATACCAAAGTTGCTAGAGTCATCGCCACACACAAACCGATACCCATCATCGGCAAACGGTTATATGCCAAGGTAATGCGAACTGCTGCCCATGTAAACGCAGCTATCCATAACTCAATATCCGATCGCAAAGCCCAGATACTCGCTGCGCCCACTGTTAACCACAAACATCCATCAAATAGCCACCGCAGATAAGTCTGTACTTCGATCAGACGTTGAATTTGTCTCTCTAGTAAAGGGTCTTCTGCCAACTTTTCAGGGCTAGATTCCGAGAGAGATTCCGAGAGAGAATCACTATTATCAGCATTCATCGTCAAATTCCCAATGTTAGATTTAAGCCAGAGTATGTGTTTATAGCTATTGTCACTTGGATTAGGAAAACACAAAACCCAAGAAGAGAGTTGCGGCGCGAAGCGCCGCAACTCGTCTTCTGGTTTTGCGTCTTAACAAGACTGGCGACAGACACACATGCTTTGATCTTAGCTAACTTCAATACTTGGGGTACTGTCGTTGTAATTATTGCCACGACCGCGCCACCATGCTAGGAAAATGCAGGCATTAAAGATACTGGAATAAACTCCAGACAGGAATCCGATGATCAGAGCAAGGGCAAAAAAGCGTAAGGTTGCGCCACCAAATAAGAAGATAGCAATCAAGGGCAAAGTAGAAGTCAATGTCGTATTCATCGAACGCCCCAAGGTCTGATTGACCGAAGCATTAACCAGATCATTAAACTTAGTTGCCCCTCCGTCGAGTTTGACATTCTCACGGATGCGATCGTAAATAACTACGGTGTCATTCACCGAAAAGCCACAAATCGTTAGCATAGCTACAATAAACAAGCTATCAATTTCTATGCCTAAGGTTAGCCCCAGAATCGAGAACAGACCTGCGGTTACGAAAATATCGTGAAATAGGGCGATAATGGCAAAGCTAGCATAATCTGATTGAAAGCGAAAGGCTAGGAAAATGCCAATGCCAGCAAAAGAAATTGCCAAGGCTAGCAAACCGTTATTAAGGGCTTGCTGACCAATTGCAGGGCCCACATCATCAATTTGTGATTTTTTAGGATCAATCTCACCATATTTCTTGAGAGCATCGGTGAGGGTAACTCGCAAATCTTCTCGTTGTTCTGGAGATAGTCTGGCGGTGCGAACTGATACTCCCTTGAGATCTTTACCTTCAACCGATTGAATCACACTATTCGTAAAGCCCTTGCTTTCGATTGCTTGACGCACTCCGCCAATATCGATATTTTTGCCGCAATTATTGGCACTATCGCAAGCTAATCCGAGGGTAATACTAGAACCGCCTGTAAAGTCAATTCCCAATCGCAATGGTGAACCAAACTGCTGAAATGACAGCACCATCGCCACGATTCCTGCCAAAATGACGGCAGAAGAAATGGAAACATAGAGGCGAGCATTTTTAATTACATCTAATTTCATAACACTGCACCTGTTGTATTGTCGTTTTTCTTGTCTTCTACTACTGCTTCAGAAATTGCTGTATCTATATCGGCTGTCGAGATTTTGCCAAAGGATTTCATGCCGTAATATTCGGGCTTACGGAAGTTGGGGTTGCTAATCATCGCCAGCATCAATGAGCGGCTTAAGGTCACTGCCGTAAACATGCTTGTTAATACACCCACGCCAAGGGTAACTGCAAATCCTTTCACAAAACCAGATCCGAGCCAAAACAAAGCACCACAAGCGATCAATGTGGTCACGTTGCTATCGAGGATACTCGACCATGCACGGTAAAAACCTGCCTCAACGGATTTATAAAGGGTGCGTCCTGCCTTTAATTCCTCCTTCGTCCGCTCAAAAATCAGTACGTTAGCATCCACTGCCATACCGATACTGAGGATGAAGCCAGCAATTCCTGGTAAGGTCAAGACCACTCCGACCAAACTAAATAGCGCAAAGGTAATGATTGCATAGGTAATCAGGGCAATATCGGCAACTACACCTAAAATGCGGTAGTACACCACCATAAAAATCAGGACTAAAGCTAAACCTGCTGTACCTGCATAAATGCTGCTGAGGATGCTATCTGCGCCAAGGGTTGCCCCAACGGTTCGGTTTTCGACGATTTCCACAGGTACGGGTAAAGCACCTGCGCGTAGTTGCAAGGCTAATTCATTAGCAGTATCAAGATTAAAGTTACCTGTAATTACAGCACGATTGCCTGTGATCCCCTTGCCTTGAAATTCTGGACCAACGGAGGGATAGCTGATCAATTTGTCATCGAGAAAAATACCGAGAACACGTCCAGTACCACCAATTTCACCTGTGGTTTGGGCGAATAGGTTGCCGCCTTCGTCATTAAAGGTGAGGGCAACTTGCCAAGAGTCGGGGCCATTCCCTGTTGGTGAAGCAACGGCATCTCTGAGCATATTACCTGTTAAGCCTGTGCGCTCAAAGATCCCTTTTAAGTCTTCAATACTCTTTTTGTAAGCTACTTCATTCTCTGCGATCGCATTTTTATCGCCAGAAGTTTTGAGGATTTCACGCTGAATCGCCGCCGCATCGCGTATTTGCAATCTTGCCCTTAGTTCACTTTCCGTACCTTTTTTTTGCTTACGAAAATCAAGCTGAGCGGTAGTACCAATTACCCGTTCTGCTTGGGCAGGATCATTGACCCCCGGTAGCTGAACGATCAGTTGGTCATTACCTGATATTAAGATTGTTGCTTCGGAGACTCCCAAGCCATTAATACGCTGTTCCACCACGAATTTGGCAGTTTCCATGATGCGCGGCGTAATTTCATTAATCCCTTGCTCAGGGTTAGTTTTTGCTTGGAGTGTAAGCTGTGCGCCACCTCGCAAATCCAGTCCCAACTTGGGTGGATTGCTAATGCTGAGATACACAGCCCCGATTAAAATTGCCAATACAAAGGCAAGCAGGCGGCTTTGTTTACCCATATTTTTATAGATTTTGCGATCGCTATTTTTGCAAAGCTGAAAGTATAGCTATAGTCAAGTAAGACAAAACCCAAAAGAGAGTTGCGGCGCTTCGCGCCGCAACTCTCTTTTGGGTTTTGGTTTTGTCTTAACATAGATGGCTACAGTTATAGCTTTAATATAAATTCATAAAATCCACAATGAACTTAGAGGATTTTGAGACATCTGCCATCATAGCTCACTAACTGTATTTGTGATGATATGGAAGCTGTTGCCACTTGGCTTATATCGCATCCAAGTACCCAGACAATAAAAAAAGAGGGCATCTGCCCTCTTTTTTTATCCTTAGTTTTGGGATTAAGACTGACGGACTTGAAAATGCTGTTGAGGAACGGCAAAACCAGAATCACTAAAGCTTTCGCGAATTATGCGATTGGTATCGAAATAAACTTGCCAATAGTGAGCATTGTTGCAGAAAGGTCTGACTGCTAAAACTGGCCCCATGGGTGTGAAGGAAATAATTTCAATGGAAGGTGCGGGATTACTCATGACGTTGGGAATATTCGCAATTCTATCTTGCAGAATTCTGATAGCCTCATTGGGATTAACCGAGTGATCTAATTGCGCCTGTAACTCAACACGACGATAGGGGTTAGCCGAGTAATTTTGAATATTGTCAGAGAATAGCTTGTTATTACCAACAAAGGTACGCACGTTATCAGGGGTATCAATGGTCGTTACAAATAACCCAATTTCCACGACCGTACCTGTGATTCCTCCCGCACAGATAAAGTCGCCCACTTGGAAAGGGCGCAAAATAATCAAAAATGCCCCTGCGGCAAAATTTGCCAACAATCCGCTCCATGCTGCACCGATCGCAATACCAGCCGCCGCCAAGAGAGCCGCAAAGGAAGTAGTTTCAACTCCAAAGTATCCGAGAATTGCAACAACTAAGACGATATTTAAGAGCACGGATAGACTGGCAAGCATATAGCCAATCAGGGTGGGATCAATCCTTTGCTTGGTGAGGGCGCGAGATGTCAGGCTACCTGCAATTTCAATCAATTTACGCCCGACAAACCAGAGAATAATTGCTGCAAGAACCTTAAATACTGCACCAGATATCAGATTTAAGTTGGTTGACAACACATTTTGTAAAGTTTGAGTATCCATTTTGTAAGATTTCACTCCAATCGTAATGAAGACAGTTATCAATATAAATCAAGAAATGATCTAGTCACAACATAGATTCTGATGCATATTAAGAACGATTTAATCGTGTTTATTAATATAAATTTAATTAATAAATAATACAGGGATAATTATAGAATTAAGCGACATATAAACAAGCTAATTAGTGCGACATCGTTAAAGGTGAAATCCAGAGCTTAGATTAACTACTATGCTGACAGTGTAAGTCTTTAAACTTTAAGTTTGCTTGTGCTGAGATACTTTCAAGTTACAAATCCAGCATTATTTAAAATTAATTTTAAATAATGCTGGATTTGTAGCAATCCTCAATAGTTTATAGCAAGATAAAAATATTCAGTACCATTGTTTGGCAAGATTTACATTCCATCAATGATGTAAAGATACTGTATTTATGGAAACTTAAAATAAGATAATATTAATGCAAACTTATTTATCTATTCTTTTATAATGTCTTTATGTTAGGTAAGTTACTAGATCACCGCTATCGCATTATTAAAGAGTTAGCTGAGGGAGGTTTTTCACAAACTTACCTTGCCGAAGATACGCGCCTGCCCAAAAATCCACCCTGTGTGGTTAAGCATCTTAATCCCACTATTGATGATCCTGTATTCACCAAAAAGGCTCTAGAGCTATTTAAATCAGAGGCGGAAACTCTGCAAGAGTTAGGTAAGCATGATTTAATTCCGCAGCTTTATGCTTATTTTGAGGAAAATCAAGAATTTTATCTTGTGCAAGAGTTTATTGCTGGTCATCCTCTGAGTACCGAGATGCCTGCGGGTAGCCAAATGGCAGAGTCAAGAGTTGCTCAGATTATTAAAGAAGTTCTCGAAATTCTGCAATTTGTCCATACATATCATGTGATTCACCGTGACATTAAGCCTAGTAACTTAATTCGTCGGCATCGGGATGGCAAACTCGTATTAATTGATTTTGGGACAGTCAAGCAAGTGCAGATGGAAGTTGCCAACGCCCATCACAAATCTAGGGTGACGTTGCCCATTGGCACGCTCGGATATATGTCCTATGAGCAGGAGCGTGGACAGTCGGTTCCCTCCAGTGATATTTATGCGCTAGGGATGTTGGCTTTACAAGCTTTAACAGGCAAACATCCTAGTCAGTTTCCGAGAGATCGCGATAATGAGGTGAACTGGCGGAGCTATGTAAAGGTCAGTCGTGAATTTGCGATCATTTTAGATCTAATGACGCGCTGTAATCCTCGCGATCGCTATCAGAGTGTGGATGAAGTGCTAAAGGATATTTCTAAACTTCCCAAACTCAGTCAGGAATCACCAAGAATCAGTGATGATCGGGTGGCTGAACAATTTAAACCGAGTTGGTTAGTTATGCCATCGGTGGTTGCATTGTTCATATTTGGTGGTGTTTATCTCGTAAATCGTCAGGTTAATGGCAATCTATTAAATGCTAATCGCCCAAGTAATCAACCAACTGCGATCGCAAGTCCATCTCCTACAGATCCCACTCAAACTACTAGCAAATCTAGCTATAGCCAATTAAGTAGCTATCTCAAAGCCAAAGACTGGCAAGCGGCGGATCAGGAAACCTATTTACTGCTGCTCAAGGCGGCGGGTAAGCGCTCCTATGCTGATGGCACGTTCCATCCTGATGAGTTAAGTCGCATTCCCTGTGCAGATTTGGTGCTAATTGATCAGCTATGGACAAGGGCAAGTAATAGCAAGCAAGGACTGACCGCCCAAAGAAAAATCTATGAAAATTTAGCTCAGGATATTCGCAATACCTATACTAATGTCGGCTGGCTGAATGAGTCGGGTGTATTTGCGATCGCAACCATCTACAATCGCCAAACTGCACGTTGGGAATATCTTGAGGGTAGTCAACCAAATTTTAAGAATCCCCCTGTTGGACATTTGCCGTTCTTACTTCGCGCTCCTAGCAAGAATCTAGAGCAGATGACTACTTTATATCGCTGTAGCTCTTAAGGATCTTATGTCTCTCGCATCGCGAGAGACATAAGATCTAGCTTCTAATCTTCAACGGTAGATACTAATCTCAATTCACGGGGGATTGCCTCTGTTTCCGCAGCGAATTCTAATTGAGTCTCGCGTGTTGGTAAATAACCTGACTCCGCAAAGGAAATCAACATTCTTTGCAAAGCAATCCATACTTCCGATTCAAATTCCCAATCATGACGTGAATTGGCGCGACCAGCAATTGATCGCAAAGCCCAAAAGTAACTATTACGGACAATTGAGCCTTGTTTATTATATTTCGGTACATCCTCACGATGAATAAATAGAACTTCATTCTCAATCTTGACGCGCATTTTAATTCTTTCGATCTGCTGAACTACTTACTGATTCCCGTATAGATATTCTCATTTACTAAGCCCAACCAAGGATCACTTGCTGGAGTAAGAAAAAGTTGATCATATACACGTCGATTCAGTAAAACAAGGGGGCTTTCATCACGCCTCGGCTCGCCATTTAGATAATTATCTATAAACTCGCCATTAGCAAACCAACTGTGAATCTGGGCATGGAATACATATTCATTACGAACTGTATCCTGTGCGATCGCAGTTTCAAAACTGCTAACTACCGTAGGCAAAGAAGCACTTGCTGGCAATTTACGCTGCATTAATTTCAAGCTACCTTGATCGAGGTAAACACGATTTTGATACAGCCTTGCCAATCTCGCCCAATTCGTATCACTGAGCTTTGAAAAGGGATCGGTGGGTGTGACTTCTGGTAATGGCTCACTGCTAGTGCGGGTCAAGGTGGGCATCTCAACCATCATCTTTCCTACGGTCAATCGGCTAGCTAGCATAGCACTTGGAGTATTCGCTGTTGTCGCTGGACGCTCTAATAATGGTTGCAGTGGTAAGCGTAACCTTGTGAGATCCGAGCGCCAACTTTGTTCGAGCTTAGCAAGTTGCTCACGATGGTATGTAACTAGGGTTTCCCGACGCAGGCTAGGGTTATTTGACTTGCTCAACAATTTGGCGACATTCTCAGCATCCTTGAGTTGTTCGATAAATGCTTGAGGACTATATAGCCCCGGAATCGCATCAATCGGCAAACCATCGGCATCTAAAACATAGTGAATGCTGTTGCCTGTAATTGTTTGCTCTAACTTACGACCATCGCCAAAATCAATTGTCACCTTAGGGACAGGACGCTCTGACTGCCAGTGCAAAATAAAGCGATCGCGTAATAGTTGTGACACCGCCGTATTAGGATAAAGCGCCGTGCGGAAAAATCGACTATTGGCACAACTTAGCTCATCACTGAGATTGCCCAACAAGCGCAAAGACAAAATCGGCTTACCTGTATTTTTAGCAGCAGTTTTGGCAGCTTCTAGATCTGTGTACCAATACAAGCGCGAGGCATCACAATCCTTTTGTTGACAAATGGCATCAAGAGTTGCTCTTAATTGCGGATTATTGGGCAGATCCTTTTGATAGGCATTGAGAAAAGCCGACACCCCCGCATCTTTAAAATCTCTTAAATTTGCGATCGCAGTTTTTGCTGTAGCGGGATCGCTGAAAGTTGCTTTTTGTAATAAACTAGCCAAATTTTGCGGCGAATTGGCAATAGCTGTCTGTGGCGAAGCGATGACCGTAATTGCGATCGCACCCAAGCCCATGAGTGCAACAGATGAATTAGCCAGCATTTGTTTCACAAGCATCATAAAACTTTCCTACTACAGTCAGTCACATTTGGCTTCACTTTACCCCGCCCGACGTGTTGATATGACATCTTGTTCCCAAAGTTAATTTTTCCAGATAGTTACGCCGTAACTATCTCTATTAATTAGCCCTACGACTTTATGCGTTTGTGTTCTTACATTACTTGCCACGATCCCCGCAAAGATAGACAATGTTTGCATTCAGAAAAAATATGCAAATAAAAAAGCCAAGATAATCCGAATAATTTATGAAAAATGTACTGGCTATCATTCTGGGCGGCGGACAGGGAAGCCGACTATATCCCCTCACTAAGACACGCGCTAAACCCGCCGTCCCCGTAGCAGGAAAATATCGCCTGATCGATATTCCTGTAAGTAACTGCATCAACTCAGGCATTGAAAAGATTTACATCCTGACCCAGTTTAACTCCGCCTCACTAAATCGCCACGTTAATCAAGCCTATCGTCCTGCGTCTTACTCTGATGGCTTTGTCGAAATTTTGGCGGCGCAGCAAACTCCCGATAGCCCAGACTGGTTCCAAGGTACTGCCGACGCTGTACGTCGATATTCATGGCTTTTAGAATCTTGGGATGTAAGCGAATACTTAATCCTATCTGGTGATCATCTGTACAACATGGACTATGAAAAGTTCGTCCAACATCACCGCGAAACTGGTGCAGATATTACCCTATCAGTCTTACCCGTCGATCAGAAAAAAGCTTCAGCCTTTGGTCTGCTCAAAACTGATGACTCTGGCAAAGTGATTAATTTCCTAGAGAAGCCCAAGGGTGAAGCCCTAGAGGCAATGCGTGTTGATACAACTAAACTGGGTTTAGATCAAGCCTCTGCGATCGCAAATCCTTTTATTGCCTCAATGGGTATCTATGTATTTAACAAGCAAGCAATGTTAAAGCTGCTTAGTGCCAATCCTGAACACACAGATTTCGGCAAAGAAATTATTCCTAATGCCATCAATAGTTTGAATGTTCAAGCTTATCTCTATAAAGGATATTGGGAAGATATCGGAACTATCGAGTCATTCTATCAAGCCAATCTAGAATTGACTCGTCATCCAGCTACAGGTTTTAATTTCTACGAAACCAAAAAACCGATTTACACCCGCGCCCGCTATTTACCCCCCAGTAAAGTTCATGATTCTAAGGTCAAGGACTCTGTAATTGGCGAAGGCTGCCTCATTAATCAAGCAACTGTCAACAATTCTGTTGTCGGTATTCGGATGCACATTGATGCTAACTGTGTGATTGAAGACACCCTACTCATGGGCTGTGACTTCTATCAACCTCAAGAAGACCGACAAGATGATCTAGAAAACAATCGAGTTCCCATGGGAATCGGAGAAAACACGATTATTCGTCATGCGATCATCGACAAGAATGCTCGCATTGGTAAGAATGTGCAGATCATTAACAAAGATCACGTTCAAGATGTAAATCGTGAAGATCAAGGCTATTGCATCTGTAACGGTATTGTCGTCGTTGTCAAAAATGCCGTTATTCCTGATAACACCATTATCTAAACCCTAAAAACCATGGCGCACGCGCAGCGTTCGTCTACAGATTTTATAGCTGTAAGCCCAAAAAGCGAGTTGCGGCGCTTCGCGCCGCAACTCGCTTTTTGGGTTTTATATAGCAGGCTGTTGTTGATGCCATGCCGTTGACTGCTCATAGCCATAGGCAACTTGCAATAACACATCTTCCCGCAATACATTGGCAATCATCTGCAAACCAATGGGCATTCCTTTAGAATCAAATCCACAGGGAATACTAATTCCCGGTAAACCTGCCAAGTTTACAGGAATGGTCATCAAGTCAGACAAATACATGCCAAGGGGATCTTCAGTTTTACTACCTGCCTTAAAAGCCGTAGTTGGGGCGGTTGGGCAAACAAGTACATCGACTTGTTCAAAGGCTTTTTGGAAATCTTGAACAATCAACGTTCTCACTTTTTGCGCCTTGAGGTAATAGGCATCGTAATAACCTGCCGACAAAACATATGTACCGATCATGATCCGTCGCTTTACTTCTGCACCGAAGCCTTGCTCACGTGTATTTTCGTACATCTTTAGCAAGTTATCCGCATTCTCATCACGGAAACCATACTTTACGCCATCATAGCGAGCAAGGTTTGCAGACGCTTCCGAAGGCGCAATGATGTAGTAGGTGGGCAAGCCATAGCGGAAGCGAGGACAAGAGATTTCATAGACCTCTGCACCCATACTCTCCATATGTGCGATCGCATTTCTGACTGCGGTTTCCACTTCGCTATCTAGCCCTTCGCCAAAGGTTTCGGTAATCACACCAACTTTTTTGCCCTTAAGGGATTGGGTTAAATCGGGTGTTAATAATGAAGCGTAGTCAGGAATTTTAGTGTTAATGCTGGTGGAATCTTTAGGGTCATAGCCCGCGATCGCACCCAAGAAAATTGCCGCATCTTCAACGGTATTGGCAAAAGGCCCGATCTGGTCAAGGGACGAGGCAAAAGCAACTAGTCCAAAGCGAGAGACTAAACCATAGGTCGGCTTGAGCCCAACCACACCACAGTAAGAAGCAGGTTGCCGAATCGAACCACCTGTATCAGAACCCGTGGCAATTACACATTCGCCACTTGATACTGCTGCCGCCGAACCACCTGATGACCCACCGGGTACATAGTCAGTATTCCAAGGATTAGCGGTTAAGGCGATCGCCGAGTTTTCGGTGGAGCTACCCATGGCGAATTCATCGAGGTTGGTTTTGCCTACCATCACTGTGCCCGATGCTCTCAACTTGGCGGTAATGGTGGCTTCGTAGGGGGGCGCAAAATTTTTCAGCATCTTCGAGCCGCAGGTGGTGGGCATTCCCTTGACACACATGTTGTCTTTCATGCCCAGTGGCACACCCGCCAGTGCAGGCAAATTTTCCCCTGCGGCGATGGCGGCATCAATAACTTTTGCCTGTGCGATCGCAACTTCTGGGGTAACGGTCACAAAACTATGTAATTTCGGCTCTAACCGATCAATCCGATCTAAAAAATCTTGAGCAATTTCGGTTGCTGATCGCTCTTTATTTAATAAGGTTTGGCGAATTTGGGCGATCGACATCATAAAGAATCTAATATGTCATTGGGCTAAGCTCTTAAGTATAAAACTAAACCCTAGCGACTTGAGATCCGATTTCTATTCCCTGAGCCAATCAAACATCATTAATAGTATACAGATTCAAAAAATAAAGGGGGCTAAACCCCCTTTATTTTTTGAATCTTCTGGACAAGTGCGGAGAAAGCAAATAGAATATATCCGCAAATTAAGGTACGCTCGCACCACTTGGAGGTTATTATTCCTGAACCGCTAACCCTGACTGTGAGTTTAAGAGGCAGCCGCGAAGTCAAGGACACCTATCAATTAATCCGCCTCACAGGTCTTCTCGACGCTTTTTCTGAGCCAGCCTTTAAAAAGGTCATTGGCAAATGCGTTGAGGATGGGCCTTTTAACGTGATTTTAGATCTGTCAACCATTGATTTTGTTGATAGTTCTGGATTGGGGGTTTTAGTCCAGATGGCAAAAAAGACACAAACCCTAAACGGTACGCTGCAAATCATCACCAACGCTAGAGTTACCCAGACTGTGAAATTGGTGAGACTCGACCAGTTCTTGTCACTTCAGACATCCATTGACGAAGCGCTAGCAAAGCTGAATCAATCTAAGTAGACATTCTGTAAATTTATTAAAATTTATTAGTGAATTTAAGTGTAGTTAGAACAGGCTAGATATACAAAAACTAAGCACAATCGATCGATTAACAACCACTAGGACTCAATAGGTAGGCAAATTAAGCGGGGCAATTTTTTCTGAATGAACTACCCGTCAAGGATTTGTAGATCTTGACAGCCTAGACCGATTTTGATTAAGTCCAATTGCGTTTGATTTTGTCAAAATCTGCCGCAATCAACCTATGATGTAAGTAAGATAAAATTTAGAGATCAAGGGGCAAGCATAACTTACTCCTTGGTCTCTAATTGTCTGAAGTTCTTTCAAGCCAATCATCCCAATATATTTTGTGATGGCATTATCCTGTAATGTCCTTTAGCCCAGTATTTAACAATATCGCTGAGATCCCTGTCTCTGCCCTAGCTTATATTGGAGATGCTGTGTATGAAATGCAGATGCGGTTGCATTACTTATTGCCGCCGCGCACAGCCAAACAGTATCACCAACTTGTAGTTAGTCAAGTTAGAGCAGAGCAGCAAGCACACCTTCTCGAAAAACTCGATCTCACAGATTTTGAGTGCGATCTGGTCAAACGCGGGCGCAATGCTGCGGGATCTGCACCACGTAAAGTTGATCCTCGTATTTACCAAAAGGCAACAGGATTTGAAACACTGATTGGTTATCTTTATCTAACCGATCGCGATCGCCTTGACCAAATTTTTACCCAGCTAATTAGCCACATCGATACACCAGCGCCGCTATGACAACGCAACCTAGACTCAAATCTAAAGAAAATTCTGATCGCACCAATTCTGATCGCCCTAGCCGAGACACCGATCGCAAATTTGAAAAGCGTTCTGACAAGTCTTTTGATAAACCCTTTGATAAGTATGCCGATAAGCGCTCTGACCGTAGCGCAGGAAAATATTCAGACAATAAGTACGGTGACAAGCAAAGATCGGACAGTCGTCCTGAGCGTGGTGGTGAAAGCTCTTTTGAGAAACCTTACAAGTCCGCTGATAAATCCGATAGGTACTCAGACAAGCGTTCTGATAGTCGTTCCGATTCCAAGTATTCTGGCAAGTCTGATAAATATGCAGGTAAATATGCAGACAAGCGCTCTGACTCCAAGTATGGCGGCGATCGTCGTCCTGAAAAGAGCTATGAGAAGCGCTCCGATTCTTCGTCAGAGCCAAGGTTTGATCGCAAATTTGATAAACCCATTGGCAAGAAGTTTGGCGACAAGTTCGCTGAGAAGAAGTTCGGCGATAAAAAATTTGCTGATAAGAAATTCGGTGATAAAAAGTTCGGCGATAAAAAGTTTGAACGCAGCGATCGTCCCGAACGCTCAGATCGCTCTGATCGTGGGGATCGCAATTTTGGAGATCGTCCTGAGCGCAACTTTGGCGATCGCAAATTTGATCGCGATCGCAATTTCGGGGATCGTCCATCCGTTCCTAATTTTGAGCGGCGCTCGTTGCCGCCAATTTCCCGCAATGTTGATCCCGATGGCGAACTAGGGATTGCTGCGCCAGTCCATAATCCAGACAATCCTGATATTGTTTACGGTCGTCATGCCGTTGAAGCAGTACTAAATAGCGATCGCAGCATCAACCGCGTGTGGGTAACCCCCAGATTGCGTTATGCTCCCGACTTCTTGCCGCTCATTGATGCCGCCAAGTCATCGGGGGCAGTTGTCGATGAAGTCGATAACCTGCGCCTTGATCGGATTACCGACAATGGCAGACACCAAGGTATTGCCGTACAGGTTTCCGCCTATGAATACACTGACATTGATTTGTTAATTGCTAGTGCTAAAGAAAAATCTGCACAGCCCGTGATCGTTATTGCTGATAGCATCACCGATCCCCACAACTTAGGCGCGATTATTCGCAGTGCCGCCGCCTTGGGCGCACAAGGTCTAGTCATTCCCCAGCGTCGCGCCGCAGGCATTACTGCCACAGTTGCCAAGGTTGCCGCAGGTACATTGGAAGTCCTGCCCGTTGCCCGTGTTGTTAACCTCAACCGCGCCCTTGAAAAGATCAAAGAAGCGGGCTTCTGGGTCTATGGCACTATGGCAGGCGCGAGTGAACCGATTCATAAAGCCAAATTTTCAGGCGCGATTGCCTTGGTAATCGGCGCAGAAGATGAAGGCTTGAGTCTTTCTGTTCAGAAAAACTGTGATTTTCTGGTGTCTATACCTTTAGAGGGAAAAGTAGAAAGCCTGAATGCTTCAGTTGCCACGGGAATGGCGCTGTATGAGATTTTTAGACAACGTTGGGTGAATACGTTAAACCTGAACAATTTGTCTTGAAGTCTTGTTTTAAGTTATATAAAGATATAGAAAAGCTTTAATATCTGGTGAGGTTTGCAATATCTGGTTTACCGAAGATATTGCAACTCCCTACAGTTAAAGCTTTTTCCTCCCCTAAACCATTCACTCTAGTTATGTAAAATCATGGGTGGTAATTTGTTTAAGAATATATTTACCTCAGCTCTCGAAACATTTGGTCTCGCGGTATGGGTCGAAATCGTTACTGATTCGCCCCGTTGTACTTACTACTTTGGACCATTTGCTAGCACATCTGATGCTGAGGAAGCCAAAGTTGGCTACATCGAAGATTTGGAAGCAGAAGGTTCTAAGGGTATGACAGTGATGGTTAAACGCTGTAAGCCCGAAAAATTGACTATTTACGATGATTCACTGGATTTTAAGTTAGACCGTTTTTTTGCATTTAGCGGTCAGACTCTATAGTCATCATTTTGATGAATGAATTGGGGGGCTATAGCCCCTAATTTTTTGTGAGATAAATGCATAATTTAAGATTTGCAAAAATCTATAAATTTTCAAATTTTCAATCAATTTTTTAATTTTTAAAACAACCGTATGTTATTTGGATTTGGTAAAAAACTAACCCTTCCCACGGCAGCAGATGCTCTCCCTGGAAGGACAACCAGCATCCCTACCGCTTCACACCATTTTGTGAATGGTCATGCTTTAAAGCCACCTTTTCCTGAAGGTATGGAAATAGCTGTATTTGGTTTAGGTTGTTTTTGGGGGGCAGAGCGCAAGTTTTGGCAACAAAATGGGGTTTATGTGACGGCGGTGGGCTATGCCGCAGGACTAACACCCAACCCCACTTACGAAGAAGTTTGTTCGGGGATGACAGGACATAACGAAGTTGTTTTAGTTGTGTTTGATCCTAAGTTGATCAGCTATGCCGATCTGCTCAAAGTATTTTGGGAATCGCACAACCCTACCCAAGGAATGCAACAGGGCAACGACAAAGGTACTCAATATCGGTCGGGCATTTACGTGTATAACGATAACCAAAGAAAACTTGCTGAAGAATCGAGGGAGATTTATCAGGATGCTCTCAAATCGTCGGGAATGAAACAGGGCATCACTACAGAAATTCGTGATGCTGGTGAGTTTTATTATGCTGAGGGCTATCATCAGCAATACCTTGCCAAGAATCCAGGGGGATATTGCGGCTTAGGCGGTACAAATGTTTGTTACCCCACTGCCGTAGCATCCTAAAACTCAAATAACAAAAAATCCTCGCAAAGCGAGGATTTTTTGTTTAAAGCATAGAAATCGCCATCTCAGCAAGTTTAGTAGCTGCACCTGCCTCACCACACACTTGCTTTAAGCGATCGCAAATTTTGGTCAGCTCATCAGGATGCTCAAGATAAAAACTAATTTTTTCGGCAACTTGGGTCGGCGTTAATTTACCTAGCATCTCTGGCACAACCATCTCACCTGCCCAGATATTTGGCCAAGCTAACAGTTGCCCTTTCTTTTCAATTTGGGCAATCAGGATAGCATTAATGACCATCCCTAAGGATTTGCCTAGCAATGGCGTAGCTGCCAATAGCCCCAGAATGCCATCCCAGCCAACCTTCATATCCGTAAAGTTTGTGGGTAATAGTACGATCATCGGCTGATTTAGTGCTGCTAACTCGGCGGTATTTGCGCCAACTGTCGTCACACAGATCTGACTACTTTTGATTAGCTCATGGGCAGGGAAAGCGCGATGAAGTTTAATCACAGTACCTTTAGCGGTGACTAGGTTCCCATCATCAGTTAAGTTGGCTGTAGAGCCTGTACTGTCAGAAGTCGGGAAAACATTTTGAGCATATTCTGCAAGAACTTCAGGGGTGGTGGTTGGCGCAAGGGCAATTACAAACTCTAACTCAGGACGTTGTTGTTGCAAAATATCTGCGATCGCAACGACCAGAGGTACACCGATTTTAAGCTTGTGTCCCTTAGACCCGGGCATAAAACAAATTCTTTGGTTAGATGCAGGATCTCTAACGACATCTTGTCCCGATTGATCGACCATCAAATCACCAATCACCCGTGCCTTGTCACGAAATGGAGACGGGATGCGATCGGCAATCGTTTGATTCCTGACGGCAAAGCTATCTGCCCAGCGATACCATCGTGCTTCCCATTCGGCATAAATCAGGGTTTTATAGCCCAGTCTTTTTGCGATCGCAAGGGCAAAAAATTGATCGCCGCCCAAGAAAATGACAATCCCCTGCTTTGCCCATGCCCAATCGGGAGTTCTGCCCCACAGCAAAAAATCAAAAAACTGATCCTGCGGTAAAACCCGTGCCACATTAGGGAAACTTTTGGCTAGTTGTGCTTCCTGACCACTAGCATTTTGGCAAGGGGATAGGGCGATCGAAATGCGAATTGAGGATCTATGGGAATCTGTTGGCGATGCTGTTTCTAAAGCGCGTAGAAATGGATATACCCATGTAGTTAGTTCCCCAGGACCATTCGACAGAATCAAAATATCTGCGGAAACATCAGTGGAGAAAGGGATATTAGCCATGTATAACGTAGACAAATGATTGCGGACTATGTTTACTTTAAGGGACTTGATCGGTTTATCGGTAGAAATTGAAATGAGGGGATCGAATTCACGATAAAATTATGCACTCATAATCAAGTTAAATTAAAAGTTAGTTACCCAGCTTTTTACCCAAATTTTTTATAAGCGTCACGCATGTGGATTTAAGTAGTTTATTTGATACACCGAAACCCGTAATTGGGGTCATCCATCTTCTGCCCTTGCCGACTTCACCACGTTGGGGTAGCAGCCTCAAAGAGGTCATGGATCGAGCAGAACAGGAAGCAACCGCACTCGCCGCAGGTGGAGTGCATGGAATTATTGTTGAGAATTTTTTTGATGCACCATTTACTAAGGATCATGTTGATCCTGCGGTAGTTAGCGCCATGAGTCTGATTGTCCATCGGGTCAAGCAGATGGTTGGTATTCCTGTCGGCATTAATGTTTTGCGGAACGATGGTCATAGTGCCCTTGCGATCGCCTCCTGTGTTGGTGCAAAGTTTATCCGTGTCAATGTGCTGATGGGTGTCATGGCAACTGACCAAGGCATTATTGAAGGTGATGCTTACAAACTCTTACGCTATCGCCGCGAACTAGGCTCAGATGTCAAAATCTTTGCTGATGTGTTGGTCAAGCACGCCCAACCTATTTCTGTACCGCAAATATCTGCGGCTGTTCACGATACGATCCATCGTGGGCTAGCCGATGCCGTGATTTTGTCAGGATGGGCTACGGGGCAAGCACCAATATCAGAAGACCTCAAGGAAGCAAAAATTGCTTGCGGTGATACACCTCTATTTGTTGGTTCTGGCGCAACTTGGGAAAATGTACCGCAGTTGATGGAATATGCAGATGGTGTAATTGTCTCTAGTTCGCTCAAACGTAATGGTCAAATTCAACAGTCGATTGATCCCATCAGAGTTAGTCGTTTTGTCGATGCGGTGCGACTAGATATTGCCAATAAAAAAAACAAGCATCTTGCTGAAGAGCAAATATTGCGATCGCCACCCGTATCAATTGGTTAAAATTTTATAGAGGGTCATCACCTCGTCATTGGAGGTGATGCTCGCAAGTTTTATTAGTAGGTAGGTACAAATTGTCAGGAACTATGCGAAAACGATCTGAGCCGTGGTTGCATCGGTGGTCGCGCCCTGCGATCGTCGCTTTGACTTTATTTGGTTTTTCTCTAACCACTTATTTGACCGTAACTCATTTTTTTGGACAAAAAGTTGCCCTATGTGATGTCCAAGGTAGTGGCTGTGACTTAGTGCTAAGCAGTGAATACGCCAAGATTTTCGGAATTCCTCTGACAATTTTTGGGGCGCTAGGCTACCTCACGCTAGGTCTATTGGCGGGATTACCCTTAATCTTAAAAAAGGATGATCCCAAAGCTCAAGCCCAACTCAAAGAAACCGCCAACTTCTTGATGTTTATGGTGTCTTCGGCAACCTTTGTTTTTAGCGGCTACTTGATGTATCTATTAGCATCAGGCAGTATTGGCGGTCAGCCACAGGTTTGCCTTTACTGCATTTCTTCAGCAGTGACGATGACCACAATTTGGTTGCTGACCATTTTTGGCAATGCTTGGAAAGATATAGGCAATCTATTTTTTACAGGGGCGATCGTGGCAATCGTCACGCTGACGGGGACACTCGGTGTTTATGCTAGCCAGGGCAAACTCTCGGCTCAGAGTAACTCGTTTGCAGGACGATTAGCCCAACACTTAACTACCACTAATGCCAAGATGTATGGCGCATATTGGTGTTCACATTGTGAAAACCAAAAGAGAAAGTTTGGTGAAGCTCAAAAGCTAATTCCCTATATTGAATGCGACCCTAATGGGGAAAAGTCCCAAACTGCGTTGTGCCAACAAAAAGGAATTAAAGGATTTCCTACTTGGGAAATCAACGGCAAGATGCTTTCGGGTGAGAGAAGTTTAGAAGAATTAGCTAATGAGTCTGGATATACAGGCGATCGCAGCTAAAAAAAGAGAGTGCCAAGCACTCTCTTTTTTTATAAGCCCCAAAAATTTGCGCGTTCCTTTAGCCAGTCATTTTTGCGCCATTTTTCAACAATCGCCATCACCTTTTCGCGTAAGTCTAAATGTTGCAGTCCACGCGGCATTGCGATCGCAAAACTATGCACTGCCAAGGGTTGTCCAACCACTGAAAATTCAGGATTTTCGGTCAGCCATTGCGTTAGGTTGATGCGATCGCCCACAAAAGCGGCAATCTGCCCATTTTGCAAAGCAGCTAATCCCTCTGCATAGGAATTTGCACCGATAATTGCCGCTTTGGGGAATTGCGATTGAATGGCGGCAATCGCTGCTGAATTTTTGAGAGCACCAATTGCAGAGGTTTGCTTGATTTCTTGAGTCGTGATGTCACGCTTCCCGATCGCCACCGTACTGTCGGTGTAGTAGGGCAATGAAAAATCTATTAGACGTGAGCGATTTGTTGTGACCGTAATTTGAGCAATTGCTACGTCAATTTGATTATTTTGCAAGGTAGATAGGCGATCGCGATTTTGGACTGGGACTAGCTCAACGGGGATATTTAGTTCCTTGGCTAATTCACGGGCAATATCAATTTCTAGCCCTACTAAGTTGCCACTGCGATCGCGAAATCCCAAAGGCGATAGATTATCTTTGACCCCAATTCGTAACTTACCGCGTTTTTGGATTTTTTCGAGGGTATTAACTTCTGGAGTGATCGATGATGGCGATTCTGTTGCGATCGCAAATTCCTCATGAAAGAAAAGTTGTAGAAAATTTGCACTACTAAATAAAGCGAAGCCATTCAGGAAGGCGATAAAAATTAGCCAATTCATGATCACCTCTAGAGACAATAACAATGATTACAGCGCTTTGCACTTACTTAAAACCCAGAAATATTTTTAAAAGCGTCGCTTTTAAAAATATTTCTGTACTACATAAAGCCTCAATAGGCTGTATGTGTAGTTTAAGCAGTAAACCTAGACTTTCTTACTAATTTTATATGATGAAATAAGCTTTTCTGATATAGCATTAGTTATAGTTACTTTAATTTTTAGTTACTACTTGTTTAGTTGTTTAGGTAAGTTAGAGCGAAAATGACTCGTTGCTACATTCTTTTGCCAGTTCACAATCGACGCGATATCACTCAAAATTTTATAGAATGTCTAAAATCTCAAACTTATCAAAACTATGAACTAATCTTGATTGATGATGGCTCCATTGATGGAACAGCACAAATGGTAGCGAGTCAAATATCTAATTTAAAGATAATTACGGGGAAAGGTAATTGGTGGTGGGCAGGTGGATTGCAACAAGGTATTAACTGGCTAAAAACTAATATTCCTGACTCCAAAGACGTGGTTTTGATGATTAATGATGATGTATTTATAAAGCCAGATTTTCTAGAAATAGGCTTAAAACTTCTACAAAGAATGCCCAATACATTATTACAAGCTCAATGCTACAGTATGCAGACAGAGAACTGTTTGGATGTGGGAATAAACGCTGATTTTAATACCTTTACTTTTAGTACGCCTAATTCCTATCAAGCGATTAATTGTTTGTCAACGCGAGGCTTATTTATTAGTTGGCAAGACCTGCAAAAGGTAGGAGATTTTTATCCAAGACTATTACCACATTATTTGTCAGATTACGAATTCACAATTCGGGCATACCGTAAAGGCTTAACTTTATGCACCCAATCAGACCTGAAAGTCTGGCTCAACGAAGAGACAACAGGATTTCATCCTAGGGGGAAACTTCAATTCACCTCTATACTAAAAAGATATTTCTCTAGACGCTCTTCATCAAATAAAATTGACTGGACAATGTTTGTCTTATTAGCTTGTCCCAGAGACAAAATATTAATAAACCTAGGACGAATTTGGATAAATGGGCTAGTTAAGTTATTTGCAGGGAGGGGCGCATGACCACTTGGCAGTTAAACACTCCAGTCGCCTTTATCATTTTTAATCGCCCAAATACAACTAGTCGAGTGTTTGAAGTAATCCGTCAAGCTAAACCACCTAAGTTGCTGGTTATCGCTGATGGAGCAAGAAATAATCATCTTAACGATCAGCAAAATTGTGCTGCAACTAGAGCAATAATTGACAAAATTGATTGGAATTGTGAATTACTAAAGAATTACAGTGACTATAACTTAGGTTGTCGTGATCGTGTCTCCTCTGGACTAAATTGGGTGTTTGAACAGGTTTCTGAAGCAATTATCTTAGAAGATGACTGTTTACCCCATCCTAGTTTCTTTCGATTTTGCGAAGAGCTACTCACTAAATACAGAGATGATTCGAGAATCATGCACATCTCTGGTGATAACTTTCAATTAGGTAAAAAGCGTACTCAAGCTAGTTATTACTTCTCTCGCTACAACCATTGTTGGGGATGGGCAAGTTGGAGACGCGCTTGGCATTACTATGATGTAGATATGAAGCTATGGAGCCATATTCGTGATGGCAATTGGCTATATGACATTCTTGGTAATAGTAATTATGTTAAGGATTGGCACAAAAATTTTCAAGGAAGTTGCGATCGCATCATCGACTCTTGGGATTACCAATGGGCTTTTGCCTGTTGGGTACAAAGTGGGTTGAGCATTTTACCTAATCAAAATTTAGTAAGCAACATTGGTTTCAGCCGTGGGGGAACGCATACATTACGCAAAAACCTATTAGCAGACCTGCCACTAAATGCAATGGAATTTCCTTTAAATCATCCAATTGCTATAGCTAGAGATTTAAAAGCAGATGACTACACACAAAAGCTTTTATTTAGCCGTAGCTTGATTTCTAAAATACGTCGAAGACTATGGGTTAACTCAAGTAGAAATATTTTTTCTAGACTTTAAATTTATTTGTGTAAGTGTCGCAAAATGTAAAAGTAAGTCTTCTGAGAAAGATATTCTATTGTACGGATGATTTTCCAGTTTGTTGGTCTTTTATGTATTTTTTGATAGATTGTTGCATGTTTGCCTTTGCATTTACCTAACACTTTCAAACCCATCAATCTAGCAAACAGATTAAACGTATATCTAAAGTGGAAAGTTGAAGGGAGGTGACATTTAATTACAGGGCGGAAGCAATTAGCAATTATTAAGTACCCATTTAGAGATACAGTTTCTATCATGTTTTCAAAAATCTGAAGAGGATCAGTTACATGTTCTAGAACATCGGTGCTTACTAAACAATCATATTTTTTGTGTAAATTATGCACGAACTGAATTAATGGATAATCTTTACATTCTTCAATAGCAAAATTATTAGGATATGGCTCATAAATATCAATCTCAATATTCCCAGACTTATTAGCAATTATCCTAGCTAGTGTTCCAAATCCACCACCAAAGTCCAAAACATGTTTAACTGATAATTGAACAATCAAATCTGCAATAATATGACGATGTTGTAAAGATACTTCATGCTGTTCAATAAAGAAGCCATTTAGCAACCAAACTGGATGCTTATAAAAAGCAGTAATTTTTTCTTGATCTAGTATTAGATTGTCACAACCTAGATCATCCCAAACCTGATCCATCAGTTGCCACATTTGAGAAAGGCTAACAGATTTGTCTGGCAAAGTTGCAAGCAACCTTTGTATTTCTTGATATTCTTCAGAAGCTAAGGTATTGCTAATCTGCATAAATTTTAGTGGTTATTTGTGTAGTTGGTTTTACAAGCAATTTTTATTTGAATTGACTTTTACTTTCCCATCTTAATGTTATAAATCTCTGAATTAACATCCATAAAGTCAATATTTTTTTATTGTTGGGACAATACATAATAAATATATAAGTTAATGGTACGATAAATAGATGTGATTTTTTGTGAAATAGTGCATAGATGAATCCTTGAATATGATTAAGATTTAGTTTCTTCTGTTCATTATGAAAATCATTTAATAAAATAATAGATGGAGCAACAAAAACTTTGATTTCCTGAGAATTAGCACGAATAGTAAGCTCAGAATCAGCATGATAATGAGGTAAAAATGACTCGTTGTATAGCCCGATTTTAGTAAACACTTGGTGATGGATTAAAACACCATTACCTGCCAATGCATCTACCTGAATTATTTCATTATTCTTTATATGTTCGGGAATCTTTTCTAGTTCTAGATTGTGATAATTCAATTGTAAAAAATTCGCAGTTCCCCAATAATTAGTAGTCCCTATAGACCAGATTAAGTTGGGATTAGACAGATAGTTAATAGAATTTCCTAAAATAAGTGCTTGATGTTTTTTTGCGATCGCAACCATTTTTGAAATATGATCGACCTTCACGACTGAATCATCATTGATAGTAAAAATATATTCACATTTATCCTTTAAAGCTATTTTTATCCCTGAATTAGTAGCACCTGCCCAATACTCATTATCTGTCACCATAACTAAAGTCACTTGCGGAAAGCGTTTTAGAAGCTCTTCCCTTGTACCATCAGTAGAATTAGAGTCAACAACTATAATCTGAAGATTTGGGTAAGTTTGCAAAATAAATTGTCCTAAAAATCGAAACAATTTATCTTTACGATTACGAGTTGGAACCACTGCTGAAACTTTTGGGAATTCTATAAAACTACAATCCATAGTGAATTTAGCGAGACAGCTCCAAAATATTCTCAAACAAAGCTTGGTATCGCTGAGCTTGAGTCGATTGATCAAACTCTTGCAATGCTTTTTGTCGAGATTTATATTGTAAATCTCGACAGCGCTCAGCATCTCTTAATACCCAATCTATTCCATTTGCTAAATCCTGACAATCAAAAGGTTTTGCCAAATACCCTTGAAGTTTATGCTGAATCATATCGGGAATACCTCCGATGTCAAAAGCAACGCAGGGAGTTCCACAGCTAATTGCTTCCATTACAGTATTGGGCAAATTGTCTTGAGTAGAAGGGACTAATAATAAATCAACGGCTGCATACATAATTGATAGGGAAACGTCATCATGTAATTCCCCAAGATAATGACAGGGAAAACCCAGATTAATAGGAGTTTTAGGTTCTGATGCACCAAATACTACCAACTCTAAATCCTCACATAACCCAGAGTTTTTTAAATATTGCAGAGTTGGCTGAAGAAATTGCCAGCCCTTACGAGGATCACTGGTTGCACGCATTGCCCCAAATAAAATCAATTGTTTATTTTGAGGTAACTGTAATCGGTCTCTAGCTAGCTTAGATTCCAATGGCTTATAAGTCTTAGTGTCCAAGCCATTAGGAATAACCTGAATGGAGCAATTCCCTAAGAGAGAACTTGCTCTAGTAACATCGGCTAGCCAATTGCTAGGGGTGACAATTGTTAAATCCAATGCTTGCCAAGCTTTTGCTTTGCGTTCCCATACCCACTTGGACAAATCTTTTTCTCGCCTACTGTGTAATTGAGGACACTTACCACAATTAATAATGTAGCGATCACATCCTTGACTATAGTGGCACCCCCCTGTAAAAGCCCACATATCGTGAAGGGTTAATACTAATGGTTGTCGCAACTTCTTTAAAGACTCGATTTGTATAAATCCACCCGAAATCCAATGCAGGTTAAGAATATCAGGATTAATTTGTTTTACTTCACTGGGTATGGAATCAGGAATCCATTGAGGAAAAAAAGCGCCGTAGTTATCAAATTTACGGTAGGTATACAATGGAAGAGAATCAATTGTTGCTCTTGTCTTCGCAATTCCAATCTTTAGTTTTGTCTCAGGGGCTATTACTGTCCAGTCATCACTAGATTTCTCCTGTACTAGCATTTGTGATTCTAGACCAATGTTCCGTAATCCTCGGTGCAATCTATAGGCAGCGCGAGCAGCTCCACCACGAGTATCAAAAGTGCTTAACAACAAAGGTTTCAAAACAACAAATACTGTATATTACAAGAAAAATTTTCATATGCTTTTATTCCAAACCCCAAAAATCATAAAGACGTTTATTGACTATTTAAGTAGGAAATACAACAATCTAATGAACCAAAGAATACTTCGTAAGGAGTGAGATAGTCAAGAGATTGTCTCAGTCTATGATTTATTACTAATGTTCCGTGGAACAGTTTGGCTAGGTGTACAAATTTATAAGATTTACAGGCAATCAACACTTTGGACTCTCATCCTAAAGTTGAGAATATGTAAGCTTTTTAAGATCTCCACATAACACCATTTATGGAAGTGTTGAATTAAAAGGGCATTGGTTAATCGGGGATAGGGTCTAAAAAGTCCATTTCATGACGACAGATTATCTCTGTGAGTTCTTTTCTGAAAAGATCTCTAGACACTGCATTTCATTTGAATTGGTGTTCTTACCCCAATATTGCCTAAATATTGATTTTTACGCAGAGCGCAAAGCGCTGTAATATTAACCAGTAAGCAATTATTGTGATCTTAGTGTGTCTAAGCTGCGTAATATCTAGCGTTAAACATGCGCCTAGGATTTAGAGCGTAGCCGCAAACCCTCCGCTACAGGCACTGGTACATTTTTTAATCGTTATGCCCAAAGTTCTCGTTTCTGACCCCATCGATCAAGTTGGTATCGATATCCTTTCTCAAGTCGCCACCGTTGACGTAAAGACGACCCTCAGCCCCGAAGAATTGATCCAGATTCTTCCTGAATATGATGCAATCATGATTCGCTCTGGTACAAAATTAACCAAAGAAGCGATCGAAGCTGGTAAAAACCTCAAAATCATCGGTCGTGCTGGTGTTGGGGTCGATAACGTGGATGTTCCCACTGCTACTCGTATGGGTATTGTTGTGGTTAACTCCCCTGAAGGCAATACAATTGCAGCAGCAGAGCATACCCTCGCCATGATGATGTCGCTATCACGCTTTATACCTGCGGCGAATCAATCGCTTAAGGGTGGTAAGTGGGATCGTAAGAGCTTTACTGGTGTCGAAGTTTACAAGAAAAATCTTGGTATTCTCGGCTTAGGTAAAATTGGCTCCCATGTGGCATCTGTTGCCAAGTCTTTAGGGATGCGTGTCCTCGCCTATGATCCATTTTTGACCGCAGAACGTGCTGAAAAATTAGGTGTAAATCTAGTAGATCTAGAAATCCTATTGCGTGAAGCTGATTACATCACTTTACACTTGCCTAAAACTAAAGATACTGCTCACTTAATTAATGCTGAACGTATTGCTATCATGAAGGATGGTGTCAGAATCATTAACTGTGCTAGAGGCGGCATTATTGACGAAGTTGCGATCGCAGATGCGATCAAGAGTGGCAAAATCGCAGGTATCGCCCTTGATGTATTTGAAAATGAGCCTCTCGAAGCTGACTCTGGCTTGCGCGAACTCGGTGATAACGTTATTTTGACCCCTCACCTCGGTGCATCAACCGAAGAAGCCCAAACTAACGTTGCCGTTGATGTGGCTGAACAAATCCGTGATGTCCTGCTTGGCTTGCCAGCCCGCTCAGCGGTGAATATCCCTGGACTGCGTCCCGATGTATGGCAGAAACTTAAGCCTTATCTTCAACTTGCCGAAATGCTCGGTAACTTGGTTGGACAATTGGCAGGCGGTCGCGTTGACACTCTCAATGTCAAGCTCCAAGGTGAAATCGCTAATAGTGAAAGCCAACCGATCGTGGTGGCAGCTCTCAAAGGTTTGCTATCCCCTGCGCTCCGTGAGCGCGTTAACTTTGTGAACGCCAGCATTGAAGCAAAGGAGCGTGGTATTCACGTTACCGAAACTCGCGATCCTTCCGTTGAAGACTACAGCGGCTCGATTCACCTCACCGCCCATGGCAACCAAGGTCAGCAGTCGGTAACTGGTGCATTGCTAGGCAAATCCGAAATTCGCATCACAAGCATCAATGAGTTCCCCATCAATGTGGCTCCAACCCATTACATGCTGTTAACCTTACACCGTGATATGCCAGGTATTATCGGTCGCATTGGTTCTTTGCTTGGTAACTTTAACGTCAATATTGCCAGTATGCAAGTTGGTCGCCGTATGGTACGCGGTGAGGCGGTGATGGTCTTAAATATTGACGATCCATTGCCTAGTGGTTTGCTCGATGAAATCGTGCATATTCAAGGCGTAACCGATGCTTTTGTGGTGAAGCTGTAGTGTAGATGTGGCGCAATGCGTTACCCTATGAACTAGATTTAGTGGGTATGTATTATGTCAACTTCAAAGCAATATATTCCGTCAGAAAAGTATCGTCAAATGTTGGTGCAGGATGCCAATCGCCGTTTTCAGGAATGGCATAATCGCTTTCTCAGCTACCAACAGGCTTATCTCGAAGACATGAATAAGCGTAAAAAATAACAAAAAGGCTCGCAATGCGAGCCTTTTCTTTGCGATATTTTTTGAAATATAACTATGGATTTTTGGGAATGGTACGATCGCAATTTTGTTGCTGCTAAGGAACAGGATGTCCCCGTATATGAATTAGAGTGGCTGATTTTAAAGCTCACAGGTTTAGATAAACTTGACCTGCGATTGCGATCGCAAAACATATCTCACAAAATTTCCCCAGAGCTATTTACCCAACTTGAGCAACTTTGGCAACAACGACTTTGCGATCGCATTCCCGTGCAGTATTTAGCAGGATCGGTAACATGGCGTAATTTGGAATTACAAGTTTCTCCCGCCGTTTTAATTCCCCGTCCTGAAACCGAACTAATCATTGATATTGTCGTGGAGAATTGCCAAGCTTTGAGCTATCAGCAGGGAATTTGGGTTGATCTGGGAACTGGCAGTGGCGCGATTGCGATCGCCATGGCGAAACAGTTTCCCCTAGCCGAGATCCATGCTGTTGATTGCAGTGTGGCTGCCCTAGATATCGCCAAACTGAATGCTAGCCACAACCATCAAAATCATCAAACAATTCAATTCCATCAGGGCAGTTGGTTTGAGCCATTGGCTAACTTAAATTTGCAAAACCAGCTAGCAGGCATGGTTTCCAATCCTCCCTATATTCCCAGTCGCGAGGTTCTCAAACTTCAGCCAGAAGTTACTAAACATGAGCCACATCTAGCCCTTGATGGTGGGGAAGATGGTCTTGATGATCTGTGGGAGTTAGTGGATACAGCCCCGCAATATTTGATGTCAGGAGGCTTTTGGATCGTGGAACTGATGGCAGGTCAAGCGCCCCTATTGCGATCGCAATTAGCAGCAGATGGCAGATATACAAATATGCAAATCCATCAAGATTATGCAGGTATTGAGAGATTTGTGTCAGCTTTTAGGAAGTAATGTCAATTCATGAATTGCTGCTACCCAAAACCAGAGATTGTGCTGACCGCTAAGCGGACGTTGGCTTTAGGGAATCTGATGATACGCAGCCTCAGATATCACGGGTATTTCTGCATATTTGCCACGCACACATTGAAATACTGAATAGAGGAATGCGGCGGTGATTCCTAAGAACGTAACATTGATCAGAATCTCTAGGATAAAGTTCAAAAATGAGGCTTGTGCTAGCAATCTCACGATCACGCTGACCAGTACCACCACAATATCTAGTAATAAAGCTTGAATGGTGTTAAACCTGACGAAATGATTAATTTTATGGTTTCTGACTACGCCAATAAATAGGCTAAACCAAACCACAAGACGTATGGAAATAAAATCAATAATTGAAGTTGATAAAATGTCTTCTATAAAGATTGCGGGTAAAAAGATTTTCTCTAAGATCGGGATTTGTGGAAACAGTGAAAGTCTACCAAACAAAACTACTGATGCGAGGGGTAGCAGGTAAGGCAAACTACCATAGAGTCGATCGAGATAATTAACGGAACTGCGTCTTGCCATAAATGATGTTCTATTACTGAGATGATATAGTTTTGGCTAAAGCTAATAACTCGCGGCTAAATTAATGTGCCTACAATTCACACTGGACTAAAGCTGATTGAGAAAGAGTGGGAATATCGGAATATTCGCCTTTAATGCTGTGATAAATGGCATAGCCCGCTAGTAACATCGTTCCCATAAATAGAGTGTTGGCAAAGGTGCTACTAATGATTGATGGCAAGCTATTTCTAGATACCTGTTCCGTGACTTGAAATAAAAGCTGGGCAATGAATAATACAATCTGCATCAGTAGAGCTTGCATTGTATTAAAGCGAATAAAGTGGGGTACTCTTGTGTCTCTCACCACTAAAAAAAATAATCCCATAAATAGAAAAAATTCACCAGTCAAGCCCAGTATAGGCACTAAGGGAAATGTCAAAACATTACCATAGAGCCAGATCAGTGGAAAAAATGGCAGAATCAGGATTGGAAACTGCTGGAATAAAACGGCTCCATAAATCACGCCTGCCGCCATCGGCAGTAAGTAAGGCAAGCAACTATAAAAGCGATGCAGAGGTGTTACAGATTGCTGCCATGCCATAACGATTTCCTTGAGTTTCTAAGACTTGGATAGGTATGCCTTCAATTTTAGCTCATCCTATAGGCTAGTGCTGCCCGCTATGCGGGCAAGCACTAGCCTATAATTACCGCACAAAAGCGGGCATTACTTCCGCAGCAGTCATCAGACCATAGATACTGCGTCGGTGAAATTGAGTACCAGCCTTGAGATAACCAAAGGCTGGACCACATACATTAGCTGCCATGCTGGTTTCATCACCGAGGGTGAAGGTGTGGGTAGAGATTTTGCCCTCAAAGGTGCGACCTGTCAGCTTCATGTTGGTGCTGAGGGGCTTCTTCGGATTGCGGGTATCAACTACGCCGCCAACGGTGACACGATCGCGATCGCAAATTCCTGCTCGCTCGAGCATGATGTCATCGGCATGTTCCATATTTTCCAACGAGATTAAACCATTGGTGGTTTCCAGCAATGCTTCCACTTCGGCATCGGTCATCGCTTGAGCCATATCGACGGTATAACCCGACATATGCGCGATATCTTCGCGGATAGTGGCGCGATAGGCATTCCAGTTGGCAATCCCGACTCCAAAGGTAATCTCAACCTTGTGAACTTCGGCAAAGCTCTGAGCGGCAATCGCTGCGGCTGCGGTTAACAATCCAGGGGTTGCACCACAACCAGACATATAGGTAATCCCTGCGGCTTCGAGTTCTGGGGCAAGGGCAATCATTTGCTCAACGGCGCTAGTACGTTTAATCGCATCGACTAGTACGCCCCTCCAACCTGAAGCGATGAATTGCTTAGCCACACTTGCCATGAAGGTATTGGGTAGGTTTGGCAAGGCGAGGAAATAACCATCAACATCCATTGCCGCAGCAATTGCTGCGGCAATGCTGTCTTGGCTTAGCGTGCCTGCACCTCCGAGATAGCCCAATGAGCCTTGTTTTTGGTAAATTGCGATCGCAGCATTAGCATCTAGCCCCTGTGGATCATAGGCAAAGCCTTCTTTATCCGCCGCCACGACTAGTTGCATTTCCTGCTTAGCGCTCAGCAACTTTGCTGCCGCTTGACCTAATCCACCAAATCCTAAAATTCCAACTTTTAATGTCATTAAGTTTAACTTCGTTTATCGTTATGGTAATTTACAATGCTGATGCGATCCTTTAATTTGCCATATTTTCGGACTCATTGGCATAGAGAATTTATGAACTTATACATCGGAGTTTGCAGCATCGCAGGTGCTGCAAACTCTAAAATAGTTTTTTGAAAGTCAGCAGGCGGCGGACTTTCAAAAAACTATTTTTATAATGATGCTGATACTTATGACTCCAAAAATACACCCATCTTGCGAAACTTTTGATAACGCAATTCCTGTAAATCCTCTGGAGATAACTTGCTGAGGCGTTCAAGATTTTTGACAATGGCAGCTTTGAGATTTTCGGCTGCTTGCAAGGGCGCACGATGCGCTCCACCGAGCGGCTCATCAATTACATAGTCCACAATGCCCAACTCCAACAGGTCAGGAGCTGTAATTTTTAGAGCTTCGGCGGCTTTACCTGCCTTAGCGGAGTCGCGCCACAAAATTGCGGCACAAGCTTCTGGCGTTGCTACCGTGTAAACGGAATTCTCAAACATCATGATCTGATCCCCAATGCCGATGCCTAATGCGCCACCAGAGCCACCTTCCCCAATTACAGTGCAGATAATCGGCACACGCAAACCAAACATTTGGCGTAAATTGGCGGCGATCGCTTCCCCTTGTCCTTGCTCTTCTGCCGATACCCCCGGATATGCGCCGGGTGTGTCAATGAGGGTAATGATTGGCAAACCAAAACGATTGGCATGATCCATCAGTCTCGCCGCTTTGCGATAGCCGCCGGGGGATGCCATCCCAAAATTACGGGTCATATTGTCCTTAGTATCGCGTCCCTTTTGATGTCCCAAAATCAAAACGGGGCGATCGCCAATTCTGGCAATGCCACCGACGAGCGCAGGATCATCATTCCCTCTACGATCGCCATGCAGTTCCATCCATTCATCGGTAATCGCCTGCACATAGTCAAGGGTGCTAGGCCGACGGGGATGCCTCGCGATCTGCATCCGTTGCATCGCGCCTAATCCCGAAAAAATCTCTCGCCGCAAAAGCTCGGCTCGTTGCTCTAAAAGGTGAATCTGCCCCACCATATCAACATCGTTGTCATTCGCGAGTTCGCGGATTTGGGCGATACGGTTTTCTAGTTCAACAATGGGCTTTTCAAAGTCAAGCAGGATTTGGCGATCGGCCATGATGCAATTTTGTATAGTAGATACCAAATCTCAGATTAGCAGACAAAGCGCTAGTTATATCACATGGGCAGCGCCAAACTGCCGCCATTCATCTTCTGGGTTGCTAGAAAAGCCAAACTATAGCCTTTAAAATCCAAGAGTAGGGTTGCGGCGCGAAGCGCCGCAACCCTCTATCTTAGCTATAAATTGCAATTATTTGATTTCCGCTAATACCTTCCGAGTTTGCGCTAAACCATCAACATTGCCCTGTTGATTAAAGAATCGCTCGGCATTTTGCAACATTTTTCTCGCTTCATCTAAACGCTGTTGCTCTGCCAATAATTTTCCTAATGCCAAATAAGTACCTGCATCCTCTGGCAATGTATCAAGGACTTGGCGATAGGCAACAATTGCCCCCGACAGTTGCCCTTGTTGTATATAAATCTTGGCAATTTCTTTTTGAATATTTGCCGAAGTTGCAGGAGCCATGCTGCGATTGAGTGCGGCTCGACGCAGTGATGTAATTGCTTCGGTATAGTTACCTTGAGATTGAAAAACTTTTGCGATCGCAAGATTAGCTTGAGGATGACGAGGATTAACATCTAGCGCCCGTTTGTATTTAGCAATTGCCTCCTCTTGTTGGTTTCTCTCGGCAAATAAATCAGCAATCGCCACCAAGACATCGGCATTGAAGGGGGCAACTTGATCGGCTTGTTGATAGGCAGCAAAGGCGGCTTGACTGTCCCCTGCCAACTTCAGCACATAGCCTAAATTGAGGTGATTTTTGGCTTCCCTCGGTGCAATGGCGATTGCTTGGCGATATATTTTCGCCGCCTCGGTATAGTTTTTCTGTTCCGTCAATAAAAAGCCAATGCTGTTATAGGCATCAATATTATTGCGATCGAGGGCAATCACACGGCGATAAGCTGCGATCGCATTGGGATAGTCATTAACCCTGACATACACAAAACCCAACGCACTAAAAGCCCTCGTGTTTTTAGCATCTATTTGAGTAGCCCTTTCTAAGGCACTAATCGCACCTGAATAGTTTTGTTGCTGCGTTAGTAAAAAACCAAGACTCGTCAGAATGCGAGAATTTTTTGGCTCCAAATTCGCAGCCTGCTGATAGGCGGCGGTTGCGCCTGTAATGTCATTTTTTTTCCAAAGATCCCGCCCCTGCTTAATCCATTCCGTGGCATCTTTTTTAGCCTGAGCATAGGCAGTTTGGATCGGCATCGCAGTGATCGTCCCAGCGATCATTGTCGCTAATGACAGGCGAGCGAGTGTAGTTACTGAGCGAAACAAGCGCATAAGCTTTTCAGATCTATGTATCAGAATTCAGCTCCTCCATACTAACAAGACCAACTAAATTCGGTGCATTACGAGAATCCGTGAAATCAGTGCCTTCAATACTCTTGAGCGTAGATAGATAAGTTCCTGTCAAATCTGCACCAATTAGCTTGGCATTAGCCAGATTTACCCAATTTAACTTGGCATCAGTCAAGTTAGCACGACTAAGATCCGCTCCTGCCAGATTTGCGCCTGTCAAATTAGCTCTGGTCAGATCTGCTTCAGTGAGATTTGCCCCGCGCAGATCTGCCCCATTCAGGCAAGCACCTGTCAAAAAGGCATTGCTCAAGTTAGCGCGGCATAAACGCGATCGCGTCAGATTTGCGCCTGTCAGAAATGCCTTACTAAAATTGGCTTCTACTAGCACCGCATCGCTGAGATCGGCTTCAATCAAAAATGCCTCTGACAAATTTGCCCCAATTAATGAGGACTGTTCCAAAATTGTGCCATTGAGATTGGCTTGAATGAGGATAGAGCCGCTTAAATTTGCTCTGGTCAAATTAGCCAGATTTAGCTCTGCATCCTCTAAATTCGCAATGTCCAGAGTAATCTCTTCGAGATCGGCTTCAATGAAATTGACCCCAGCTAAGTTTGCCCCAGTCAAAATCAAACCAATGAGCGATCGCTTACTAAAATCGCGATCGCCCAAAGCGTAACTTTCGAGAAGTTCTTTTGCGTTCATTACTGCCAGTAGATTTAAAGAAGCGATTAGTAACGATAACCCGAAGCTAAAAGTTGCGCGACTGACTTGGCGTGATAGGTCAGAATAATATCTGCTCCTGCTCGCTTCATGCTTAATAAAGTCTCAAACATGACTTTCTGCTCATCAATCCATCCCAGTTGAGCAGCAGCTTTTACCATTGCATATTCACCACTGACGTTATAGGCTGCCACAGGTACATTGGTGGCATCCTTGACCTTAGCAATAATATCTAAATAGGCAAGAGCTGGCTTCACCATCACAATATCTGCACCCTCAGCAATGTCTAGATAGACTTCTTTAATGGCTTCGCGAGAGTTGGCAGGATCCATTTGATAGGTCTTCTTGTCGCCAGATTTGGGGGCAGAGCCAAGGGCATCGCGGAAGGGCCCATAATAGGCTGAGGCATATTTAGCAGAGTAAGCAAGAATGCCAACATTTTCATAGCCAGCATCATCCAAGCCTTGACGAATTGCGCCAATCCGTCCATCCATCATGTCGGAGGGAGATACAAAATCTGTACCTGCGGCAGCTTGGGAAATCGACATTTTGACTAGCACTTCCACCGTCTCGTCATTGAGAATTACGCCATTGTCATCAATGATGCCATCGTGACCATGGGTGGTAAAGGGGTCAAGCGCCACATCAGTAAAGATAATTATATCGGGGACTGCTGCCTTAATCGCCCGTACTGCTCTCTGCGCCAAACCATCAGGATTAAAACTTTCACTGCCTGTCAGATCTTTTTTCTCTTCGGGGACAGCAGGAAAAAGTGCGATCGCTTTAATTCCTAACGCATAAATCTCTTCTACTTCCTTTATCAATAGATCGAGAGTGAAGCGATAGGCTTCTGGCATGGAAGGAATTTCAACACGATTATTCTCTCCTTCCATCACAAACATGGGATAGATAAAGTCATCTACCGATAGATGTGCTTCTCTGACCAGACTACGGACAGAAGGATTACGACGTAGGCGACGGGGGCGGTGGGTGAGTTGCATTGGTACTAGTTAAATATTACTGAAATTTTTTAAATGAACTTGTCTTTAAAAACATTTATTTTTTAGATATGTATTATACCAGACACCCTAACACTTGCAAGAACGTGATTACAGCGCGAATCATTGAATTAAACCCCAGAGAAATTTTTAAAAGTGCTGCTTTGCGGCACTTTTAAAAATTTCTCTGGATGTAGCTGAGAAGCTATCCCCATCAGCATAGTTATGCATATTGCTGAGTATTTTGCCGATCATTGCAGAATTTTACTATTTGTGACTCTAAAGATTCTTAGTCATTTACACTAGGGGCATAACTATCTTTTTTAACTCAAGTCGTTGTAATTCCCAACCTTATACCTATGTCCAAACCTACGATTGAATCAGTTTTACAAGAAAAACGATTATTTGAGCCGTCGGCAGAGTTCTCCCAATCGGCCCATATTAAAACTCTAGAAGAATATCAACAAATTTACGATCGCGCTAAAGCTGATCCTGCTGCCTTCTGGGCAGACCTTGCCGATCAGGAATTGGATTGGTTTGAGAAATGGCACACTGTGCTTGATTGGCAACCGCCTGCGGTCAGATGGTTTGATGGTGGCAAGATTAATATTTCCTATAACTGCCTCGATCGGCATCTCAAAACATGGCGCAAAAATAAAGCCGCCCTAATTTGGGAAGGCGAAAATGGCGATTCGCGCACGCTTACCTATGCCCAATTGCATCGCGAAGTTTGTCAGTTTGCCAATGCCCTCAAACAATTAGGAGTCAAAAAAGGCGATCGCGTTGGTATCTATATGCCAATGATTCCTGAAGCGGCTGTCGCCATGCTCGCCTGTGCCAGAATCGGTGCAGTGCATGGTGTTGTTTTTGGTGGCTTTAGTGCCGAGGCTCTGCGCGATCGCCTCGTTGATGCTGAGGCAAAACTGGTAATTACTGCCGATGGTGGATGGCGTAAGGATACGATTGTGCCGCTAAAGGAACAGGTCGATAAAGCCCTAGAGCATGGTGCAGTTCCATCTGTTACCGATGTGCTAGTGGTTAAACGCACAGGACAGAATATCCACATGAGCGCAGGTCGTGACCATTGGTGGCATGATTTGCAGCAAGGAGTTTCCGCTAAGTGCGAAGCTGAACCCATGGATAGCGAAGATATGCTGTTCGTTCTCTATACTTCGGGCAGCACTGGTAAGCCGAAGGGAGTTGTGCATACCACGGCAGGCTACAACCTCTATAGCCACATGACTACCAAATGGATTTTCGATCTCAAGGATACCGATGTTTATTGGTGTACGGCTGACGTGGGTTGGATTACAGGACATAGTTATATTGTCTATGGACCATTGTCCAATGGTGCAACTACCTTGATGTATGAAGGAGCGCCACGAGCTTCTAATTTGGGGTGTTTCTGGGATGTAATTGAGAAGTATCAAGTCACGATTTTTTATACCGCACCTACGGCAATTCGTTCCTTTATCAAAATGGGCGAGCATCATCCGAATACCCGCGATTTAACTTCCCTGCGTTTATTAGGAACTGTTGGTGAACCGATTAATCCTGAAGCTTGGATGTGGTATCACCGTGTCATTGGCGGTGGTCGCTGCCCAATTGTTGATACATGGTGGCAAACGGAAACGGGAGGGATTATGATTACCGCACTGCCCGGGGCAATTCCCACTAAACCGGGTTCCGCTACGCTTCCATTTCCCGGAATCATTCCCGATATTGTTGATCTTGATGGAAATCCTGCCCATGATAATGAAGGTGGCTATCTGATCGTGCGGCATCCTTGGCCGGGAATGATGCGAACTGTTTATGGTGATCCCGAAAGATTCCGTAAAAGCTATTGGGAACATATTCCACCTAAGGATGGTAACTATGTTTACTTTGCGGGAGATGGCGCTCGTAAAGATGAAGATGGCTATTACTGGGTGATGGGTCGTGTGGATGATGTGATTAATGTCGCTGGTCACCGACTAGGCACGATGGAAATCGAGTCGGCGTTGGTATCCCACCCTGCGGTTGCCGAGGCGGCAGTAGTTGGTAAACCCGATGAACTCAAGGGTGAGGACATCTTTGCTTTTGTGATTCTGGAGGGAGAGCATCAGCCTAGTGAAGAGTTGTCGAAGGCATTGAAAAAGCATGTGGTCGCGGAAATTGGTGCGATCGCTAGACCTAATGAAATTCGCTTTGCCGAAGCATTACCAAAAACGCGATCTGGCAAAATCATGCGGCGTTTATTGCGATCGCTAGCGGCTGGTCAAGAAATCACTAGCGATACTTCGACCTTGGAGGATCGTTCAATTCTTGATAAGTTAAGAGAAGGAGCTTAAATCGGCCTCAATTTAATTCCTCTCCCATTGGGAGAGGAATTAATCAAAAGAGAAACTTAACTAACGGCAACTTGAAATGGGGCGACTCGCCAGAGTTGCTCTAATTTTGCGGCTGGCATCGTCAAATAGAGAATATCGCCCGCACTGAGAGAAGCTTCTAGCAAATTCCATCCGTGAATTGTTTGACAAGCAGTTTCGATATAGAGCGGTACAAAATCCGCAGTCATTGAGGCTTCGCGAACGGGTTTGCCACAAAATGGATGATTAGGAGTAATCATCGTGGCGATTGCCACCCACAGACTATCGGCGACAATGCCATTGCCAAGAATGCGTCCACCTAATGCCGAGGAAGCAAAGGCAGGAGCGGCAATTTCGGGAGGACTGAGAACGGCTTCAAAATCAAATACTTCCTGTGCCATGCTGGCGTAGTAAGGGTCGTCATAGCGCACGACGACCCGACAACGGGGTGCGATGCCTTTGGCATTCAAGGCAATTTCTAAATTAGCGGTGTCATTACTGGTGACGGCAAGTAAACTTTCGGCTTTGTCGAGGTTTGCTGCTTTGAGGGTGGTGGGTAGACTGGCATCACCATGAATAACAGGGATATTTTGCGATCGCACTGTATCTAAAAAGCGATTATTGAGATCACGCTCAATGACGAGAACTTCATAGCCATAGCTCACTAGTTGCAACGCGGTCTGCACCCCGACACTACCCAAACCACAAATGACAATGTGATTGCGTTGTGGTACTCGTGCCGCATCCCAGAAGTTGCGTAACCTTGAACCGAGAATAAAATCATTTAAAATCGCGTAGAAAATACCAATTACCGCCGTACCGATCAGCATCATGATGATTGTGAAAACCTTGATACTGTCATCCGAGCTTTCCACTACCATCTCATTGCCCCCTGCCCCCGTAATCATCCCCACTGCAAAGTACATTGCATTCACAAGGGAAATGTTTTTTTGGAAACTGGTATAAACCACCGTCGCTGAAAAAATTGTTAGCAACAATGCGATCGCAGTAAATAGAACCGAGCGACCATGGATATGGAAATGACGAAAGCCCATGAACAATTTGGAGATTTTTTGCAAAATTGGGCGTGATGCGGTACGAACGCTAGGTTGTGAACCTAGTAATAGGCGATCGCCAAATTGCAAAGTGCGACCATTAAGAACGGCACTGACCAGATCAACATTACTATCGTCGCAGGGCAGGTAATAGATCAGCATTCTTGAGCGATCTTCCCAAAATTCGGAGAGGGGTTTGCCCAACCAAGGATGGCGATCGTCAATGTATTCCTCATGAATCGGCCAAGTCTGGTTGAATAGGCGCAACTGACCAATTGCTTGACTGCCCATGGCACTAAAGGCAAATACGGGGGCTGCAAGGGCGGCGACACTCATCGTTAAATGGTTGGGTAAGGTCAAGTCAAGACGCACGCCCAAACTGGAGTTAAACAAGCGATTTATAATTCTGACATTCGGATTGAGAACTCGCGCCTGCATCAAAATCGTTAGATTACGGGTTTCATCCGCTCCTGCCAAAATGAGTGTCTGGGCATCCCGAATCCCCGCCGCTAGTAAAGTTTCTGCTGCGGCTAAGTCTCCGATCACAATTTCCCCACCAGCTTGATGAATTGGTCGGTCATGAATGCCAATCACAAAGCAACCTTGCTGCTTCAGCAGGCTCAAAATTTTGTAACCCGTTCGATCTAAACCACAGACGATAATGCGGGGTTTCATGACTTGTGTACGATCGCGATCGCAATTTAGAGACTATTGCAACTATTGTGATCTATAAACGAGATCGCGACTGTAGCTGATAACACGAATCATCTGGCTCGAATCACTTGACTATGCAGATTCATCAATCCTTTGCTGAGCTAAATGCGGAAATCCATTGGTGATGAATTGCAGTTTCAAGGATGCTTTGCACAATTGCTAACCATGCGACATTTTCGAGTAGCGAGATGGCGATCGCAAATGCTATTTGAGTTAGTGGCAATAGGCTGAGATTAGGTAAGTCGTGATCAATTGCGCCAAAACCGTGGATAAATGCGAAGGCTAAAATCGCTCCTGATTTGAGATGGGAATTGCGATCACGCCGCACGATGTAGCGGTAGGTGACGGCAAACAAAAATCCTGAAAAGCCAATCATGCCTAGTTTGACAAACAAAATGAAGGGGTTGCCAAGGGCAAAGCTGTTAATCAGTGGTAATTGCGGTAAAACTTGCTGGGCAAAGTGGTGTAAAACTGCGATCGTAAAAAAGGCAAAAACACTGGCGATAGAACCAAGGGAACCAGCTTTAAGAGACTCAATGCGATCAGCGAGAGTGAGATGCTCGGATTCGGTGACTGGATGAGAAGATTGCACGCTCGTTAACTATATTGGGGGGTACAGCAATCCTACCGCAAACATCACGCATCTACCCCACAATCAAATTGCGATCGCCCCTGACTTAGGAGTTACTATCATTCTGATATTATTAAGTTTATGACTGAGCCGCTACTACAAAATCCTGAAAAATTACAAGCAAGATTGAAGGAGATTCCCATAGAGGCAGGGGTTTATTTTATGCGCGATCGCAATGATGGCGTGATTTATATTGGTAAGTCCAAAGCGTTACGCAATCGGGTACGATCGTACTTTCGCAGTAGTCAGGACTTGTCGCCACGCATTGCGATGATGGTGCAGTTAGTCCATGAAATTGAGTTTATTGTCACGGATTCGGAAGCGGAAGCCCTTGCCCTAGAAGCGAACTTAATTAAGCAATACCAGCCCTATTACAATGTTCTTCTCAAGGATGATAAAAAGTATCCCTATGTTTGTATCACTTGGTCAGAGGACTATCCGCGTATTTTTATCACTCGCAAGCGGCGCATGGGTGGCACAAAGGATAAATATTATGGGCCCTATGTCGATGTTTTTAATCTCAAACGAACCTTAGGCATTATCAAACGTGCCTTTCCTTTGCGGCAAAGACCAATGCCAATGTTTAAAGATCGTCCCTGCTTGAATTATGACATGGGGCTATGTCCGGGTGTGTGTCAGGAGAAGATATCACCTGAAGAGTATCGTAAAACGATGCTGCGCGTGGCGATGATTTTTCAGGGACGTTCTAGCGAGTTAGTGGAAAGCTTTACCGAAAAGATGGAAGCGGCGGCAGAGAATTTGGAGTTTGAGAAGGCTGCCGAATTACGCGATCGCATTCAGGTATTACAAAATCTTGGCGCTAATCAAAAAGTATCTCTGCCCGATGATACCGTTTCCCGCGATGCGATTGCTTTAGCCTATGACGAACAGCATACTTGCATTCAGTTATTTCAAATCAGGGCTGGGCGTTTGGTGGGACGTTTGGCTTTTGTGGCAGATAGTCAGAGCGATAACCCAGAAGCAATTTTGCAACGTACTCTAGAAGCCCATTATCAAAATTGTGACTCTGTGGAAATTCCCAATGAATTACATACGCAATTGGAACTGCCTGAAGTTGAGATTTTGCAAGCATGGCTCAGCGATCGCAAAGGGCGTAAGGTGACGATCGCTACACCACAACGTCAGCTAAAGGCGGAATTGATCGAGATGGTGGAACGCAATGCCCAGTACGAGTTAGCGCGGATTCAAAAGCAATGCGATCGCAATTTGCAAGGACTAGAGGATCTCGCCGAGATTCTCAATCTTGAGAGTTTGCCGCGCCGCATTGAGGGCTATGACATTTCACATATTCAAGGCTCGGATGCGGTGGCGAGTCAGGTCGTTTTTATTGATGGTATTCCTGCTAAGCAGCATTATCGTCATTACAAAATCCGTAATCCTGATATTCAGACTGGTCATTCCGACGACTTTGCGAGTTTAGCGGAAGTTATTGCGCGAAGGTTTCGGAAGTATTCGGCATTTGAAGCCCTCACCAATACCCCCTCTTCTCCTTTGGGAGAGAGCGATAAGACTGGGGATGATTTTCCTGATGTGGTGATGATTGATGGGGGGAAGGGACAACTTTCGGCGGTGATGAAAATTATCGATAAGTTGGGTTTGCGCGATCGTCTGACGGTGATTAGCCTTGCGAAAAAACGTGAGGAAATATTTTTGCCTGAACAGTCTGAGCCTTTGATTGGTGGTGATCCAGAGCGGGCAGGTGTGCAAGTATTACGGCGTTTGCGGGATGAGGCGCACCGTTTTGCAATTACGTTCCACCGCAAAAAACGTAGTCAAAGAATGCAGCGATCACATCTTGATCAAATCAATGGGCTTGGTCATCATCGCCAAAAGGTGTTACTAGAGAAGTTCCATTCTGTGGAATATATTCGCCAAGCGACGGTAGAACAGATTGCGGAGACTGATGGTATCGGCAAGAAGTTAGCGCAGCATATTTACGATCACTTTCATCCCATTAACAATTGAGAAGTAAAATCTTTGCGAATTATCGCTATTGAGGTTTGCAGGATTTAGCTATATAGCAAAACCCAAGAATCGGGTGGCGGCGCAGAGCGCCGCCACCCGTCTTCTGGTTTTATGTCCTAAGCAAAGCTTTTTTAGGTATATATTGCGATCGCAATGTATACCTAAATCCTTTAGGGGTGATATATATTTGGTCATTACATTTTTGGGTCGTCACTCGCGCTCCCCATTGTCATGCCAATTCCCAAACGCTTCCATCGGCATTTATTCATATTTGTTGGAATAATTCTCGCCGTGTTGCTGCTAGTACAACCAGTCAGCATTGCCGATTCGAGCATTGATTGGGGTAAACCAGAGCAAGAAAGACAAGGCTGGATTGATGATCGCGCTGATTTATTAGATTGGCAAAGTGAATTGCGTCTAAGCCTTCGCATCAACAAATTAGTCGGTCGAACGAGTGCCGAATTTGCGATCGCAAGCCTCCCAAAAATTGCCACATCAGAATCGCCGCGTGCTTTTGCGATCAAGTTATTTAATACCTTGGGAGTTGGCAAACGAGAAACCAATAATGGAGTATTGTTGCTAGTCAGCAAAAATGATCGCCGCATTGAAATCGTTACTGGCAAAGGTTTAAGTGAAGTTTTGCCCGATACAGAAATTAGTGACTTAATTCAGCAGGAAATTGTGCCATCGTTTCAGGAACAACAATATGCTAGGGGAATTACTCAAGGTGTCAATGCGATCGCGCAGCGCTTAGAGTTGCGACTCCCTAGCACGATCTTGCCCAACTGGATGCCGATGTTCTTCGTTTGGATTCCTTGGTTCATCGCGATTGGTGGTGCAGGTTGGATGATCTTTGTCACCGCAAGTGCTATTGCTGAGTTTCACCCCAGTGCAAGTGCCCATGCCCACACAAGGTTTTAATACCAACGCATTTTCATCTTCTGAAATATTAGCCAACTATTCCTTTCCTGCTTTATTAGCAAAAGTTTCATCATTTAAGAACGATCGCAGTGAAGCCCAAATTTCTAATTTAATGATCAACCTAGTAGCCAGTGGATGGATATTCGGAATTGGCTTAATGTATGGATTTTGGCAATTTGTGTTGAGCCATCCTGAAGCAGAATTTTGGCAAGGCGATCAAATTACTGTGACAGTCTTTGTGGCGGCTGGCACTGCGGGGTGGGTTTGGGGACTAATAGTTAGTAAAATTATTTCTCGCGATTTACCTTGGATTTCAGTTGGTCTATCCTTTTTGACAGCAGCATTACTAGCATTATTGAGTGGAGCTTTTGGCTGTCTAATGACAGCGGCTTGGAGCGGTAATGGACTAACAGGAATGATACTAGTCGCGATTGTCGCTGCCCTTGATTGGGCGATTTTGATTCATCCCTATTTCCGTTGCCAACGTCAACGGGATTACCGCAGCGATCGCACGGGACAAGCCCCCCAAGAGCTTACAGAGCAAGAATTAGAAGCTGTGCTAACTCCGAACGAAATCTTAGCGCGATCGTTAGGAAAACTAGAATTTCGGGGATGGCGAGAGGCAGAATTGACATTACCAATCACGCGAGAGCAGGTGTATCTAGTCCAGCGAATTGATGGCAGTGCCAGTGTTTGCGCCCATTGTAAATCCTATGCAGTCGATGTTTCAGAGCAAACTGTTGAGAGAATGATTGAACCATCCAAAAAGAATCGCAAGCGAAAGAAAAATGAACAAAAGCAGGATGAAGAAAAAATTCTCTCTGTTCGATTAGTAAAGCAAACCTTGTATAGCTGTCATGCTTGTGGATGCGTCTTTGCTTACGACCAAAGGGAATCCGCAACACCTTCAGGAAATAGTTCTCGTAATTATAGCTCCAGTGATTCTGATGCTAGTAGCTATAGTTCGAGTATTTCTAGTGGTGATAGCAGCAGCTATGACAGTTCTTTCAGTAATGATTATGGTAGTTCCTCTAGTGATTTTGGTGGAGGCAGTAGCGATGGTGGTGGTGCAGGGGGGGATTGGTGAGTTATATGCCCAAAGATTCTCCGATCGCAATTCTGGCACCATTGACAAAATCCCATCCCGATTGCAGCTTTTTACCCGCAGGTTGGACTTCTTTGATGAGCAATAGACCTTCAGCCGTCTGTACTACAAAACCTTTGCCTTTACGAATTTCGATCACCTTGCCAATATTTTCGGCATCTTTAATATTGTCTGATTCGCTAATTACTTCCGTTTGCGTAACTTTTAAGCGTTGTCCGCGAAAGTCAGTATAGCAATTAGGATAGAAAGCCCGAATCCGATTGTGAATTGCGATCGCAGTTTGTTGCCAATTTATCTGCCAGTCATCACGCCCAATCATTGGTGAATAGCAAGATTCTGCATCATTTTGAGGCTCTGGGGTAATTGACTCTAGTTGTCGCAAGGTTGTGATTAATAAATCTGCACCTAAATTAGCAAGTTTATGACTAAGTGTATCCGTATTATCTTCAGGCAAAATTGCTAACTCCGCCTTCAGCAACATTGCCCCCGTATCAATGCCTGCATCCATTTGCATGGTTGTAATTCCTGTGATGCTTTCACCATTGGCGATTGCCCATTGAATTGGAGCAGCACCACGATACTTCGGCAATAGTGAACCATGCACATTGATACAGCCATGTTTTGGCAGATCGAGAATTTTCTGAGAGAGAATCTGTCCATAGGCAATCACCACAAAGACATCTGCATTGAGAGATGCTAGTTCTGCGAGTACCGCAGCATCTTTTTTAAGGCGATGGGGTTGCCAAATCTTGAGATCAGGATCTTTGGCGATCGCCGCCGCCTTGACGGGTGGGGGACTAACTTGATTACCTCGACCTCGCCTTGTGTCAGGCTGAGAAACGACACCCAATACTTCAAAATCTGGTTCTGCTAAAAGACGTTCTAAAGTGGGAACTGCAAAATCTGGAGTTCCGAAGAAAACAACACGCATATGTTCTGGAGTTTATTTGAATTGATTTGATGTTTGAGACATAGGGTGAGCAGCGCTCACCCTATGTTATCTGTTATGTTATCTGTTAACTATCTTTCATTAGCAGCAGTCACTAATCGGAAAGAAACACTTCCATCTCTTTTGATTTGGGCAGGATTAGTCGCCCCAATATTTGATAGAAGCGAAAGTCGTAATCGTTCTGGTTCAACTTGCCAATTCGATTCTAGATACGAGGCAATTGCCTTTGAGCGAGATTGTGTCAAGCTGCTAGGTTCAAGGCTACGGAGACTAATTGACATCGATAGATCAAGACTAGGATAACGCTTTAATAGCTTGCCAATTTCATCAAGACTATTATTCGCAGTCAAGGGAATTACCGCCGCATTGTCATCAAAGCTAATTTCTCCCATCAAAGGATTTACATAGTCTAAGCTCACATTAGCCTGTGTAATGCCTATGCGTCTACGCACATCTTGAGCTACAAGGGTTTGGGCATCTTCACTGAGGGGATTTTCGCCAAGGTAGGCGATCGCAATCAGGGTGTCTCCAGATTTACCTGTAGTCAAGCTATAGTCAAGCATCTGCACAGTGGGTGGTAATGACAAATCTGCGATCGCAGTATTTAAACTTTGCACTAGATCCAGCTTGAGATCCCCAAAACTAGGAGGTTTCAATTCCGCAGGCACAGGTACTTCTTCCTTTTTCGCCAACAACTCATTAGAAGCAGTGGGAATTTCGGTAAGAATTAATTGTACCTGTTGCGGATTTTTATCCAGCTTTTTCGCCAATTCCTGAGTATATTTTTCTTTCTCTATCGGTGAATAAAGTCTACTGGTGAAGACATTGAGTTTGACCGTAAGTGACTGATCTTGCTCAGTAATTACAATTCTCTCAATCGAAGATCGCGGTTGATTGTCTGGCTCATTACTAAATTGATCTTGCCAAAGATTTGTCGCAACTCGCCGCAAAGAGTTTTGTTGCCTTTTTTGAGATACCTCTTCGCTCAACTTAACAAAAGCATTACTTAGGGGAACTAATAGTGCCAAGATGGTCAACGCTGCTACAAACAAGCGACCAGGTAAACTACCGATCGGGCGCAATCTTCTCAAAAAGCCATAACTGCATAGAACATTTTGCACAAATAAGCTTTCTTGGTCATTAGTTTCCCAAAGTCTGACCCGCTCACGCACTTTTTCGGTATCAATTTGCAGCGCGAGAAACACTAGTAACGATGAGAAGGAAATGGCAAACAGGTTCGTTAAAAATAGTAGTCCACCACCCTTAGCAATCTGCATTCCCTCATTAACATTAAGACTGAAGGCGACCCCAACGCCAAAACCCACCACACATAGGGGCGGCATCAGGGCAACTGCGATCGCAACTCCGGGAATCGAGGTAATTACGCCCTTGACGGGGCGACAGGTGGCGATTGTGCCAATTGCGCCTGAAAATAGGGCTACGCCTAAATCTAGGGTATTAGGTGTAGTACGCGCTAAAATCTCGGCGGTTGCCTCCTTAAATGGCAAAGTAAAAATCAGCAAAATCGCAAAGGAAATCGCCACCAAACAGCTCAAGGTTAAATTGGCGATCGCCCTCACCAAAAGAATAAAGTCTCCTGCTGCTAGCGATAGCCCTAAGGACAGAATTGGTCCCATCAACGGCGAGATCAACATCGCACCGATGATTACCGCAGGGCTGCTCAGCACTAGTCCTAGGGTGGCAATCCCAGCAGCAAACACAATCTGTAACCAATAGGTGGCATCGTATAGGGTCGCTGATTGCGAAATCTCTAGATAAACCTCGGTTTTGCGCTGTTCATCCACACCCATTTGCTTGGCAAGCCAGTTACGCGAGTTTTGCCAGAAGTCAGTTTCTTTATTCATGGAACTTAACCCGTTGATTTATCGGTTTGATGGCTCGTTTTATGGATTGACCGTTTTCGGATATAGCTTCATTAATGCCTGCACTTGCTCTGCATGGTAAGAGCTACGGGTTAGCGGCGAAGACACCACCTGTAAAAATCCCATTGCTTCACCAGCGATCCGCCACGATTCAAATTGCTCAGGGGTGACAAATTCATGCAGAGTTAAATGTTTATCCGATGGCTGAAGATATTGACCGATGGTAATAATATCGCAATCGACAGCTCGCAAATCGCGCATTACATCCAAAACTTCCTCATTGGTTTCGCCCATACCCACCATAATTCCTGACTTGGTATAGACCCAAGGCGCAATTTCGCGAGCGCGGCGCAAGAGTTCTAAACTGCGCTGATATTCTCCCTGTGGACGGACGCGGCGATAAAGTCTTGGTACTGTCTCTGTATTGTGGTTGAGGACATGGGGACGTGCTGCCAGAATCGTCGCCAAGGCTTCCCAATTAGCACAAAGATCGGGGATGAGTAGCTCGATCGTGGTTTGGGGCATTAACTTCCGAATTTCTTCGATGCAGCGCACAAATTGAGAAGCCCCACCATCGGGAAGGTCATCACGATTAACGGAAGTTACCACCACATGCTTGAGTTTCATCCGTCGCACCGCTTCACCGAGGTTAATTGGTTCCATTGGATCGAGGGCTTGTGGCTTTTTCTCGAAATCAATATCGCAGTAGGGGCAGGCGCGGGTGCAGGCTGGCCCCATAATCAAAAATGTGGCAGTCCCTTGATTGAAGCATTCGCCAATATTCGGACAAGATGCTTCTTCACATACGGTGTTTAGCCCCAAGTCGCGCAGGACTTCTTTAACATTGCCGACGCGCTCCCACTGTGGGGCTTTGACTCGCAACCAATCTGGTTTGACTGCCATATATTTAGAGCTAGATTATGCTATTCGTTCGATTTTACATTTCACATTTTAACACCATGGGATAAATCGACTCAGACGAGGGCTTGACCAACCCGTTAGGCAAGTTCCCCGATCGCATATTCAATTAACTTCAGCAAAGCTTTGCTCATTTGCTCAAAGCCTTGACGTTTGATTGCTGAAATTGCGATCGCATCGGGATATTTATCGAGAATTGCTTGCGGATCAGCCACCATATCGATTTTGTTAAACACCAATAAAATCGGGCCCACGGCAATCGGCATGTCCTTCAGAATTTTATCGACGGCTTTTAATTGTTCTTCCCACGCCGAACTAGAGGCATCAATGAGATGAACTAATACATCCGCTTCCGATACTTCTTCGAGGGTGGCCCGAAAAGCATCAACAAGGGATTTGGGAAGTTCATGGATAAATCCCACGGTGTCGGTGAGTAGAACTGTGTGCATTTTCTCGTCTTCACCCGTGAGCGTGAGGCGGCGCGTGGTCGGGTCAAGGGTCGCAAATAACTTATCAGCCGCATAGACATCGGCTTTGGTCATCGCATTCAATAGGGTAGACTTGCCTGCATTGGTATAGCCGACTATTGCCACGGTGGGAACTTCGCGATCCACCCGTTTCTGCCGAATCCGCGATCGCTGGGCTTGCAGATGATTTACCTGTTGCTGAAGGAAAGTAATCCGCTTTTGAATGACGCGGCGATCGGTTTCTAGTTTCGTTTCCCCAGGGCCGCGAGTACCAATACCGCCGCCGAGGCGCGATAGGGCTTGCCCATGTCCTGCTAAGCGTGGTAAGCGATATTCCAATTGAGCTAGCTCAACCTGTAATTTGCCTTCGGAGGATTGGGCGCGTTGCGCGAAAATATCGAGAATGACTTCCGTGCGATCGCCCACGCGCAAGCCGATCATTCTCTCAATGTTGCGACTTTGAGAAGCCGTAAGCTCGCGATCAAAAACGACCAGATTTGCGCCTTTGGTTTGGGCTAAGATTGCTAGCTCTAAAATTTTACCTTCGCCCATTACTGTCTGTGGATGCGGGCGTTCCCGCTTTTGCCAGATTGCATCTAGCACCTTGCCGCCTGCACTTTCCACCAACTGTCCCAGCTCGATCATCGCAAAGGGCATCGAGTCAGACTTTTCCTTCTGCCCCATCAAGCCCACTAGCACGACGCGATCGCAATTATCATCGGTGGCACGTCCTGCGAAATTGCGGCTAAATTCTTCCTCTAATCCCTCAACTAGTTCTAGGAAGTCCTGCTTAGCAATGGCATCGACATTCATCGGCTTGGATACACTCCAAGCATTTTGTTGTTCAGGCAGCTCGGTATCGGTGGCGGGCAGTAAATGCGCCACATAGCCGCGCTCCACATAGCCATTGGGGTGCGTTGTCAAAATCACTAACGCATCGAGGCGCTGCATCAACATCGCCGTTAAATCCGTCGGATTTGGCGGTAAAGCATCAGGGGTGGCACAGAGACAACGTAAGCCACTCAGTCGATCGCTACCATAGCGAGGCAACTCTAGGGGGGGAATCTTGGTTTGATTGGGTGTGCCAATGGCGACACGGATCACCTGTCCGCGCCGATTGATATAAATGCAGATAGATTCCTTTAGCTCGGCACTAACCGCCGCAAGGCGTTGAGCTAACTCAGGGGTGGTGAGGCTATCTTGAGGTAAGCGCGATCGGTAGAGTCGATCTAACTGCTTGAGTTGATGCGCCTTCAGTCCTTGGGTTTTTCCGTAAATAGTTTCGATATGCGTTACTCAGTGTAATTATGATAATTATGAATGCCTGTCTAGCCAGACATTCATAATTATACTGAACAGCAATGAACAGAACGAGACAGATATGAACGACGCAGCGCTTTTTTTTGTGACCCATGGTAGTAGTGATCGCCGTTCTTGGTTGGCTCTGTATAACCTAATCACCGTTGCGCGATCGCAAATTACCCATGTCCCACCACATAAGATCGGTGGCGGTTGTTTGGAAGGACAGGAATTAAGTTTGGCGCAACAGTTGATTCAGTTCGGCTCTGAAGTCATGGCAGGGGGGACTTCCGAAATTATAATTTTGCCTTTGTTTTTATTGGAAGGCGTGCATGTTAGCGAGGATATTCCTGCTCAAGTTGCGATCGCAAAACAAGAACTACAAGCCCAATTCCCCAGATTTAGCCAAGGCGCGATTTTGTGGACAGTTGACCACTTAGGTACAAATTCCCAAATTCCCAATTTACTCAAGCAACACTTTGAAAAATTTGAGAAATATGATCACCCTGTCAGCCCATCACCAAATCATGGACGTATTTTGATTGCCCATGGTAGCCGTCGGGCGGTTGCAAATCAAGTTGTCGAGAGCCTAGCAGAACCCAGTCAGGCGATCGTTGCCTATTGGGGGGTAGAGCCAAAAATTGAAGCCCAAATAGAGAACTTAATCGCACAGGGTGTCAGTCACATTGATGTACTGCCCTATTTTTTAACCGCAGGCGGAATTACTGAAGCAATCGCCAAACGTATTCAAGCTTTTGGCGATCGTGCCGAAATTGAACTATTACCAGTCCCCCTATCAAGTCAGCAAATTATTGATTTGTCTTTGGATTTGGCATATAGCAAAGCAAGTTTTGCTTAGGACATAAAACCCCAGAATCTCAGCAAATTGTTGTAAAATTTAAGGCAAGTTCACGACATTTTGTGTCATCTTGTTGTACTCACTTGAGACCATACAGATCACAGTCAAACCATAACTTCATCAAGATCGACAAGGTGCAAAGCGTTGACTGAAAGGTATAAACATCTTCATCCCGTTTATCAACAACTTCTCGAACAAGAGCGAGTTAGTAACTTGACACGTATTGCCAAACATTTGGAGAACAGTACGGTCGGGATTTTTTTTACAACCTTAGATGACTGTATTACCAAGGGCAGTATTTCCTTTTGCGATTTGTTGGGCTATGACCAGCTTCAGATCTCTCAACTTACCTATCAACAGATTTGTCATCCCGATGATATTTCTGCCTATTATTTTCTCAAAGAAAGATTATTGTCAGGAGAAATAGGGAATTTCTGCCTCAATGTCCGCTATCTACGCGAAGACGGGCAAATCGTTAAAATCCTCCAAAGTACGGATCTGAATTACGATCATGCTCGACAACTCCATTTTATTAGCAGATTTGAAGATATTACCGGCTGCAAAACTACATTTCAAGATCAACAGAGTTTAGAAGAGCGCACCCGTTACTTATTTGAAAATAATCCGCATCCAATGTGGATTTACGATATGGAAACCTTAAAGTTTCTGTCGGTAAACCAAGCGGCGATCAATCACTATGGCTATAGCGAAGCAGAGTTTCTCGCTATGCAAATCACTGACATTCGCCCCCCTGAAGATATTCCCAAACTGTTGCAAACCATCTCTCAAGTATCCATCGGCTTCAGTGTGCCTGAAGTTTGGCGGCATTGTAAAAAAGATGGTACTCAAATTTTTGTAGAGGTCTCAGCCCATACTTTTTCCTATCACGATCGCAATTGTGAATTGATTTTAGTTAATGATGTCACGCAAAAAATCCAGTCTGAGGAAGCTCTCAAGAAGGCTGAGGCTAAGTACCGTAGCATTTTTGAAAATGCGATCGAAGGCATTTCCCAATCATCCCTTGATGGCAAGTTTTTAATTGCCAATCCGATGCTTGCCAAAATATATGGCTATGAATCTCCCGAAGAATTAATCACCAATATTACTGATATTCAGCATCAAATTTATGTTGATCCTCAATGTCGTGACACATTGATCCAACTTTTAAAGGAACAGGGCGATGTGAAACAGTTTGAAGCACAGGCTTATCGAAAAGATGGTTCGATTATCTGGACTTCGGAAAATGTCCATGCTGTTTTTGATAGCTCAGGCAATATTCTATATTTTGAAGGCACGGTTGAGGATATTACCGAAAGTAAGCGTTCCAAGGCGGAAATTGAACATCTTGCCTTTCATGATTCTCTAACTGGTTTGCCAAATCGAGTGCTATTTCGCACTCACCTCGCGATTGCTTTACATAAAGCTGGGGAGAGATTAGAACAATATTTTGCGAAGAATACCGATACATTTGACGATGTATCCATAGAAAAAAAAGATGCTGCTCTCCTCAAAACCTTGCCGCCACTACTAGCAGTCATGTTTCTCGATCTGGATCGATTTAAGCTAGTCAACGATACGATGGGACATGCGGCAGGCGATCGATTGCTGGTTGAAGTTGCCAAGCGATTGAACGACTGTATGATTGGCGATACATTTTTAGCAAGAATGGGGGGTGATGAATTTATGATCTTTGTCCCTGAGTTGCAGAGTGTCGAATCAATTCATCAATTTGCGCGGCAAATTTTACAATCCTTTGAGTCACCTTTTTTTGTGCAGGAAATGGCTCTATACATTGGTACGAGTATTGGTGTTAGTCTCTATCCTAGTGATGGCATGAATGAAGAGTCTCTGATGCAAAATGCTGATACGGCAATGTTTCGAGCCAAAGAGCGTGGGCGCAATCACTATCAACTCTATAACCATGCCATCGGTGCAAAGGTTAAAGAGTATGTGGCAATCGAAAATGGAATTCGCCAAGCCCTTGAACGTTCCGAATTTCAAGTGTTTTATCAACCGCAAATCAATCTAGTCACAGGTGAGATTGATTGCATGGAGGCGTTAGTGCGGTGGTTACATCCTGAATTGGGATGGGTTCCCCCTAACCAATTTATCCCTGCGGCGGAAGAGCATGGGCTGATCGTGCGTCTTGGTGAATTGGTATTGCGAACTGCTTGCCAACAGAATCGTACATGGCAAAGACAAGGTCTCCCACCGATCAGAATTGCTGTGAATTTCTCGGCTAAGCAGTTCCAAGTTACCGATCTTTGCGAGCAAATCCTCCAAATCCTCAAGGAGGTAGATCTCGATCCCCAGTATTTAGAAATTGAGATTACCGAAAGTTTGGTCATGCAAGATCAAGAAACGACAATCACAATGCTCAAGAAGTTGAAATCATATGGAATAAATATCTCGATTGATGATTTTGGCACTGGTTATTCATCCCTAAGTTATTTACGGTTGTTACCCGTCAGCAAAGTGAAGATCGATGCTAGTTTTATTCGCGAAACCCCAGATAATCAGGATGATGCGGCAATTACTTCCGCAATTATTGCCATGGCGCATAACCTCAATCTCAGAGCTATTGCCGAGGGGGTGGAGCGCAAAGAGCAACTAGAATTTTTGCGATCGCATAATTGTGATGCCGTGCAGGGATATTTATTCAGCCGTCCTGTGCCATGGCAAGATGCCACCGAGTTACTAATTGCCCAGTTAAACTAGTACATAAGGCTTGCCGTCCGCTACGCGGACGGCTCAAGCTGAGGTTAACGATGTATTGCGATCGCATCTTTGAGACGCTGAATTACAAAGCCCTTATCCAGATAGGAAAGTAAACTTCCCGCTTTCGGTCCACGCTCTTTATTCAAGAATGTGTAATAAACCGCGGCGAAAGCACTCTTTTGTGAGACTTCAATCTGTTTCGATGTACTGAATAGTAAAGTTTGTAATTCTTCACCATCGCCCCATTTCACATCACCTTCCAGATTAGTCACCAATGCCTCTAGATATTTAACCTGCTCATTATCGAGATTATTGACCTTGTCTGGCATCGAATCTAAATAAAGAACTAACTTCTCCTCTTCATCCGCGTAGTCCTGTAGCCACTGCTTACCCACACGAATGCGATCGCGGACAACTGACCAATCGCGATCAGTCAAAGGGTCAGCACTTCTCGCCGCAATTTCTGCTTCCAAATCAAGGTGGGGAATTTGTAGCAATGAAATCAAGGTACTGAAGTCAAAGGCTTGATATCCCTCAACTTGCTCTTCCGTATTCAACTGCGAATAGATGAGTGGGACTAATTCCTCTTGAGCCTTTTCATCTTTAGGTGTATCTGACTGATACTTAGCAATTAAAGTATCGTAGTCGCGAAAGAGTCGAGTTACAGTCTCATAGTTGGGCATGAAATTAATCACACTACGAGGCTGCGTCCGCAACATCAAAAAGCGCAATAGTTCAGGAGGTAACAGGTTCGCAATCTCCTTCGCACTAGAGCCGACACCCTTAGAAGAACTCATCTTCGTTCCATTCACCAAAATAAACTCATAGGGCGCATGAGTGGGTGGATTCTTTTTGAGAACCTTACGACAAATCGAGTTAGCCACATCGCGAGAGCCACCCTTTTGGGAATGGTCTTTACCTGCTAGCTCAATCGATACCCCAACAACCTCCCATTTAGCGACCCATTCCACCTTCCAAGGCAATTTACCATTGCCATCAAAAGGTGACATCCAACCAGAATGACCACAACCCTTGACATATTCCATGGCATTGGGCTGACAAGTGTAAAAAACCTTGCCATCTTGGTAATCAGTGACTACCGTAGTTGCGATTTTGCCGCAGTTTTCGCAAATAGTCTGGAAAGGATACCAATTGTCAGGGCGATCAGCTTTGCTGACTTCTTTATAGGCTTCACGCACAAGATGAGCATTGTTTAAGAACAAATCAATATATTTGTTCATCTTGCCCGAACGGTAGAGATCTCGTAGGTAATAAATTTCAGGACGCACCCCTAAATGATCAAACACCTCTAAAAACTCACCCATGAAGTATTTAGCATAGTCCGTTGCGGAGACTTCAGGCGATGGCACATTGCAAAGAGGATAGCCCAGATAGGGCGCAAATTTTTCTTGGTCGAGGTAGTGCGGTACGGTATCTAGAGCATCGTAGTCATCCACACCATAGGTAAAAGTAACTGGTTTGCCTGCATGTTTGAGGGCGCGATAGATCGCATCATGAATTACAACCCCGCGCAATGAGCCGACATGAACTCGACCAGAGGGAGTTTTAGAGTCATTAACGATAATGCGATCGCCGCTTGCATCTGCTGCAAATTTATCCGCCCAAAACATAATAGTAGTTGTCCGAAAGTTTAAGAGAATTAAGGGAATATTAAGTTTAGCGTAAAACTTTGATAATTCACACAGGCATCAGTTTAACAGTTATAGCTGTATTCATCTGCATGAGCGCCAACCAAAACCAGAATTGAGTGGCAACGCTCAATTCTGGTTTTTTGTCCCAACGAAACTGATAACCAAAGTTGTGACGCAAGTCATTGCTTGGTGAGCAAAAAATAGGGATAGGTGCAATGCACCTATCCCTATTTAGAAAAAATTTAGCTCGAATTAGACTGAAGCTACTGTTTCCTTTTCCTTAGCCAAAAACTTCTCTAGCTCAGTAATTGCTTCCGCATCTACTTTCTCCTGCATTGGGCAGAACTTCGGTCCACACATAGAACAGAATTCTGCGGTCTTATAAATATCCGCAGGTAAAGTCTCATCGTGATATTCCTTAGCGCGTTCAGGATCGAGAGACAATTCAAACTGTTTGTTCCAATCGAAGTTGTAACGCGCAGTCGATAGCTCATCATCGCGATCGCGAGCATTGGGACGATGACGGGCAATATCGGCAGCATGAGCCGCAATTTTGTATGCAATCAATCCATTACGCACATCTTCAGCATTGGGCAATCCAAGATGCTCTTTTGGCGTGACATAGCAAAGCATGGCAGTACCATACCAACCCGCCATCGCTGCACCGATCGCCGAAGTGATGTGGTCATAACCAGGGGCAATGTCTGTCACTAGAGGCCCAAGCACATAGAAAGGAGCTTCGGAGCATTCTTCCATTTGCTTACGCACGTTAAACTCGATCTGATCCATCGGCACATGCCCAGGCCCTTCGACCATGACTTGAATATCATGTTCCCATGCACGGCGGGTAAGCTGCCCGAGAGTTTTCAATTCTGCAAGTTGAGCAGCATCGGAGGCATCATGTAAACATCCGGGGCGGAGTGAATCACCTAAGCTAAAGGAAACATCATGCTTCTTAAAGATCTCGATGATGTCATTGAAGTGGGTGTAGAGAGGATTTTGCTTGTGATGATGCAACATCCAGCGAGCGAGAATACCACCGCCGCGAGACACAATGCCTGTGAGTCGATTTTTGACTAGGGGCAAATGCTCGATCAAGATTCCTGCGTGGATGGTTTGATAGTCCACACCCTGCTCAGCGTGCTTCTCGATAATGTGGAGAAAATCATCTGCGGTGAGGTTTTCCATTCTGCCATGCACACTTTCGAGAGCTTGGTAAATGGGAACTGTACCAATGGGAACTGGAGAAGCGTTGATAATCGCAGTACGGATTACGTCAAGGTCGCCGCCACCTGTAGACAAGTCCATGACGGTATCCGCGCCATATTTTACCGATAGATGCAGTTTGGCAACTTCTTCGTCAATATTGGACGAGTTAGGTGATGCCCCGATATTAGCGTTAACTTTGCATCGGAAGGCGATGCCAATACCCATTGGCTCAAGATTAGCGTGATTTTTGTTGGCGGGAATAATTGCCCGACCGCGAGCAACCTCGGCGCGTACTAATTCCACGGGCAGATTTTCACGCCATGCTACATACTGCATCTCCTCGGTGATGATGCCTTGACGAGCGCAATGCATTTGCGTACCGCGATATTCTCCGCGCCTTGTGGGTGCAGAGTTAAGCTTTAGTCCAACTGTCATGTAAATTTCCTCAAATAATGTGCTTTCCTACGCCGATGTCAGTCGGTTCAGGTTCTAAGGATTTGCTCTCAGTCTGGTTTGCACAGACACTCCTAGCATTGAGAAATCATAGCACTCTAAAGCTAGTCCTTGTGCCTAGAAATAGGGTGTGCTGTAAAATTTAACTATTGCAATAGATTGGGTTAATCAAAATCAATATTGTCGTAAAGATCGGCTATGTGAATTTGTAAATCGGCAAATCTTAAAGAAATTATTACGGTCGGGTCATCATATTCCGAAAATAACCATTGATTGACCGCAGTTTTGACATGATGCTCGACATGAATACGATACTGATCGATTAATAAATATTCCTGAAAAGTGGGTATTGATCGATAGGCGGCAAATTTTTCACTGTGATCGTAGTTTTGGGCAGACGTAGATAATACTTCCGCAATGAAGCAAGGATTAGTAATAGTATCTTTACGCTGATCCTGCATTTCTAGAGGCTTAGGCGCAACCATCACATTAGGATAGGTATGAATCTTTGCCTCAGGAATCCAAAGTCTTTGATCGGCATGAAATACTCTAAATCCTTTTTCTTTTAACAACGGCTTTAGTAGTAAGTATAAATTACCAGAAATGTCGTTGTGATTGGGTGTGCCACCAGTTATTGGGATAATTTCTCCATTACGGTATTCGCTACGAATGTCTGAAACAACTTCTAGTTCTAGATATTCATCAACGGTGTAAGTTTTCTGAGCAAGTTGAGTAACCATGATGTTTTTACCTGCGATCGCGTCCTGATAAGATTTGTTTGAAATAGGGCTGTCGGGAATTGAGACATGCTTGCAATTCAGGCGATCGTTCTATTCTCCCATCACCCTCGCGTTGATATACCAATCCACCACGCACAAAGCGTCCTACTAATTTGCCGAAGATAATCTGATCTCTTTTGGCAGCATATTGCTGAATGGCAAGGTTACTTAAGCCTTGCAATGTATAAACTTCGTAGTCAATTCCTGTTTGATAGCGTGGAATTTTGAGATTGAGAGAAGCGATCATTGTGCCATTGGATGAAGTTCCCATGTAGCAATAGCGATCGCCTTCAGGTATGAGGCTAGTGTTAAGATTGTCTGTGGAATTAGGTTTGGAATTAGCCTGCTTAAAAATGCTGATGTATCGCGAACCGCCACCCCAGTAAAGTCCTTCTTCGAGGGCTTGGGCAGATTTGACATCAACACAATTAGAGCCAAGGCTACATATTGCGATCGCAGCGATGCTATAAAACCTATCAAAAACTTGTTTCATAAAACTATTCAAAAATCTGGGGTATTAGAAAGGAAAACTCTGGCAAATAACAATTTTATAACGGTTGTTGTTGGGCATGAGTTCTAAGTCCGCACTTGTCCAGAGTAGTTTTTCTTCTGGAGAATTATTGGAGAGGAGTGGGAAGTTCGATCGCTTGAGCCATGATGGAGTCCTACGATGAGCGATATCGTAATAGTATAACAATCGGTAAGAAGCACGAACTAGGCGATTGGCTACTAACCAGCCCCTAGGGTATTATTCTAGGAGATAATACTGATGAAGTTCAGTAAGTCTAAGCCGATGGCTAGGTGTAGTAGTTTGGATGAGTAATCGGTTTCAAATTATTGAGGTTCCAGAGGATGCGGCTGAGTCTGAAGAGGCTATGGGTAGTAAATTCAAATTTTGGTTTAAACATCCAGATTTAGGTAAATGTCTTTTTAAACAGGTTCGTCCTGATACGGGTGAAGATTGGTCTGAAAAAGTTGCTGCTGAACTTGCTGAATTATTAGGCTTACCCCATGCAAACTATGAACTAGCTACTTGGCAAAACCGTAATGGGGTGATTGCAACTAATTTTTTGTCAAAGGATACAGCACTGGTTCATGGTAACGATATTCTTGGGGGGATGGTATCGAGTTATCCTAGAGATGGAACCTATAAAGCATCTCAGCATACGTTAACTATTGTTCTTGATGCATTGAAAAGCTTAGGTTTGAGGATTCCCCTTGATTGGAATCCACCCACAGGAATTGATGCTGCTGTATCTGTATTTGTGGGTTATTTGCTTTTAGATGCATGGATTAGCAATGGCGATCGCCATCATGAGAATTGGGGATTTGTGATTAAACTGCCAGAGGGGATACCGCACCTAGCCCCAACTTACGATCATGCTGCTTGTTTGGGGCGAGAGTTGCTAGATGTAAAGCGCCAAAACTATTTACGGAGTCAAACTGTTAAAAGTTATGTCGAGAAATCAAGGTCTGCGATGTACCGTGACTCTAGCGATCGCAAGCCAATGCTGACCTTTGATTTGTTTCAGGCGATCGCCAAGAAATATTCAATATCAGCGAAAATATGGTTAGACCAACTAGCCTAAGTCCCTATTCAAGATGTAGAGTCTATCTTTAGGCAGATACCAGAGCATCGGATTTCCCCTGTGGCTGTGGAGTTTAGCTTAAAAATGTTAGAAATAAACAAAAACAGACTACTAAATTAACGAGATCGTTGGTATTGAAAACTCTATTTTTAGCTTGGCAAGATTCAATCACCCGTACTTGGTTTCCTGTGGGAAAGCTGACCCATGAAGATGGGATGTATCACTTTGTCTATATTCAGGGTGCGAGAAAAGCTGAAAAAGAGGCTAATTTTCAACCGATCTGGTCTTTTCCTGATTTTGACCATCACTATACTTCGCCTGAACTTTTCCCTCTGTTTGCCAATCGTCTGCTAAAGCGATCGCGTCCTGACTATCAAGATTTTGTGCAGTGGTTAAATATTCCTGCTCACCAAGATGATCCGATCGCTTTGTTGGCGCGTAGTGGTGGTAAGCGTCAGACTGATAGCTTTGAGGTGTTTCCTTGTCCTGAGCGTGATGAAAATGGGGTTTATCATGTTCACTTTTTCGCGCATGGTTTAAGACATTTTCCTAGTGATGTTGAACAATATGTGCGAACTTTGGAAGTGGGGACAAGGTTACTGATTACCCATGATGTTCAAAACGAGTTTGACTCACGGGCTTTGATTTTACGCACTGAGGATTTACATTTTGTGGGCTATTGTCCGCGTTATTTTACTCAAGATTTTTTTGAGTTGGTTTGCGATCGCCCTCAGAATGTTAAGGTCACTGTTGAGCGTGTAAATTTGCCACCAACGCCAGTACAATTTCGTTTGCTATGCAGTCTCACGGCTAAATGGTCAGATGATTTTCATCCATTCTCTGACCCAGTTTTTCAGGAGCTTAGTAAGGCTTTAGCGATTTATTATGCGTAAGTCCTATTCCTTTTTCCTTTCTACTTTTTCCTTACCCCAGACGTACTTGCGGCAGACCTCACAGGCTGATCGCGCCAGATCATCGGTGGGATTTTTGAAAACGGGATGGTAGCGCAATCGGTTACAGCATACCTCTAGCCAGTCATACCAATCGCCACCTTGCCACAATTGCAGTGTCATATCATCACTACCAAAGGCGATGTACTTGCCATCAGGACTGAAAGTCACTGATCTCACAAAGCCTAGATGCCCTTGAAAAGGTTGTCCAATTTGATTGCCACTTAAGTCCCATAGCCGTAGGGTGTTGTCGGAACTGCCAGAAATGATGTGCTTGCTATTAGGACTAAACGCTACTGATAAAACCCCGTTCTTATGCCCTTGAAAAGGCTGTCCAATTTGATTACCATTTAAGTCCCATAGGCGTAGTGTATTGTCGGAGCTACCAGAGACAATGTATTGACCGTCAGGACTAAATGCAACCGACATAATCCAATGCTCATGTCCTATGAAAGGTTGTCCAATCTGATTACTGCTTAAGTCCCACAGGCATAGTGTATTGTCGGAGCCACCAGACACAATGTAATTACCGTCAGGGCTAAATGCAACTGACATAACCCAAGACATTTCATTCTCATGTTTAAATTTGGCAACTTCTTTTCCATTTAAATTCCATAGATAGAAAACATTATGATAACAGCTAGATAAAATATGTAATCCATCGGGACTAAATGCCAATGAATTAACAAAATGTTCATGTGCTTGGAACGTTTGACTGGTTTGTTCACCATCTAAATCTAGTAAAATTAGTGCTTTGTCATCATTACTACTGACAATATATTTCCCATCTGGGCTAACTGCATAAACTGGGCTGTGATTTACAAAATTTCTGGTAACCCGATTATTATATAAGTCCCAATATTTTATAGTTTTGTCATCACTACTTGAGAAGAGATGTTTACCATCAGGACTGAACTCTACTTTTCTAATATACCCTCTATGCTCATTATAAGAGCTTAGTTTCTGGACTCCTTCAACAATCCAAATGCGAATTGATGTGTCATGACTGCCAGATACAATATATTTTCCATCAGGACTAAATGCTACAGACCAGATAAAACTAGTATGTCCTTGAAATGGCTGTCCAATTTGATTTCCTTTTAAATCCCACAGACGGATAGTTTTATCATCACTACCAGATGCAATGTGTTTCCCATCAGGACTGAAGGCTACTGACCAGATACAACTAGTATGTCCTTGAAAAGGTTGACCAATCTGATTTCCTTTTAAATCCCACAGACGAATAGTTTTATCATCACTACCAGATGCAATGTGTTTCCCATCAGGACTGAAGGCTACTGACCAGATACAACTAGTATGTCCTTGAAAAGGTTGACCAATCTGATTTCCTTTTAAATCCCACAGATGAATAGTTTTGCCATCACTACTAGATGCAATATATTTTCCATCAGGACTGAATACTACTGATCTTGCGCTAAATTCATGCTCTTGAAAAATTTGCCAAATTTGATTTCCCTGTAAGTCCCATAAACAGAGAGTTTTATCAAAACCGCCAGAAACAATATATTTTCCATCAGGACTGAAGGCTACTGACCAGATACAACTAGTATGTCCTTGAAAAGGTTGACCAATCTGATTTCCTTTTAAATCCCATATACAGAGAGTTTTGTCAGTATTGCCAGAAACAATATATTTTCCATCAGGACTAAAGGCTACAGAATTAACAATACTCTTGCATTGAAAAGATTGACCAACTTGATTCCCTTGTAAATCCCATAAACGAATTGTTCGGTCATCACCACAAGATGCAATATATTTGCCGTCAGGACTATATGTAACACACCTAACTAAGAATCGATGTCCATGCCAACAATTTGTTTCCCTTGAAAGCTCAACTAAGGAAAACAACAAGCTTTTCAACGGTGCAATAATGTCATTTTCTAGATGGTTTAAGTTTTCCCCAATACACTGAATTGTATGAATAGTTGCACTTAAAGGATGAATAGATAGAAAATTGATAATTCTAATCGCCTCTTCTCGCAGCTTGAGTTCCGTTAAGTTCCTTTCAATAAATGTGATCTTATCCGTAGAATGTTGTTCGCTAAGATGATAATATTCCTGCACCATCGGCGCTAACTCAGGCGCAATTTGTTCCCACTGTTCACGCACCTCTAACATCAACCCATTCGGCAAAAAATAATCCTCATTTTTCCCCTTACCCATCCATTCCTCAAAAGCATCCTTCACTCGATCGCCCAGTCTTCGCAAATCCCGATCCTGCGATCTCCATACCGCAAACCTTTGCCAACCCTCCATCATCGCCTCATGCGCCAGATCCACGATCGCCACTCCATTTTCCTCACTCGCCACCAGCAAGCGCCCACTCTTGCCCTCAAGGGACTTCAAAATCCGCTCAATTTCCTTACGCGCATTCCCATCATCCCCCGCCAAATCCAAAATCACCTGCCGCCGCTCCCGTTGCCGCGTATCCTTCGCATCTTTTCCTGTCCGCACCAACTTCAAAAAGATCCGCCGCATCCATTCCTGACCACTTGCCGATTGATTCTTATAGAGTCGATCCGCATGACGATTGAGCGCCCCCTTCAGTCGCTCCATTTGCCGATATCCATCAAGAGTTAGGCGACGCTGCTGGCGATTTCTATTTTCCCAAAGCTCCTGCAACGCAAACTCCAAAAGCGGCAAACAGTTCGGCTCCGCTTCGATATCCTGCAAGATCGCATCCAACAAACCATCACTGAGTTGATAGCCCTGAGTTTCCGCAGGCTTAGCAATGGCATCCCTTAGCTCATCCTCACTCATCCCTGAAATCACCACCATCTGCTCATTCACGATCGCATCCAGATTGGCATAGGTACAGTCCGCCAAAAAATCAATTCTCATTGTCGCCACAACCACAAAATCCGCCCAAAAATCCGCAGTTTGCGTTTGCGCCACATCTACTAACATCTGGATAAATTTGCGCCGCTCAGCCACCTGCGAGCAGACTGTAAACACTTCCTCAAACTGATCGATCACCAACAGGATCGGTTTTGGTAGATCCGCGATCGCCGCGAACAATCCCTCAGTATCAATGCACTGCTCAAATTCAATAACATCCGTCCCCGTCTCTTCCAATAGCTCCGCAAAAACATCCTTTAGCTTTTGAATTGGATTTGACCAAGGCTTCATCAACAAAATTCGATGACCTCGCCGCTTCATCTCAGGAATTAATTTTGCCTTCACCAGCGATGACTTACCACTCCCCGACACCCCCACCACAAACACAAATGGACTCTGCTCAATTTTCAACATCAAACGCTTAAACGCCGTCTCTCTCCCAAAGAACCATTGCGCCGTTGACTCATCAAACGCATTCAAACCCACATAGGGACAAGTTTCATCAATAACTTTTTGACTCACAACCTGTCGATAATTGACGATTTCCATCGCTCGACCGTAACCAAGTTGTCGCGGTTCCTGTTGTTTTTGCTTCAGGCAATCGGAAATAAACCCAAACAAACTACCCGAATTAATTTTGCCCTCATCATTTTGGCGCGATTCCGACAAAGCCTCTAGCAAAGCCCCTGTAAAAATACTGTGGGCTTCCTTCTTCATCGCCGCCGCCTCTTCAAAATCTCGGCAAGCCGAAATCAGCAAATAATCCTTATCCGTCTTGTTAAAAGCCGTAAAACTCTCCACGATCGCTTGCAACAAAGCGCCACTGTGACAGCAATCCAAAAACATTACCAAACTACTCAAAGGCGATCGCGCAATTAAATTATTCAAACCCGCAAAGGGAATCCCATCAGTTACGCTTTCCTTCGTTGCTTTACAATCCGATGGCGCTAAATATCCCTGTTTTACGCCACAATCTTCAACCAGTACCCCATGCCCCGTGTAATAGATCAAAACTTCGCTACCCGTTGCCTGTTCAATTAACAACTGATTTAACTGAGCAAACAAATCAGCCTTAATCAATTTGGGCGTATTCAGCAAAGTTACTTCTTGAAAATCACCATGCGATCGCAGCAAATTCGCTACTGACTCCGCATCCCCCAAGGTTTTACTAAGCGGCGATGGTAAATGCTTATATTCAGAAATACCTACTACTAGTGCATATCTAGCCATAACTTACTGATTTATTGCGATCGCGACCTTGTGCAACTAGAATACAGGCAAATCTCACAAAATAGTAGTAACAATTGCTATGGCTCACAAAATTTACATCGAACAGGAAGATGGCGAAATTCTCGCTATTGAGATCTCTGAATCCGAAGATGAGCAGCCAGTAGATACAGATAGCGATCGGGAATCTTACGGAATTAAAGAAGATGCAATCAAAAGTTTGCAAGAGATTCATGAAACGATTCGCTTCTACACAAAATATGCGATCGGTGCATTCAAGAACCTCGGTGATGCCCAAGTCGAAGAAGTCAACCTCAAATTTGGTTTAAAAATTAGCGGTGAAGCAGGCATTCCCATTCTTACCAAAGCCTCAGCCGAAAGCAATTTTGAGATTTCAGTCAAATGTAAATTTCCACTAAAATAGACTAAAAGTAGTAAAACCATAGAACTTACGCAAAAATGACAATTCATGAATTGTCATTACGATGTGTTCTTTTGCCTCAATCCTAAATCACTCAAAAATCTGGGATATCAGACAGGAAAACTCTGGCAAAAGTGGCAATGTGCGGGTGTCTTTGGCAAATAAAGTCATTGCTAATTTGAAAACCCCATTCTCAGTGGTAGTAACGATCGCTGGAGTCATGATGTTTTCCTACGATGAGCGATATCGTAATAGTATAGCAACGGGCTATTGATGGTAACAAAGATGATTACTCTGGTAACGGGCGCAACTCGCTCAGGCAAAAGTGAATGGGCGGAACATCTGGCATTGCGATCGCAAAAAAATGTCCAAAAAAATATAATTTATATCGCCACGGCGACTCGTTATCCCGATGACACGGAATGGGAAGCTCGTTTACAGAAACATAGTGATCGTCGTCCTGAGAGTTGGCAAACTTTGGAAGTTCCCATTGAACTCGCTAAAAGTATTTTGAAAATTGAAGATCAATCAGCATATATTCTGGTGGACTCATTGGGGACTTGGCTAGCAAACCTTTTGGAAGAAAATGAAGAGTCTTGGGTAAAGATTGAGAATGAATTATTAGAAGCAATTCAAGTCTGTGCAGTCGATATTACATTTGTGTCTGAAGAGGTGGGATGGGGACTCGTTCCCGAATATAAATTGGGGAGAATATTTCGCGATCGGCTTGGTGGTCTCAGCCGTAAAATTGGCGCGATCGCGGATGTTGTTTATCTAGTCACAGGTGGTTATGCCGTGGATCTTACGCAAATTGGCGAAAGATTGCCAAATTGAGTAGTGGCAATTCATGAATTGCCACTACTTTTCATTCTTTATAACTGATGTTACGTGGAAGGAAGAAGGAGTAAAGTAAAGATAGGGTTAGAAATGGGTAAACAGGTATGGACAGGAAATTCTTAGACCTATACTCAGATTACCTAATCAGTAGTTTTGAAAAAGTAACGGCAACAGGACTATCCGAGTTACTAGAGGGAGAACTGAGCCATGACCAAATTACAAGTCGGTTGAGACAATGTACAGGAGGGTCAGTTGAATTATGGCAACTGGTGAAACCGACAATCCGCAAGTATGAAAGCGAAGAAGGGGTGTTAATTTTTGATGACACTCTGGAACCAAAACCATACAGCGATGAAAACCCCATCGTCGGATGGTACTTTGACCATAGTCATAACCGCAGTATCAAAGGCATAAACATCCTCAACTGCATCTACCACAACCAAGACATCAGCTTACCCGTGGCTTATGAAATTGTACACAAGTCGAAAGAAGTAACCGATCCCAAAACAGGAAAGGTCAAATTGGTATCCGAGGAAAGTAAAAATGAGATGATGCGAAAGATGCTCCATGTCTGCTGCCAGAATCGCTTGAAATTTAGTTATGTATTGACAGATAGTTGGTTCAGCAGGAAAGAAAATATGCAATACATTAAACAACGAGTCAAAAAAGACTTCATCATGGCTGTGAAGGGTAATCGTTTAGCCATCTGTGCAGACGACAAAAGTCAGGG